>CAZMZS010000066.1:0-14764 GCA_964570675.1 uncultured Roseovarius sp. | reverse complement strand
CTGGGCAAGGAGACGGTGCAGAACCTGATGGCGGTGCGGTTCGGCAATATGCTGTTCGAACCGCTGTGGAACAGCCAGTATGTCGACCACATCCAGATCACCGTGGCCGAAAGCGTCGGGGTCGGTGGGCGCGGCGATTATTATGACCGCGCCGGGGCGATGCGCGACATGATGCAGAATCACCTGATGCAGCTCTTGTGCCTGATCGCCATGGAGCCGCCCGCCAAGTTCGACCCGGATGCGGTGCGCGACGAGAAGCTCAAGGTGATCCGGGCGCTGGACCCGGTGGCGCCGGGCAACGTCGTGCGCGGCCAATACGAGGCGGATGACGACAAGCCCGATTACCGCGCGCAGGTCGGGGACCGCGAGAGCACCACCGAAAGTTTTGTCGCCCTGAAGGCGCATGTGAGCAACTGGCGCTGGGCGGGAACACCGTTTTACCTGCGCACAGGCAAGCGCCTGAAGGACCGCGCCAGCGAGATCGCCGTGGTGTTCAAGGAAACACCGCATTCAATTTTCGGCGAGGATGCCGGGCGGCACCGCAATATCCTGACCATCCGGCTGCAACCCAATGAAGGGATCGAACTGGACGTGACCATCAAGGAACCGGGCCCCGGGGGCATGCGTCTGGTGGATGTGCCGCTCGACATGACCTTCGCCGAGGCGCTTGGGCCTGACAGCGCCGATTTTCCCGACGCCTATGAGCGCCTGATCATGGATGTGGTCCGGGGCAACCAGACGCTGTTCATGCGCGGTGACGAGGTCGAGGCCGCCTGGGCCTGGACCGATCCGATCATCGAGGGATGGGAAGAGCGCGGCGATGCGCCAAAGCCCTATGCCTCGGGAAGTGCGGGGCCGGATGATGCGTTGATGCTGATGCATCGTGACGGGCGTCGCTGGCGGGAGATAAAGCCATGAAATTGCTTGAATATGCCGATGATGAAATGCTGGCCATCGACTTGGCCAACACGCTGGCGGGGGATTTGCGCGCGGCGTTGGTGCATGAGGATCGGGTGTTGTTCGTGGTGCCGGGGGGCACGACGCCGGGGCCGGTGTTTGACTCGCTGTGCGATTCCGACCTCGACTGGTCGCGGGTCGATGTGATGCTGAGCGACGAGCGCTGGGTGCCGGAGGTGCATGTGCGCTCGAACACGCGGCTGATCCGCGAGCGCCTCTTGGTGGGGCGCGCGGCGGCGGCGCGGTTCCTGCCGCTTTATGCCAAGGCCGAGAGCCCCGAGGCGGTTCTGGCGGAGCTGGAGTCGAACATATATCCGCGGCTGCCGATCTCGGTTCTGTTGCTGGGGATGGGCGAGGACATGCATACGGCTTCGATCTTTCCCAAGGGCGACAATCTGGAGCTGGCCTTGGCGCAGGATGCGCCGGTGCTGGTGGCGATGCGCGCGCCGGGCCTGCCCGAGCCGCGCATCACGCTGTCGGCGCGGGTGCTGGACGCGGCGTTGTCCAAGCATATGATGATCACCGGCAAGGCCAAGCGCAACGCGCTGGACCGCGCGCAGAGCAGCAGCCGGGAACAGGCGCCGGTGCGCGCTGTGCTTGAGGACATGGTGGTGCATTGGGCCGCATGAAGGGGCAGGGATGTTCGACAGGCTGAAGAGATTGGCGGGCGATCCCGCAAGGCGGGAGATCGCGGCGATGTTCGCAGGCGATCCCGCACGCGCGACGCATTTTTCGCTCAGGCATGACGGGATGCTGTTTGACTATTCCAAGACGCGGATCGACGCGGATGTGCGCGCGGCGTTGCTGGATCTGGCCGAAACGCAGGATGTGGCGGCGCGACGGGATGCTATGTTCGCGGGTCAGGCCATCAACGAGACCGAGGGGCGGGCAGTCTTGCACACGGCCTTGCGCAACCTTGGTGGCGATCCGGTGCTGGTCGGGGGGCGCGATGTGATGCCTGACGTGCTGGAGACGTTGGCGCGGATGGAGACTTTCGCCGAAGCGGTGCGCGGCGGGCGGTTCACCGGCCAGGGCGGCGCCATAAGCGATGTGGTCAATATCGGGATCGGCGGCTCGCATCTGGGGCCGGAAATGGCGACGCGGGCGCTCTCGCCCTGTCATGACGGGCCGCGCTGTCATTTCGTGTCGAACGTGGACGGGGCGGATATTCATGACACGCTCAAGGGGCTCGACCCGGCGCGCACGCTTGTCATCGTGGCCTCGAAATCCTTTACGACGGACGAGACCATGACCAATGCGGCCACGGCGCGGGACTGGATGGCGCGCAGCGTCGCGGACCCGGCGGCGCAATTCGTGGCCGTGTCGAGCGCGCTGGAAAAGACCGGGGCCTTTGGCATACCGCCCGAGCGGGTGTTCGGCTTTGAGGATTGGGTCGGGGGGCGCTATTCGCTTTGGGGACCGATCGGGTTGCCCTTGATGATCGCCATTGGCCCTGCGGATTTTCGGGCATTCCTGGGGGGCGGCGCCGATATGGACGCGCATTTCCGCAAAGCCCCAATGGGGACGAACATGCCTGTGATGCTGGCGCTTTGCGGGCTGTGGCATCATCAGGTCTGCGGCTATCCCACGCGGGCGGTGCTGCCCTATGATCAGCGACTGGCGCGGTTGCCCGCCTATCTTCAGCAGCTTGAGATGGAAAGCAACGGCAAGCGCGTGAGCATGGCGGGCGCGCCGCTGGAGGATGGCAGCGGGCCCGTGGTCTGGGGCGAGCCGGGCACCAACGGGCAGCACGCATTCTACCAGCTTATCCATCAGGGCAGCCAGGTGGTGCCCTGCGAATTCATGCTGGCGGCGACAGGGCATGAGCCGCATCTGGCGCATCATCAGCGGATGCTGGTCGCCAATTGCCTGGCGCAGTCCGAGGCGTTGATGCGCGGGCGCTCGATGACGCAGGCGCGGGAGCTTATGCGCGCGGAGGGCGCCACGGGCGAGGCGCTGGAGCGGCTGGCGGCGCATCGGGTGTTCCCCGGCAACCGCCCGTCAACGACGTTGCTCTATGATCGGATGACGCCACGGCGGCTGGGCCAGATCATCGCGCTTTACGAGCACCGGGTCTTCGTGGAAGGCGCGGTGCTGGGGATCAACTCGTTCGACCAATGGGGGGTCGAACTGGGCAAGGCGCTGGCCAGTGACATCGCACCGATCCTGGCGGGCGAGGCGGATGGGCAGGAAAAGGACGGATCGACCCGCGCGCTGATCGCGCAGGTTAAGGCGCTGGGCGGCTGAGCCCGGTATCGCAGGATACCGGGCGAGACGAGGGCGCGCGCCATACAAGGAAAGCGCCCGCGCAGCCCGGTTTTTCGCGATCCCGGATGGGTCGCTTGCCGGACGCCACGCGCGAGGTAGGGCGAAAGATTCAGGCGCGCGCGGGATACCTCGTATCCGGGGCCGGTTCCGGGGCCGGTGTCAGCTGGCTTGGGGCACGCAAGTAACCGCGGAGGTGTCGAGATCCTGAACCGGGTCGCCGGGGGTGCATTCTTCGCCGGTGACGGGGTAATGGTCCTCGTCGGCGCAGGCGCTCAGAAGGGTGGCGGCTGCGAAAAGGGCGAAAAGGGTCTTCAGGAATCTTGCCATGCTATGTCTCCGTGAAAATGGACGTTTCACGTGTCTAGCAGGGATGCCCGCGCCGGGATTTGACACGCATCAAGGCGCGGGCGAAAGTTCAGCGCAGGATCGAGCGGCCCGCATATTGGGCGGTGTCGCCAAGGGATTCCTCGATGCGAATGAGCTGGTTGTATTTCGCCAGCCGGTCCGAGCGCGCGAGGCTGCCGGTCTTGATCTGCCCGCAATTGGTGGCAACGGCCAGGTCGGCGATGGTGGCGTCCTCGGTTTCGCCGGAGCGGTGCGACATGACATTGGTCATGCGCGCGCGGTGCGCCATGTCGACGGCGCGCAGGGTTTCGGTGAGGGTGCCGATCTGGTTGACCTTGACCAGCATGGAATTGCCGGCGCCGCGTTCGATGCCTTCGGCCAGGCGGGTGGGGTTGGTGACGAAAAGATCGTCGCCTACCAGCTGCACGCGCTCGCCAATGGCGTCGGTCAGCAGTTTCCAGCCGTCCCAGTCATCCTCGGACATGCCGTCCTCGATCGAGATGATCGGGTAATCGTCGCAGAGTGATTTCAGATAATCGACATTTTCGGCGCTGGATAGGCTTTTACCTTCGCCCGAAAATTCATATTTTCCACCTTTGTAGTATTCCGTCGCGGCGCAGTCGAGCGCCAGGCAGATATCGTCGCCCGGCGTGTAGCCCGCCTTTTCGATGGAGGCGAGGATGAGGTCGAGCGCCTCGCGGGTGGAGCCGAGTTCGGGGGCAAAGCCGCCTTCGTCGCCAAGACCGGTGGAGAGACCCTTGGCGATCAGTTCCTTCTTGAGCGTGTGAAAGACCTCGGAGCCCATGCGCACCGCATCGCGGATATTGCCCGCGCTGAGCGGCATGATCATGAATTCCTGAATGTCGATAGGGTTGTCGGCATGTTCGCCGCCATTGATGATGTTCATCATCGGCACCGGCAGAACACGCGCCGAGGTGCCCCCGACATAGCGGTAAAGCGGCTGGCCGGTGAAATCTGCGGCGGCCTTGGCCACGGCAAGGCTGACCCCGAGGATGGCGTTGGCGCCAAGGCGGCCCTTGTTGGGGGTGCCGTCGCATTCGATCATGGCCATGTCGATGCCGACCTGTTCGGTGGCGTCCATGCCCAGAAGTTCCTCGGCGATCTCGCCATTCACGGCCGCGCAGGCTTCGAGCACGCCCTTGCCCATGTAGCGCGCGGCGTCGCCGTCGCGTTTCTCGACTGCTTCATGTGCCCCGGTCGAAGCGCCCGAGGGCACCGCGGCGCGGCTCATGGTGCCGTCTTCGAGGATCACGTCGACCTCGACCGTCGGGTTGCCCCGGCTGTCCAGAATTTCGCGGGCGTGAATGTCGATGATGATGCTCATGGGCTCTCTCTCAGTCTTGATCCGTTGGGGTTTGGCGGTGCCATACCACCTTCGCGCAGGAATACAACGCTGATAGGGCTAACGGGCGGCAGCAGCGCGGCGGGCGCGCCGGTGCAGGCGTTGTTCGCGCAACAATGTGTAAAGCCCCGAGCCGATGATGATGGCGGCGCCGGTCAGGGTCAGCGCGTCGGGGCGTTCACCGAACACGGTGACGCCGATGACAAGCGCAAAGACCAGTCGCGTATAGCGGAAGGGGGTGACGAAGCTGACCTCGCCAAAGCGCATTGCGGCGACGATGGCGTAATAGGCGCCGACCCCCAGCATCAGCGCAAGGCAGATGTCGCGCCAATTGGCGGGGTCGGGATTGACGGCGCCGCCGCTGAGCCAGATCAGCACCACGCCGGCGGGGACGGTGGTGGCGAAACCATAGCTGGACAGCTGCATGGAGGTCACGCTGCGGGGCACGGCGCGGGTGGCGAGATCACGCAGGGCAAGGCCGATCACCGCCTGCACGGCGAAAAGCGAGGCGGGTTCGAACCCTTCGAGGCCGGGGCGGATCACGAGGAGAACCCCCGCGAAACCGACGAAGATCGCGCTCCAGCGCCGCCAGCCGACCTGTTCGCCCATGAACAGTGCTGCGCCCAGCGTCACCGCGAGCGGTGTCGCCTGAAGGATCGCCGAGGCCGAGGACAGCGGCGTGAGCGCGATGGCGGTGATGAAACCCAGCGTGCCGATCAGCTCGCCAAGGTTGCGCAGCAGGACCGGGCCGCTGAGCAGGTCACGCGAGAACAGGCGATGCCCGCGCGCAAGGGCGATGATCCCGAAGGCCACCGCGCCGCCGCTGCCAAGCATGATCAGGATCTGCCCGACGGGAAGATCCGCAGAAAGGCGCTTGATGAACATGTCTTCGAGCGCAAAGCCGAACATGGCCAGCACCATAAGGGCGCTGGCGCGCAGGTTTTCCATGGTAACGCCTTTGGGTGTCAGTGGTGTCTGTCGTCCGCGCCACCTGCCTACGACGGCGCGCAGGGCAAGACAAGATGCCGCAGGCGGCTCTAGCGCTTGCGCAAAGGCACGCCGTAGAGTTCCAGGCGGTGCCCCTTGAGCTTGTAGCCCAGTTTCTCGGCGATCTTTTCCTGAAGCGCCTCGATCTCGGGGTCGACGAATTCGATCACCTCACCGCTTTGCATGTCGATCAGGTGGTCGTGATGTTCGCGTTCGGCGTCTTCGTAGCGGGCACGCCCGTCGCCGAATTCCAGCTTGTCGAGGATGCCGGCCTCTTCGAACAGTTTGACGGTGCGATAGACCGTGGCGATCGAGATGCGCGGATCGCGGGCGGCGGCGCGTGCGTAGAGTTCCTCGACATCGGGGTGATCCTCGGAGGTTTCGAGCACCGTGGCGATGATGCGCCGCTGTTCTGTCATGCGCAGGCCCTTGGCCTCGCAGCGGTCGGTGATCGTGTCGGACATGCCGGGCCCCCTGTCGTCGTCGGGCTGTTGGATAACGTTATCGTCAAAATGTTTCCACCTGTTTCGTGCCCCGAGGTTGACTTTGAGAGGGGAAAAGCGCATGTGACATCTTAACCGATGTTTCCTGCCGCGTGAGCAGCCGGGCCCAAGACATGCCGCATGACGGCGCTGGCCCATAATGAAACATCGCGGAATGTTCCCAAAATCACGCGTGGGTCCGAACCGTCTGACCAATGACCGGCACGAGGCCGGGCATGGGGTGAGGCGCAACCACGATACCGGAACCCCGTCTGGGGTTCGCCAAGGTGTGCGGCCATGCGGCCCATGCCCGAAAGGAAATGATTTGAACCTGTTTCAGGAAATGGGCCTGCCCGGCCCGCTGGTGAAGAAGCTGGCAGCATTGGGCATTACCGAACCGACCCCCATCCAGGAGCGCGCGATTCCCTTTGCGCTGGATGGCAGCGATGTCATGGGCCTTGCCCAGACCGGCACCGGCAAGACGATGGCCTTTGGCCTGCCGCTGCTGTCGCGACTGATGGAAGAGCATGGCAAGCCCGAGCCCAAGAGCGTGCGCAGCCTGATCCTTGCGCCCACGCGGGAACTGGCGGGGCAGATCCGCGACTCGCTGGTGCCGCTGGTCAAGGACACGCCGATCAAGGTGGGTCTGGTTGTCGGCGGCGCGTCGATCGGTCCGCAGATCAAGCGGCTTGAGCGGGGCACGGATGTGCTGGTCGCGACGCCGGGGCGGCTGCTCGACCTCCTGGATCGCCGCGCGCTGCGTCTGGATGCGACGCGGTTCCTGGTGCTGGACGAGGCCGATCAGATGCTGGACCTCGGCTTCATCCACGCGCTGCGCAAGATCGCCGGGCTGCTGCCTGCCGAGCGCCAGACCATGCTGTTTTCGGCCACCATGCCCAAGCAGATGGAAGAGATCGCTTCAAGCTACCTGACCCATCCCAAGCGCGTGCAGGTCAGCCCGCCGGGCAAGGCGGCGGACAAGGTCACGCAGGTGGTGCATTTCATCGCCAAATCGGAAAAGCCCGAGCTGCTGATCGAGCTGTTGGACGCGCATCGCGAGGAACTGGCGCTGGTTTTCGGGCGCACGAAGCACGGATCGGACAAGCTGGCGCGGCGGCTGGAGCAGGCCGGTTATTCGGTGGCGGCGATCCATGGCAACAAGAGCCAGGGTCAGCGCGAGCGCGCCTTGCGGGCCTTCCGCTCGGGCGAGGTGCGGGTTCTGGTGGCCACGGATGTGGCGGCGCGCGGGCTGGATATTCCCGATGTGAAGCATGTCTATAACTACGATCTGCCCAATGTCGCCGAGAACTATGTCCACCGGATCGGGCGCACCGCGCGCGCGGGCCGGGATGGCGCGGCGGTGGCGTTCTGCGCCCCCGACGAGATGGGCGAATTGAAGGACATCCAGAAGGCGATGGGGATTTCGATCCCGGTGGCCTCGGGGCGTCCCTGGGCGGATCTGCCGGACCCCAACGCCAAGCCCAAGGGCCGTGGCGGACCGCGTCGCCGCAAGGGCGGCGGTGGCGGCTTTGGCGGCGGCGGTGGGGGCGGCGGACAGCCGCGCAATGCCGAAGGGCCGCAGCGGCGCCGCAGGCGCACACGCAGCAAGGCTGCCTGAGCAAGACGCAATGATGAAAGGGCCGGGGCGCGCATGATGCGCCCCGGCCTTTTGCTTGCGAGGGCGCGGCCACGCGCATCAGGCCGAGGCGAGATCGGCCCAGACCGGCAGGTGATCGGATGCGATCCGCGCCGGGCGCAGGCGGTGAACGCCCGACGCGAGCGCGCGCAGATCGGGGCTGAGCGCGATACGGTCCAGCGCCGCCACCGGGCGCGGCGCGGGGAAGCTTGCGTGACCGGGCAGGAAGCGCACGAGCTTGACCGCCGCATCCAGCGCCATGCCCGAGCCCCAATCGTTGAAATCGCCCGCGAACACCGTCGGCATCGGGTCAAGCACATTGAGCGCGCGATTGATCGCCGAAAGCTGCAACAGCCGGTAGCGGCGCACGAGCCCCAGATGCAGACCGATCACCCGCAAGGGGCCGATGGGTGTGTCGAGATCGGCGCGGATCGCGCCGCGCGGCTCCAATCCGGGCAATTCCAGATGGGCGGTGGCAAGGATGCGGGCATCGCCGCGCAAGAGCATCGCATTGCCATGCCAGCCAAGCGAGCCGCCGGGCTGACCGAAGGGCAGCGCCTGCCAGCCATCTTCTTCGAGCATGTCATGGGGCAGCGCGGCAGGGCGCGGCGGCAGGCGCTTGTCGACCTCTTGCAGCACGACAAGGTCGGCACCAAGCGCGTTGATCACCCCGAGGCTGCGGCCAGGACGGCGGCGCAGGTCGAGCCCGACGCATTTTTGCAGGTTATAGGTTGCAATTCGAAAGGCAGGCTCATTCATGGTATCCATATAAAGGAACTCTAAAGGGATTTGTCACCTCGTGTTTTCGGATCAGACATGGCTGGCAAGACTGATCTGGACCGCGTTGGTCTGCGTGGCGCTCTGGGCGGTCTTTGAGTGGCAGCTGGAGCTGGCCTTCGTGGCGCTGGTGACGCTGGCGCTGTCGATGGCCCCGGTTTTCGTGGCGAAATGGGCGGATGTCCGGGTGCCGCCCAGTTTCGTCGCGGCGTTGGTGATCTTTTTGGCCGGGACGCTGTTTCTGGGCGAGGTGATCGACCTTTATGGCCGGTTGTGGTGGTGGGACATGGTGATGCATGCCAGTTCCGCGATCGGCTTCGGCCTGATCGGATTTGTGTTGGTATTCATGATGTTCCAGGGCGACCGATACGCCGCGCCGCCCATCGCACTGGCCTTTTTCGCCTGTTGTTTCGCGATCACCATCGGCACGCTGTGGGAGCTGTTCGAGTTCGGGATGGACCAGGTCTTCGGGTTCAACATGCAGAAATCGGGGTTGATGGACACGATGAGCGACCTGATCGTGAACATGTTTGGCGCTGTGATCGGTGCGGCCAGTGGCTTTGCCTATCTCAAGGGGCAGGCGCGCGGCGGCCTGGCGGGGATGATCGACGAATTCGTGCGCCGCAACCCCCGCTTTTTCAAACGTTGGACGAAATAGACCCGGCTCAGGTGCCGCAGAAGGTTTGTTGCACCACTTCGGAGGGCTCCGGCGGGCGGGTGAATTCGCTGGCGTCGGATTGGGCTTCGAAGGGGCGCGAAAGCACGTTCAGCAACCGGTCGAAAGGTGCGAAATCCCCGGCCACGGCGGCCTGGATCATTTGCTCGACCCGGTGATTGCGCGGAATATAGACGGGATTGGCCTCGCGCATGGTGGCAAGCGGGTCGGATTCGGCCTCAAGGCGCGCGCGCCAGTCGGTTTCCCATGCGTCAAAGGCGGCCGGGTCAAGGAACTGGTCACGCGGCGCCCCGTCGCTGAGCGCGCGGAAGGTGTTGGTGAAATCGGCGCGGTTCTCGGCCATCCGGCGCAGCAAGTCGGTGATCAGCGCCTCGTCATCCGCGCCCGCATCGGCCAACCCGATCTTGCGCCCATAGGCGGCGAGCCAATGGGCATGGATGCGTTCGGGCATGGCGTGAACGATGCGGGTGAATTCTTCGACGGCGGCGTCCTGATCGGGCATCAGTGGCACCAGCGTTGTCGCCAGTTGCGCCATGTTCCAGACGATCACGTTGGGCTGGCTGGAAAAGGCATAGCGCCCATGCGCGTCGATCGAGCTGTAGACCGTGTCGGGGTGGAACGTATCCATGAAGGCGCAGGGGCCGTAATCAATGGTTTCACCCGAAATCGAGGTGTTGTCGGTGTTCATCACACCGTGGATGAAGCCCACCGACATCCATTGCGCGACCAGATGCGCCTGACGTTCGCAGACGGCTTCCAGAAGCTGGGCGGGGGTTTCGGCCTTGGGGGCGTGGCGCGCGACGGAATACTCAAAGAGTGCGCGCAGCCCCTGCAGATCGCGCCGGGCGGCGAAATACTGGAACGTGCCGACGCGGATATGGCTTGCGGCGACGCGCGTCAGGATCGCGCCGGGCAGGGCGCCCGCCTCGCGATAGACCGGCTCGCCGGTGGTGACGGCGGCCAGGGCGCGGCTGGTGGGGATGCCAAGCGCGTGCATCGCCTCGGAGACCACATATTCGCGCAGCACCGGCCCCAGCCATGCCCGCCCGTCACCCATGCGCGAATAGGGCGTGGGGCCAGAGCCCTTGAGCTGGATATCCCAGCGTTTGCCGTCGTTATCCATGACCTCGCCCAGAAGCGTGGCGCGCCCGTCGCCAAGCTGGGGAGAGAAGCCGCCGAACTGGTGCCCGGCATAAGCCTGCGCCAGGGGCGTCGCGCCTTTGGGCGGGCGATTGCCGGCGAAAGCCTCGGCCATTTCCTCGGATGTGCCGGGCGCAAGCCCGAGACGCGCCGCAAGCGCGTCGTTGAAGGCGATCAGGCGCGGTTCCTTCACGGGGACCGGATCGAGCCGGGTAAAGAACCGGTCAGGCAGGCGGGAATAGCTGTTATCGAAGGGTATTGTCAGGGCCATGAGTCAAACATAGTCCGTCAACGGCGAAACGCTAGAGGGGGCGGGTCATTCGCGCCGCGCCGGTCGCTGCGCGAAAGCGCAGCCGCGTGAAAAAGCGTTCGGCGCGCGCATCGCCGGGGCCGAGATCGACATGCAGCGCAACAAGCCCCGCGCCCGCCAGTGCCTTGGGCAGGCTGGTCAGCACTTCGCTGCCGATGCCGCGACCGCGCACGCCGGGGCGGATATAGATTTCATCGACGGTGCCGGTCAGCCCGCCCAATGTGAGCGACCAGCCGAACCCCAGGATCGCAAAGCCGATAGGCGCGCGCACCGGGCCGATCAGGTAGGCGACGCCATGATGCGAGCCTTCGAGCAGCGGCAAAAGCGCGGCGCGGCGCGCCTCGGGCGACAGGTCGAGCCCGCGCTCGGCATGGCTGTCTGTCAACAGGCGACACAGGAGGTCGGCATTTTCGGTTCGGGCAAGAGTGAGTTGCGTCAAAGGGACGGGGCCTTCTGGTCCGGCGTGAAAAGGGCTGGCATGCAATGGTTGCGCGGAACGTGGGGCGGGCGCGCGCGAATGTCCAGCGATGATCGGCGCGTGTCGGCGTGGTTTCGCTTGCTGGGGGTCAGACCTCGCCGCGTTCCTCGGCCTTGGCGCGGTTCCAGAGCGCGTCCATTTCCGCAAGGTCGGACTCTTCGGGGTTTTTACCCGCAGCGGCGAGATGCGCCTCGATGCGCGCGAAGCGGCGGGTGAACTTGGCGTTGGCGGCGCGCAGGGCGGATTCGGGATCGACCTTCATGTGGCGGGCGAGATTGGCCATGACAAACAGCAGGTCGCCGAATTCCTCTTCGACCTTGTCATGGGTCAGGGTTTCCGCTGCCTCAAGCAGCTCGCCCGCCTCTTCTGTGATCTTGTCGAGCACATCGCCCGTGTCGGGCCAGTCAAAGCCGACCCGCGCGGCGCGTTTTTGCAGCTTGAGTGCGCGTGTGAGCGCGGGCAGCCCCGCCGCGACCCCGTCAAGCACACCGGTCTGGGCTTTCTTGGCGCGCTCGGCGGCCTTGATCGATTCCCAGTCGCGGGTTTGCTGTTCGCTGGTTTTGTCGCGGCTTTCGTCGCCGAAGACATGCGGGTGGCGTGCGACCATCTTGTCGGCGATGGCATTGGCCACGTCGTCAAAGGCGAACAGCCCGCGATCATCGGCGATCTGGGCATGAAACACGACCTGAAGCAGAAGATCGCCCAATTCACCGCGCAGATCGTCAAAATCTGCGCGCTCGATGGCGTCGGCGACCTCGTAGGCCTCTTCGATCGTGTAGGGCGCGATGCTGGCGAAATCCTGCTCGATATCCCAGGGACAGCCGGTTTCGGGGTCGCGCAGGCGGCGCATGATTTCAAGCAGGCGCGCGATGCCGCTGTCAGGGTCGTGGCGGGTCGGGTCCTTGGGCATTGCGCGGGCGTCCTTTCTGCGGTTCAAGGGAAGGGTGACGCGCAACAGGCAAGGAGTCCAGCCAATGGCCGTGATCAATCGCATCGCCGGGTTCGCCGAGGAGATGGCCGACTGGCGGCGGCATCTGCATTCGCATCCCGAGCTGGGGCTGGACTGCCACGAGACCGCCGCTTTCCTGGTGGCGCGGCTGCGCGAATTCGGCATCGCCGAGATCGAGGAGGGCATCGCGCAATCGGGCGTCGTGGCCCTGATCGAGGGGCGCGGCGAGGGGCCGACCATCGGCCTTCGCGCGGATATCGACGCGCTGCCCATCAATGAGACCACCGGCGCGCCCCATGCATCGAAAGTGCCGGGGCGGATGCATGCATGCGGCCATGACGGGCATAGCGCGATGCTGCTGGGGGCGGCGAAATACCTGGCCGAGACGCGCAATTTCGCAGGCCGCGTGGCGCTGATCTTTCAGCCCGCCGAAGAGGGGCCGGGGGGCGCGCAGCCGATGGTGGATGCGGGGATCATGGAGCGCTACGACATCGCGCAGGTCTATGCGCTGCATACCGCGCCGGGGGTGCCAGAGGGGACGTTTCACACCACGCCGGGGCCGATCATGGCTTCGGTCGACACGGTGCATATCGACATCACCGGGCAGGGCGGGCATGGCGCGATGCCCCATGATGCGCGCGATCCGGTGATCGCCGCCTGCGGGATGGTGCAGGCGATCCAGACCATCGTGAGCCGCAATAACCATGCGCTGGATGATCTGGTGATCTCGATCACCCAGATCCATACCGGCAGCGCCGATAACGTGATCCCCGGCACCGCCTATGTGAACGGCACGGTCAGGACCTTCGACAAGGCAGTGCGCGCCATGGTGCGCCGCCGCATGGAAGAGATCGTCGCGGGGCAGGCTGCAAGCTACGGAGTCGACGCGGTGCTGCGCTATGAAGAGGGCTATCCGCCGACGGTGAACGACCCCGAGAAGACCGCCTTTGCGGCGCGGGTCGCGGGCACTGTAGCGGGCGAGGACGCGGTCTTTGCCAATGGCGAGCGCTTGATGGGCTCCGAGGATTTCGCCGCCATGCTGGAGGCGCGTCCCGGTGCATTCCTGTTCCTTGGTCAGGGCGAGGGGCCGGGCTTGCATCAACCGGGGTTTGACTTCAATGATGCTGTGGCGCCGGTGGGCGCGTCCTTTTTCGCACGGCTTGTCGAAGAGGCGCAGCCCGCCGGATAACCCCGCTAAAGGGGCAATGCGAAAGGCGAGTGAAAATGGCGCTGGAAGATGCGAAAACACAGGTAGACCAAGCATTTACGAGTAAAAGTTCGCGCGGTTTGTCCTATGAGAACAGCTTTGGCGGGGCGCTGTCGTTCCTGCGGCGCCGTTACGCCAAGGATCTGGCGGGGGTCGATCTGGCTGTGACCGGCGTGCCGTTTGACCAGGCGGTCACCAACCGCCCCGGTACGCGGCTGGGGCCGCGCGCGATCCGCGAGGCCAGCGCCTTGCAGGTGTTCGATCCGCCTTATGGCTGGGAAGGGTTCAGCCCTCTGGAGGAGTTCGATATCGTCGATCATGGCGATCTGGCCTTCGATTACGCCAGCATCCAGGATTTCCCGCCGGCGCTCACGCGCCATGTGCGGGCGATCCTCGAGGCGGGGGCGGCGAGTATCGCATTGGGTGGGGATCACTACATTTCGCTACCGATTCTAAGGGCCTACGCCGAGAAATTCGGCCCGGTCGCCTTGCTGCAATTCGATGCGCATTCCGACACTTGGGCGGATGACGACATGGACCGGGTCGATCACGGGACGATGTTCTACAAGGCCGTGAAAGAGGGCCTGATCGAACCGGCGCGCTCGGTTCAGGTGGGAATCCGCACGGTCAATCCCAACACGCTGGGCCTGCACAGCATAGACGCGCGCATGGTGCATGAGCGCGGCCCCGCCGAGATCGCGAAGATGATCAAGGATATCCTCGGCGATGCGCGGGTCTATGTGACTTTTGATATCGACTGCCTCGATCCGGCCTTCGCGCCGGGCACGGGCACGCCGGTCTGGGGCGGCCTGAGCAGCGCGCAGGTGGCGATCATCCTGCGCGACCTGGCGGGGATCGATGTTGTCGGGGGCGATGTGGTCGAGGTGTCGCCGCCCTTCGATGCGGGCGGCGCCACGGCGATCGCGGGCGCGCATGCGGCGATGGAGCTGATTTGCCTCTGGGGCTGGACACGGCGCGCGGGCCGGACCGGATGAGGCTTGCCCGCCGGGGGACCTCCGGCGGGAGTGCTGTCAAGGATCAAAAGCTATATGGATCAAAGCATTATGCTTTCGGCGAGTTCTGCGATTCAGTGTTCTATCCACGTAGCCGATGCAGGCCTAATCGTAGCTGTTGTACTTCAGTCTCATAACCTGAAGGTCGCAGGTTCAAATCCTGCTCCCGCAACCAA
>CAZMZS010000065.1:0-14790 GCA_964570675.1 uncultured Roseovarius sp. | reverse complement strand
CGCCGACAACCTGATGCTGGCGCTGGCCGCGATGGAAGGCATGGTGCGCGACATGGCCCCGCAGCGCGCGGCGCTGGAGGCGGCGGCGGGCAACGGGTTCAGCACCGCGACTGACCTCGCGGATTGGTTGGTGCGGGTTCTTGGCATGCCGTTCCGCGAGGCGCATCACGTCACCGGCAGCCTTGTGGCGATGGCCGAGGCGAAGGGCTGCGATCTGCCGGATCTGAGCCTTGAGGAGATGCAATCGGTGCATGGCGAAATCGACGAGTCGGTCTATGATGTGCTGGGTGTGCATAATTCCGTGGCGTCGCGGATGAGCTATGGTGGCACGGCGCCCGAGCAGGTGCGCGCGCAGATCGCACGCTGGAAGGAGGTGCTTAAATGAAATGGATGCTGAGTGTGCTGGCGTTGTCGATGCTGGCGGGATGCGGCGCCGATGGGCCGCCGATCCGCCCGATCAAGAAAGAGAACGTCAGCAAGGACGATAGCCGCGCGGATTGGATCAGTGGCCGTGTCAGCGTGCATGCGGGCGCGGCGCTTTAGGCTGCGCCGTTGTCGCGGTAATGCTGTCAAAAATTGTGCATGGTGATGTGATTATCTTATGATTGTTGCCGAAATTTGAACAAAATTGGGGTCTAAGCTTCTGTTCAACGTAGGAGTTGAATGTGGAGTCCAGAAGATGAGTGACGCAGTTTCGCAAGGCGCGTTGTTGGCCGCGCCCGCACGCCCCAAGCCCCCGACATCGCAGTTGATCGTGGATGTGGCCCGGAATTACGGGATCAGCCCTTTGCGCCAGTTCGGCGAGTTGATGCGCCTGTGCGCCGGATGGCGCAATATGGATTTCCATGAATATTACAGCAACCAGGTTTATCGCGCTGATCTGAGCACGGCAGAGAAGATGACATATGTCGGGGAGAGGGGCAGCATGCGCCTGAACCTGCGGATGTCGCCCTTTGCCGCGACGCAGCTGCGGCCCTTCGTGCGCGACAAGGTGCTTTATGGATCGGTCATGACTCATTTGGGTTTTCCGGTGCCGTTGATACAGGCCGTCTTCTCGACCGAGCGAAGCTATGGAAACCTTGCGACACTGGGATCGGTCGAACAGATCGAAGCCTTCATGACGCAGGACGCGGTATATCCGTTGTTCGTGAAGCCGGAAGAAGGCTCGGGGAGCGTGGGGTCGGCATTGATTCTGGAGTTCGATCAAACCGCGCGAAAACTGGTTCTTTCGAATGGCAAACAGATCGACCTGCACAGCTTTGCCGCGGAAGTGGCGGAAAACTATGGCGAGGGGTTCTTGTTTCAAACGGCGGTGCGTCAGCATGAAACCCTGAACAGGGTCGCCGGGCAGGCGGTGGGCAGTATCCGGGTTGTGACCGTCCATGATGGTGGCACGCCCAGCTGTCTATATGCGCTGTGGAAAATCCCGTCCCCCGATGCCATGTCGGACAATTACTGGCAGCCCGGCAGCATGCTGGCCGAGATCGACCCGGTCAATGGCCGGCTGCTTCAGTGCCGTCGCGGCAGTGGCCCTGACCAGGAGCTTTTGGAGAAGCATCCCGTGAGCGAGGCGGTTTTCGCCGAGTTGCAGATACCGCATTGGGAGGCGCTGCTGGATCTGACCTCGCGGGCGCATGCGATGCTGCCGAATTTCGGCGTGATCGGTTGGGACATCGCGATTACGGACGATGGCCCCCTGATCATCGAGTCGAATGCCAATCCACATCACATGCTCTATCAGCTGGCGACGGGCCGGGGTGTTCTGAATGCCGAGTTCGAAGCGGTGTTCGAGCGGGTCGCCAAGCGCGCAAAGGCACATGTGAAGTTCCTGAAGCGGAAAGCGATGTCGAAGCGGTAGCGCCCGTGTGCAGTGGCCCGGAGCATCCTGTCATGGCCGGGACGAATTGGATTGATCCGGGTGGGATTTCATTTTAATCCGCCGATATGGATCATTTCCTTTACCGTGACGGCGCACTTCATGCCGAGGATGTGCCGGTGGCCGAGATCGCGGCCAGGGTGGGCACGCCGTTCTATTGCTATTCCACCGCGACGCTGAGCCGCCATTTCCGCCTGTTCGACGAGGCACTGGCGGGCACCGATCATCTGGTTTGCTACGCCATGAAGGCGGCCAGCAACCAGGCGATCCTGAAGACGCTGGCGGCGCTGGGCGCCGGGATGGACGTGGTCTCGGGCGGTGAATATGCCCGCGCCCGCGCAGCGGGCGTGCCGGGCGAGCGGATCGTGTTCGCGGGCGTCGGCAAGACACGCGAGGAGATGCGCCAGGCGCTGGAAGGCGGGATTCGCCAGTTCAATGTCGAGAGCGAGCCCGAGATGGCGGCGCTCAATGAGGTGGCCTTGTCGCTGGGACTGCGCGCGCCGATCACGGTGCGGGTGAACCCCGATGTCGACGCCAAGACCCATGCCAAGATCGCTACCGGCAAGAGCGAGAACAAGTTCGGCATTCCGATCGCGCGGGCGCGCGAGGTCTATGCCGAGGCCGCCGCCATGCCAGGTTTGGAGGTGGTCGGGATCGATGTGCATATCGGCAGCCAGCTGACCGATCTGGAGCCGTTCCGGCAGGCCTATGAGAAGGTCGCGGAGCTGACGCAGGTGCTGCGCGACGACGGGCATGACATCAGGCGGCTCGATCTGGGCGGGGGTCTGGGTATTCCCTATACCCGCTCGAACGAGGCGCCGCCGCTGCCCACCGAATACGGCCAGCTTATCAAGGACACGCTGGGGCATCTGAGCTGTGAGCTTGAAATCGAGCCGGGGCGGCTGGTGGCCGGCAATGCCGGGATCCTGGTGAGCGAGGTGATTTACCTGAAGTCCGGCGAGGGGCGCGATTTCCTGATTCTGGATGCGGCGATGAACGATCTCATCCGCCCGGCCATGTATGACGCCTATCATGATATCGTGCCGGTCCGGGAACCCGTGCCGGGAGCCGAGCAGGCGCCCTATGACGTGGTGGGGCCGGTCTGCGAATCAGGTGATACCTTTGCCAAAGAGCGGATGTTGCCGCCGCTGTCGGCGGGCGATCTGGTGGCGTTTCGCAGCGCGGGCGCTTATGGCGCGGTGATGTCGAGCGAGTACAATACACGCCCGCTGGTGCCCGAAGTTCTGGTGCATGAGCATCAATTCGCCGTCATCCGGGCACGGCCGAGCTTTGACGAGATCATAAATCGAGATACCATCCCCGAATGGCTGTGACGCGATGGGCGCGTCACGCCCCGGAGCAAAGCGGAGCATGGCGAGGCAATCCTCACCCCTGATCCCGGTGCTGAACCGGCTGCGGCGGCCCCTGACCCTGACCTGGGCGGGGCTGATCGCGGAGCGGATCGTGCGCGCCTTCTGGCCGCTATGGTCGCTCGTGGCCGCGGTGGCGGCGGTGCTTTTGCTGGGCCTGCATGACCTCATGCCGCTGGAAGTGGTTTGGGGGACGATGGTGGTGACGCTGCTGGCGTTCGTGCTGTTTGCCGTTCAGGGCTTTCGGGCGTTCCGCTGGCCCACGCGCGAGGTGGCGCTGGCACGGATCGACGACAGCCTGCCGGGGCATCCGCTGGCGGCGCTGGCCGATGCGCAGGCGGTGGGCATGGGCGATACCGGGTCCGAGGCGCTGTGGCGCGCGCATCAGGAGCGCATGGCCGAGCGCGCGGCAAGCGCGCAGGCGGTTGAGCCCGACCTGCGGCTTTCATCGCGCGATCCCTTCGGGTTGCGCTATGTCGCGCTGCTGGGGCTGGTGGTGGCGCTGTTGTTCGGTTCGATCTGGCGGGTCGGCACGGTGGCCGGAATGGCGCCGGGCGGCGGTGCGGCCCTGGCAACCGGCCCGGCCTGGGAGGGCTGGATCGAGCCGCCAGCCTATACCGGGCTTCCGAGCCTCTATCTCAACGATCAGAAGGGCGAGATCGAGGCGCCGCAGGGCAGCCGCGTGACCTTGCGTCTTTATGGCGAGGTCGGCGCGCTGAGCGTGGCCGAGACCGTATCGGGGCGCACCGGCGAACTGGACCCCGCCACTAGCCCCGAGCAAGGATTCGATCTGGCGCATGACGGGACGCTGTCGATCGACGGCCCGGGCGGCCAGAGCTGGGAGATCACGGCCTTGCCGGATGCCGGGCCAAGCGTGCAGATCCTGAAAAGCGGGGTCGAGACCACCTTTGACGGGCAGATGAGCCAGCCTTTCACGGCAGAGGATGATTACGGCGTGACCGGGGGCAATGCGGTCTTTCGGCTGGACATGGCCGAGCTGGAGCGCCGGCACGGGCTGACCACCGAGCCCGACCCGCGTGAACCGATCGAGCTGGACCTGCCGATGCCGATCACCGGCGACCGGGCGCAGTTCACCGAGACATTGATCGAGAACCTCTCGCAGCACCCTTGGGCGCATCTGCCGGTGACGCTGGAACTTGAGGTGCGCGATGCACGCGATCAGGCGGGGCAAAGTGCGCCGGAAAAGATGAAGCTGCCCGCGCGGCGGTTCTTTGATCCGCTGGCGGCGGCGGTGATCGAACAGCGCCGCGACCTGTTATGGGCGAAGGCCAATGGCAAGCGGGTGTCGCAGGTGCTGAGGGCGGTCTCGTATCAGCCCGATCCGGGGCTGTTCAGGTCCGAAACCGCCTATCTGCGGCTGCGGGTGATCCTGCGGCGGCTGGAAACGCTGGTGCGTCATGACAGCCTCGACAGCGCGGCGCAGGACGAGATCGCCGAGGCGCTTTGGGATCTGGCGCTGGTGCTGGAAGAGGGCGATATCGGCGATGCGCTGGAGCGGATGCGCGCGGCGCAGGAGCGGCTGAGCGAGGCGATGAAGAACGGCGCCACCGAAGAGGAGATCGCGCGCCTGATGCAGGAATTGCGCGACGCCACCGACGATTACATGCGCCAGAAGATGCAGCAGGCGCAGCGCGAGAACCAGCAGAACGGCGGAGAGCCGCAGCAGATGCCCGACAATGCCATGCAGATGACCCAGCAGGATCTGCAGGACATGATGGACCGCATCCAGGAGCTGATGGAACAGGGCCGCATGGCCGAGGCGCAAGAGGCGCTGGAGCAATTCCAGCAGATGATGGAGAACATGCGCGTCACCCAGGGCCAGAGCGGCCAGCAGGGCCAGAGCCCCGGCCAGCAGGCGATGGAAGGGCTGGCCGAAACGCTGCGCAATCAGCAGGGCCTGTCGGATGAAGCGTTCCGCGACCTTCAGGAACAGTTCAACCCCAATGCCCAGGCGGGCGAAAGCCAGGGCAACGAGGGCAGCGATGGCGGTCAGGGCCGTGGTCAGGGCCATCAGCCGCAGGGGCAGCAGGGCCAAGGCCAGGGCAGCCAGCCGGGCCAGCAGGGCCAGGGCGGTGGCCAGCGTCAGGCCGAGCAGGGCGGGCCGGGGTCGCTGGCCGACCGGCAACAGGCGCTGCGCGAGGAACTGGAACGCCAGAGGGGCAATTTGCCCGGCGGCGGCGAGGCCGGAGATTCGGCGCGCGAGTCGCTGGAAAGGGCGGATCGCGCGATGGACGGGGCCGAACAGGCGTTGCGCGGTGATGATCTGCCCGAGGCGCTGGACCGGCAGTCGGAAGCGATGGAAGCACTGCGCGAGGGGATGCGCAGCCTTGGCGAGGCGCTGGCCGAGAACCAGCAGCAGCAACAGGGCGGCCAGGGCCAGGCCCGTGGCGAGGCCGGCCAGCAGGAATCAGACCCGCTGGGGCGGCGCGCCGGTCAGGGCGGGCAGGTCGGCACGCAGGATTCGCTGTTGCAGGGCGAGGATGTCTATCGCCGGGCACGCGAATTGCTGGACGAGATCCGCCGCCGCTCGGGCGAGGGCGAGCGCCCCGATGTGGAGCTGGATTATCTTAAACGTCTGCTCGACCGGTTCTGAGGCCAAGGGGCCGGACGGACGGCCCGAGCGACAGCGCGATCAGCCTGCGAAAATCCTCATTGCAGGAAGGATATGACCGTCTGTTGCAGAAGGATGCGCAGCTCGTTGATCGTGTTCACATAGGTTGCCATCGGCCCTTCCAGCACGGGCGCGAGCCCGGCGATTTGCGGCGCGAAGACGTAGAGCAGCGTCAGGATCACAAAAAGCAGCACCGCCCAAAGAAACCCGCGACGAAAGCCGCCGCCGCTGGCGCGTCGGGCCAGTTCGGCATCGGTGGTGGACATGTCTTCGTCGCGTTCGGGCGTGTGTTCGAGCGAAGAATTGATCTCGTCGATATCGGGCAACAGGTTGCGGCGTGAATCCGGGTCGATATCGGATTCGGGCGCGGGGTCGGTGGGGCGGTCCTCGGGTTCTCCGCGCAGGCGGGCCATGCGCGCCCTGGCCTCCTGACCGCGCAGATCCGTGGAGGAGGATTGGGATTCGAGCCCGAGATCGGGTTGGGTTTCGAGGTCACCGACGCTTTCGGCGGCGCGGGCCTGGGCCTCGCGTTCGGCCTCTTCGCGCAGAAGATCGCGGACCTGAGGGTCGATTTCGCGGCGTGGCGGTGTCTGGGCGTCGTCGCCCGTGTCTGGCTGTTGAGGTTCCGGCTCGGGCGTTGAGTCCGGCTGGGGCGCGGGTGCGGGTTCCGGCTCGTATTCGGCTTCGCTGTCCCATGTGGCGGTCTCGTCACCGGGTTCGTCGGGGACGACGGATTCGGGGACATGATCGGGATGGTGCTGGAACCACGTGTCGCCGCAGTTCGAACACTGCACATCGCGCCCCGCTGCGGGGATCACTTCATCGGGCACTTCATATTGTGCGCCGCAATTCGGGCAAGTCAGCCGCATATTCCACACCTGTCGCCGCGCCGGCGGTTTTCAGCCTGTCTGCTTTGCGTTTAGCATAGGGGCTAAAGCCCTGTTGCGAAAGGTCAAACGATTTGGCGCGTGCAAACATTGCACATGTGTGTCCTCTGAGGCATGTAGGGCGGGGTGTGCGGAGGGGACAGGTTTGATCGAGCTTGAGAACGTAGCCTACAGCTATGGCGGCGGTGATCTGTTGAGTGACATCTCGCTGGAGCTTCAGCCGGGGTCGTTTCATTTCCTGACCGGCCCGTCCGGCGCGGGCAAGACGACCTTTCTGAAGCTGTGTTACGGGGCGCTGACGCCGACTTCGGGCACGGCGCGGCTGTTCGGGACCGACCGGCGCGAGATGCAGCGCGACGATATCGCGATGGCGCGGCGCCGGATCGGGGTCGTGCATCAGGACTGCATGTTTCTGGATCATATGAGCGTGGCTGACAATATCGCCCTGCCGCTGATGGTGTCGGGGCGCGATCTGCTGGGCGAGGCGGCCAACCTCAAGGAGCTTGTCACCTGGGTCGGGCTGAGCGAACGGGCCAAGGCGCGCCCGCCGGAACTGTCGGGTGGTGAGCGCCAGCGCGCGGCACTGGCGCGGGCGGTGATCATGTCGCCTGACGTGGTGCTGGCGGACGAGCCCACGGGCAATGTCGACTGGGAGATGTCGCAGCGCCTGCTGAGGCTGTTGATCGAGCTGAACCGCATGGGCAAGACGATCATGATCGCCACGCATGACCTGGCGCTGATCCGCTCGGCGAAGGCGCATGTTCAGGCGCGCGTGCTGCGGATCGCGAACCGGCGGCTGCAATTGGCGGGGGCGGATCTGTGAAGCTGGATCTGGGCCGGATACGCGAGATGATGGTCGACGACACGCAGGCCGACCGGGTGGTGCCGCCCACCGGGTTCACGGCGACGCTGACTTTGTTCAGCGCGGCGGCGATGGCGTTTCTGGCGGTGTTCGCACTGGCGCTGTCGCTGGCGACGGGCCGGCTGGCGGATCGCTGGGGCGACGAGCTGGCGCGCAGCGCGACGGTGCGTATCTCCGCGCCCGAGGGGCAGATGGCGGCGCAGACGCAGGCGGCGCTGAAGGTATTGCAGACCACGACCGGGGTGGCGCGCGCGCGCGCGCTTGACAATGACGAGCAGCGCGCGCTGCTTGAGCCGTGGTTCGGCCCGGATCTGCCGGTGGACATGCTGCCCATTCCGCAGCTGATCGAGGTGATCGAGGAAGGCCAGGGTTTCGATGCGCAGGGGCTGCGGCTGCGGCTGGCGGCCGAGGTGCCGGGCGCGGTTCTGGACGATCACACCCGATGGCGGCAGCCGCTGGTCAATGCGGCGAGCCGGTTGCGGCTGCTGGGTTGGGTGTCGCTGCTTCTGATCGGGGCGACGACGGCGGCGATCATTACGCTGGCGGCGAATGCGGCGTTGGCGGCGAATGCACAGGTGATCGGCGTCTTGCGGCAGGTCGGCGCGCGCGACGCCTATATCGTGCGCGCTTTCGTGCGGCGCTTCACGTTGCGGGCGCTGGCCGGTGCGGGCGCGGGGATGGTGCTGGGTTGCCTGGCCATCCTGCTGTTGCCCGCCGCGCAGGATGCGGGCGGGTTCCTGACCGGGCTGGGTTTCCAGGGATTGAGCTGGATCTGGCCGCTGGTGGTGCCGCCGCTGGCGGCAAGCGTGGCCTTCTGGGCGACGGGCGCGGCGGCGCGCCGGATGCTGAAGGATCTGCCATGAGCCATGCGCTGCAATGGGTTCGGTCGCTGATTTTCGTGATCAACATCTATGTCATGATGGGGGTCATGGGACTCCTGTTCTTTCCCTGGGCATTGGTCAGTCGCCGCGGTGCGCTGACCGCCTGCCAGAGCTGGTGCCGATGGGTGCGTTGGAGCGCGCGCTGGATGGTGGGCTTGCGCACCGAAGTGCGCGGCACGCCGCCAAGCGACGAGGTGCTGATCGCCGCGAAGCATCAGTCATTCCTGGACATCATCCTGATTTTCGGCGCGGTGCCTGCGGGCAAGTTCATCATGAAGCGCGAATTGATGTGGGCGCCGATCATTGGGCAATATGCGCTGCGGATCGGCTGTGTGCCGGTGGACAGGGGCAAGCGCAGCCAGGCGATACGCCAGATGGTGACGGATGTGGCCAAGGGCCGCCAGGAGCCGGGACAGCTGATCATCTATCCCCAGGGCACGCGCATCGCGCCCGGTGTCAAGGCACCCTATAAGGTGGGGACCGGGGTGCTTTATCAGGAGCTGGGGCAGGATTGCGTGCCGGTGGCGGCGAATGTCGGGCTGTTCTGGCCGCGCAAGGGTATCATGCGCAAGCCGGGTACGGCGGTGGTGGAATTCCTGCCGCGTCTTGAAATCGGTTTGGAGCGCGAGGTTTTCATGGCTCGCTTGCAGGACGAGGTCGAGACGGGGTCCAACCTTTTGATGCGGGAGGCCGGGTTTGATCCCGAAGATTGAATATATCGAAGATGTCGCCACGCTGGAAACGCATTACGGCGCACCGGGCGCCGCCAGCCTGCGCAAGGTGGCGACGCAGCTGACGCCGCTTTACCGCAAATGGATCGCGGCGTCGCGCTATTGCATCATGTCCACGGTCGGCCCCGAAGGCACCGATGGCAGCCCGCGCGGCGAGGATGGGCCGGTGGTCAGCGAACTGGACAGCCGCACCTTGGCGATGCCCGATTGGCGTGGCAACAACCGCTTGGATTCGTTGCGCAATATCGTGAGTGACGGGCGCGTGTCATTGTTGTTTATGGTGCCCGGATCGGACACGGTGGTGCGCCTTAACGGTCAGGCCAGGGTCACGGCTGATGCGCAGCTGAGGGCCATGTTCAACCGTCAGGGCAAGCAGCCCGCAACGGTTATCGTCATCAAGATCGGCGAAATCTATTCTCAATGCGCACGCGCCTCGATCCGTGCGGCGATTTGGGGGCGTGACGACAGCAAGGGCCTGCCGACGGTGGGTGACCTGCTGGCCGAGGTGAGTGGCGGCGAGGAGGGCGGCGCGCAATACGATGCCGAATGGCCCGAGCGCGCCATGAAAACGCTTTGGTGACAGGCGCCGGACGCGGTGCGAGTATGATGACGCCGCATCGAACCCGACAGGAGAATGACCGCGATGAGCGCCCCGGTGACATTCAGGCCCGCCCGCCGCGCCGACCTGGAGGCGATTGTCGGCTTGATCGCGGATGATGGGCTTGGCCGTGGCCGCGAGAGCGCCGGTCACGGGGTCGAACCGGCATATGTGTCAGCCTTTGACGCCGTTGCGCGCGACCCCAACCAGTTGATGGCGGTCGCCGAGGCCGACGGGCAGGTCATCGGCTATATGCAGATCACCTTCATTCCGGGCCTGTCGCGCAAAGGCGCCTGGCGCGGCCAGTTGGAAAGTGTCCGCGTGGCCTCGCATCTGCGCGGGCGCGGCATCGGCGCGCGGTTCTTCGGCTGGGCGATCGAGCAATGCCGCGCGCGCGGTTGCGCGCTGGTGCAGTTGACGACCGACAGGCAAAGGGGCGACGCGCTGCGCTTTTATGAGCGGCTTGGTTTCAGCGCGAGCCATCATGGAATGAAGCTGCAACTTAAATAGACGAGCGCGCCGGAGCGCCCGAATTCCGCTTCGGACGCCCCAAGGCAAATGCGCGCCGGTCCTAGCTGTGGATCGGGCCGTCGCCGCAGGCGAGCGCGGCTTCGCGCACCGCTTCGGAATAGGTGGGATGCGCATGGCAGGTCATCGCCAGATCCTCGGCCGCGGCGCCGAATTCCATCGCAACGCAAATTTCGTGGATCAGGTCGCCCGCCATCGGGCCGATGATATGGGCGCCAAGGATGCGGTCGGTTTCCTTGTCGGCGAGGATCTTGACGAAGCCCTCGCCCGCGAAATTCGCCTTGGCGCGGCCATTGCCCATGAAGGAGAACTTGCCGATCTTGTAGGCGCGCTCTTCTTCCTTGAGCTGTTCTTCGGTCTTGCCGACGGCGGCGACCTCGGGGTGGGTGTAGATCACGCCGGGGATGACATCGAAATTCACATGGCCATGCTTGCCGGCGATGATTTCGGCGGCGGCCATGCCTTCGTCTTCGGCTTTGTGAGCAAGCATCGGCCCGGCGACAGCATCGCCGATGGCGTAGATGCCTTCGATATTGGTGTGCCAGTTTTCATCGATCACGATCTGGCCGCGATCCGACAGCTTGAGCTTGAGCGCGTCAAGCCCCAGACCGTCGGTGAAGGGTTTGCGCCCGGTGGCCACCAGAACGACATCGGCGTCGAGCGTGTGTTCGCTGTCATCCTTGCGAAGCGTGTATTGCACCTTGGCCTTGGTTTTGAGCGTCTCGACCGATTGCACGGCGGCGCCCATGATGAAATCGAGCCCCTGTTTCTTGAGCAGGCGCTGGAACTGTTTCTGAACCTCGCCATCCATGCCGGGGGTGATGTGGTCGAGATATTCGACCACGGTCACCTCGGAGCCGAGGCGCGAATAGACCGAGCCCAGTTCAAGGCCGATCACGCCCGCGCCGATCACGACCATCTTCTTGGGCACCTTGGGCAGTTCAAGCGCGCCGGTGGAGGTCACGACGATCTTCTCGTCCACCTCGACGCCGGGCAGCGAGGAGGACTGCGAGCCGGTGGCGATGATGATGTTCTTCGCCTCGTGAATGTCGTCGCCGACCTTGACCTTGCCCGCGTCGGGGATCGAGCCCCAGCCCTTGAGCCAGTCGATCTTGTTCTTCTTGAACAGGAATTCGATGCCTTTGGTGTTCTGGGCGATCACGTCGTCCTTGTAGGCGAGCATCTGTTTCCAGTCGACCGAGGGCGCCTTGCCCTTGAGGCCCATCTTGGGGAAGTTCTCCTGCGCCTCATGGAGCTGATGGGAGGCGTGCAGGAGCGCCTTGGAGGGGATGCAGCCGACATTGAGGCAGGTGCCGCCAAGCGTCTCGCGCCCCTCGACGCAGGCGGTCTTGAGGCCCAGCTGCGCGCAACGGATGGCGGCGACATAGCCGCCGGGGCCGGAGCCGATGACGATGACATCGTAATTTGCCATGGGTCAGTGTCCTTTCGTGAATGGGGGAAGGGGGCGCTGCCCCCGTCGCCGTGCCGGCGACTCCCCCGGGATATTTGACAACAGAAGAAGCATCAGACAAGCGCCGCCAGCAGCATGAGTGTGGTGGCAAGGAAGCCGATGGCCCAGATCAGCGAGCGCCAGGGCCGCAGGCCGAGGTAATAGGCTGGGATATAGAGCACACGCGCGCCCAGATAGGTGAAGGCGAGGGCGGCGGTGAAGCTGCTGGACTGGCCGGTGAGGGCGATCACCGCGCAGGCGATGGTGAAGAGGATCAGACCTTCGAAATGATTGCTCAGGGCGCGGCCAAGGCGGGCGGTGCCGTCCGACATCTGCCGGGCGGGTTCGCGATCGCGCGGGGAGGTCGTGTAGCCCGGCCCCAGTTCGAGATTCGCGGGCACCGCGTAGAGGCCGTATTGCACGACCTGAAGCAGAGCGGCGAGGGTGAGGGCGGTGAGTTCGGGGCTCATGGGCGTGGGTGTCCATTGCGCGGGGCGGGGCGTGTGGGCGTGCGGGGCGGGGTGAACCCCGCCCTGCGGGACGTCGTCAGAGGTCCATCAGCAGGCGGCGGGGATCTTCGAGGGCGTCCTTGACGCGCACGAGGAAGGTCACGGCGCCCTTGCCGTCGACGATGCGGTGGTCGTAGCTGAGTGCCAGATACATCATCGGGCGGGCCACGATCTCGCCGTTCACGACCATCGGGCGCTGCTGGATCTTGTGCATCCCGAGGATCCCCGATTGCGGGGGGTTGAGGATCGGCGAGGACATCAGCGAGCCATAGACGCCGCCATTCGAGATGGTGAAGGTGCCGCCCTGCATTTCGGCCATCGAGAGCTTGCCGTCGCGGGCGCGGGCGCCTTTTTCGGCGATGGCTTTTTCGATCGCGGCGAAACCCATGGAATCCGCGTCGCGGATCACCGGCACCACAAGGCCCGTGGGCGTGCCGGTGGCGATGCCCATATGGACGAAGTTCTTGTAGACGATGTCGGTGCCGTCGATCTCGGCGTTGACCTCGGGGACCTCCTTGAGGGCGTGGCAGCAGGCCTTGGTGAAGAAGGACATGAAGCCCAGCTTGACGCCGTGTTTCTTGAGAAACTCGTCTTTGTATTCGTTGCGCAGGGCCATCACCTCGGTCATGTCCACCTCGTTATAGGTGGTGAGCATGGCGGCGGTGTTCTGGCTGTCCTTGAGGCGGCGCGCGATGGTCTGGCGCAGGCGGGTCATCTTGACCCGTTCCTCGCGGGTGGCGTCCTCGGCGCTGACGGGGGCGCGCGGAGAGGATTGCGCGGGCTGGCTTGTGCCGGAAGCGGCGGCGGATGTGGCAGCGGCGGTGGCGCGGGCCACGTCCTCCTTCATCACGCGGCCATCGCGGCCCGAGCCCTGCACCTGATCGGGCGAGAGCCCTTTTTCGGCCATTGCCTTCTTGGCGGAGGGTGCGTTTTCGACATCCTTGCCCGAAGATGCGCCGGAGGACGCGCCCGAGGACGCTGCGGCGGCAGGGGCATCTTCGGATTTGGCGGCGGGCGCGGCGGGTGCGGCGCCTTCGCCCGAGGTCATGACGGCAAGCTTGCCGCCTGCCTGAACCGTGTCGCCTTCGGCGGCGAGGATTTCGCCGATCGTCCCGGCGGCGGGGGCGGGTACCTCGACCGAGACCTTGTCGGTTTCCAGCTCGCAGAGCATTTCGTCCTGGGCGACGGTGTCGCCCACCTGCTTGAACCAGGTCGAGACGGTGGCCTCGGAGACGGATTCGCCGAGCGTGGGCACCATCACGTCGATGCTTTCGCCCGAGGGCGCGCTGTCGGGGGAGCCGGACCCGCCGGCGGCGGCGCTGTCGCCGTCATCCTTGGCCTTGTCCTTGGGCGCGGGGGCGGCGCCTTCGCCTTCGGAGATGGTGGCGAGCAGGGCATCTACGCCCACGGTCTCGCCCTCAGCGGCGACGATTTCGCCCAGGGTGCCAGCGGCGGGCGCGGGAACCTCGACGGTGACCTTGTCGGTTTCCAGCTCGCAGAGCATTTCATCCTGCGCCACGGAATCGCCGGGTTTCTTGAACCAGGTGGCGACGGTGGCCTCGGACACGGATTCGCCGAGCGTGGGGACGCGAACTTCTGTGGTCATGCGTTATTTCCCTTCGATGGTCAGCGCGGCATCGACCAGCGCCTCTTGTTGTGCCTTGTGTTGAGAAGCCAGGCCCGTGGCGGGCGAGGCGGCGGCCGCACGGCCGGCATAGGTGGGGCGGGTGTGCTTGGCGTCGATACGTTGCAGCACCCATTCGATATTGGGTTCGATGAAGGACCAGGCGCCCTGGTTCTTGGGCTCTTCCTGACACCAGACCATCTCGGCCTGTTTGAAGCGTTCCAGTTCCTTGACCATCGACATGGCGGGGAAGGGGTAATATTGCTCGACCCGCATCAGGTAGACATCGTCGATGCCGCGGCTGTCGCGTTCCTCGAGCAGGTCGTAATAGACCTTGCCGGAGCACAGCACCACGCGGCGGATCTTGTCGTCGGGCTTCAGTTCGGTGTCGGAATTGCCGTATTGGGCATCGTCCCACAGCACCCGGTGGAAGCTGGAGCCGGTGGTGAATTCCTCGGCCCGGCTGACCGCCATCTTGTGCCGCAGGAGCGATTTGGGCGTCATCAGGATGAGCGGCTTGCGGAAGGTGCGGTAGAGCTGGCGGCGCAGGATGTGGAAGTAGTTGGCCGGGGTGGTGCAGTTGGCCACGATCCAGTTGTCGCCGCCGCACATCGTCAGGAACCGCTCGAGACGCGCCGAGGAATGCTCGGGGCCCTGCCCCTCGTAGCCGTGCGGCAGGAGGCAGACGAGGCCCGACATGCGCAGCCATTTGCTCTCGCCCGAGGAGATGAACTGATCGAACATGATCTGCGCGCCGTTGGCGAAATCGCCGAACTGCGCCTCCCAGAGGGTGAGGGCGTTGGGCTCGGCGAGGCTGAAGCCATACTCGAACCCGAGCACGG
>CAZMZS010000064.1:0-15488 GCA_964570675.1 uncultured Roseovarius sp. | reverse complement strand
ACTTTTAATCAGTGGGTCGCAGGTTCGAATCCTGCACGGCTCACCACTGATCCAGCGAATCGGGATTGCGTTTGTGGGCTCGGTCAGAGCGTGTGCTTCATGCGGCATTGAGCTGGACCTTGAGCACGCCAAGTCCTTCGATCTGCCCGGCAATGCTCAGCCCCGGTCTGAGCCAGGGCAACCCGTTGAGCGAGCCCGTGATCACTACCTGCCCCGGCTGCCAGCCACCGCAATGCGTGCCGATGGCGAGGGCGAATTTGCGCAGCGTTTCAAATGCGTCGCCACCAGGAACCTTTGCGTCGCCGTCCAGCAGCAGATTGCTTCCGGCTTGAAGCAGCGCTTTGGCGCAGGTCACGTCCTGCGCCCGCCAATCGCGCAAGGGATGGCCCAGAACCACGGCACCGTTGATCTGGTTGTCCGCCATTTTCAACAAGGGATCGGCCGCAACCGGATCGGTGATGCGCGAGTGGACCAGTTCGATCACGGGCAAGAGTTCCACCGCCGAGCGCAGGCGGGTGTCAAAATCAGGAGCCGTCGTATCGGGCAGAGGGTCGATCAGCCGAAAGGCATATTCCATCTCGACCCCCACCGCTTCCTGCGCCGGGATCGAAAGGGTTGCGGGGCTGTCGTGAATATCGCTGGAATAGATCGGCGCAATCACAATGGGCGCATCTGGCGGGCAAGCCACCTTGAAGCCTCCCACCGGCCCGAAAGACGCCGCCAGCCGCTCCTGAACCTCAAAGGCCCCTTCGCGGGTGAGCCCCTCACCGGCATTGTTGGGAACCTTTGCGCCGCCACGGCGCGCCTGTGCAAGCAATCGGGCCAGTGCCTCGGGCATGACGACTCCTGTTCATGGCCTGTTTCAGGCGGCAATCACGGCCCCCGCGGCGATCATTGCGTCGATCGTCCCGCTGTCATAGCCCGCCTCGTCCAGAACGTCACGGCTGTGCTGACCCAGCACCGGGGCGGGGCAATCGATGCTGGCGGGGGTTTCACTGAACTTGACGGGGTGCCCGAGGGTCTTGACCGCACCGGCAGTGGGATGATCTAGCGCCACGATCATATCGCGCGCCAGCGCCTGCGGATCGGCCTGCATCTCCATGATACTCAGAACCGGGCCTGCGGGCAGCCCGGCACGCTCCATCCGTTCCAGCCAGGTGGCGGTGGTTTCGCCTGCCAGCCTGTCGTTCAGGATGCGCTCGAGTTCGGGCAGGTGCTGCATGCGGTCGTGATTGCTAGCAAAGCGGGGATCCTCCCCCAGTTCCGGCGCGCCGATCACATCCAGGAAACGCTCCCAGTTGCGCTGGTTCGCGGCGCCGACATTGATCCAACCATCGGATGTGCGAAACGATTGATAGGGCGCATTCAGTGGATGCGCCGAACCAAGCGGCCCCGGTGACGCGCCCGTGGCAAAGGCGATGGCGGATTGCCAATAGGTCTGGGTGATCGCCGCCTCGAAAAGCGAGGTATCGACCTTCTGGCCCTCACCCGTCTGAAGCATCCGCGCATAGGCCGCCGAAACGCCCATTGCCCCGATGATACCGGCTGTGATGTCCGAAATCGGCGCGCCTGGTTTCACTGGCGGGCGGCCAGGCCCCTCGCCGGTGATCGACATCAGCCCTGACATGCCCTGCGCGATCAGGTCGAACCCGCCGCGCTGCGCATAGGGGCCGGTGCGCCCGAACCCCGAAATCTCGCAGTAGATCAGGCGCGGGTTGATCCGGCGCAGTTCCTCATAGCCAAGTCCAAGCCGCTCCATCGTACCCATGCGGTAGTTCTCGATCACCACATCTGCGGTTTCCAGAAGCCGCCTCAGAGCAGTGACCGCGTCGGGCTGCTTGAGGTTCAGCGCGATGCCCCGCTTGTTGCGGTTCATCATCATGTAGGCCGCGGATTCGCCGTTGATCGCAGGGGGCACGAAACGGCGGCTGTCGTCGCCATCGGGCTTTTCCACCTTGATCACGTCGGCGCCCATATCGGCCAGCATCAGCCCGCAGACCGGACCGGCCATGATGTGTGCGAGTTCGACGACCTTCATTCCGGCAAGCGGGCCGGTTGCGTTGCGCGGGCTCACGTCCCCGTCCATTGTGGCTTCTCCTTGGCAAGAAACGCTTCCAGCCCATGGCGAAAATCGTTGCTCATGTAGCATAGCTCGATCAGGTCGGAATCCTGCGCGCGCGCGGCGGCCTGATTGCGCCGCATCGCCTCTTTGGTGGCGCGCAGCGTCAGCGGCGCCATTTTGGCCAGATGCGCGGCCAGTGCACCTGCGCGATCCATCAGCGCGGCCTCATCATGCAAGAACTCCGTGATCAACCCGCAGGCCTGCGCCTCTTCGGCCTCTAACAGGCGAGCGGTGAAGATCATCTCGCGTACACGCCCCGCCCCCATCAAGGCGCTGAGCCGCGCGAGGTTGGCCGCCGCCAGACAATTGCCCAAGGTGCGTGCGATCGGAAAGCCGAATTTCAGGCTGGCGCTGGCGATCCGCAGATCGCAGGCCGCGGCGATCGCCGCGCCGCCGCCGGTGCAGGCGCCATTGATGGCCGCCACGGTCGGAACCGGACATCGTTCGACCGCATCGAGCACCGCGTCGATCCGCGCCTCGTAATCCAAAGCATCCTGCGCGGTGTCAAAGGCGCGAAACTGGGTCATATCGGTACCAGCGGCAAAGGCTTTGCCGCCCGCTCCCGACAGCACGATGGCGCGCACGCTTCCGTCGTCGGGCACATTGCGACACAGATCGGCCAGCGCCTCGTACATGGCGAAGGTCAGCGCGTTGCGGGCCTGCGGGCGGTTGAACGTGATCCACAAGGTCTGCCCGCGCGTTTCATGCGTCAGTTCGCTCATCGAAACCTCATCTGTAGAAATATTCGACCAGGAACAGCGGTACCGAGGGCACATAGGTGCACAGCATGAGCACGGCCAGAAGGACCGCAACAAACCATACATTGACCTTCGAGACCTCCCAGATATTGGCGCGCGCCACGGCACATGATGTGATCAGCACCGACGCCACCGGCGGGGTCTGCTGCCCGATCGCGAGGTTCAGGGTCACCACCAGTCCGAAATGCACCGGATCGATGCCCGCCGCGTTGATCAGCGGGATCACGATAGGAACGACCAGGATGATCGCCGCCGCCGAATGCAGGAAAAAACCGATGACCAGGAAGAAGAAGTTCAGGATCAGCAGGATCATCCATTGCTCGGACGTGATTGCAAGGATCCCTTCCGCCAGCTCCTGCGGAATCTGAGCGCGAGTCAGGAAGCCGCCCATCAGGACCGATGCCGCTACCAGCAGCATCACGATGGCCGTCTGCATGCCGCCATCCAGCATGGCCCGGCGCAGGTGCTTGAGGTCGATCTCGCGATACCAGGCCGATACGAGGATCGCCGCGATCACCGCAAGTCCTGCGGCCTCGGTGGCGGTGACGAAGCCACCGAAGATACCGCCAAGGATAATGACCGGCAGCGTGAACGCCGGCAGCGCATCCACGAAGGTCTTTCGCAGTTGCGGGATGTTGAACGCCTCTTCGGTGGGAAGGTTGTAGCGGCGCGCAAAGATGTAAGCGACGGTCATCAGTCCGGCAGCGCCCAGAAGGCCCGGTACGACGCCGGCGACAAAAAGCTGTTCGACAGATGTGTTCGCCGACGCGGCATAAAGGATCATCGGAATCGAAGGTGGAATGATGATCGCAAGCGAGGCCGAGGAAGACGTGACCGAAGCCGACAGTTCCTTGGAATAGCCGCGCTTTTTCATCTGCGGGATGAGGATCGAGCCCATGGCCGCCACATCCGCCACCGCCGAGCCGGAGATTTCGGCGAAGAACAGCGAGACGCCGATATTCACCATCGCCAGCCCGCCCCGGATAAATCCGATCAATGCCGAGACGAAATTGATCAGCCGGTCCGTTACACCACCGGCATTCATGATCGCGCCAGCCAGAACGAACATCGGGATGGCGATCAGCGAGAATTTGGTCGAGCCATCATACATGTCCAATGCGATCGTCACGAGGCTAGACGTCCCCTCGGTTACGAGAAGGCCAAGTACACCTGCCAGCGCCAGGGCAACAGCGATCGGCACGTTGATACAGATCATCGCCACGAGGGCCAGGAAAATAACGAGCATAAGCATCAGACGCGACCCTTGTTCTTGGTAAGCTCAACCTCGACCTCTTCCTCGATCTCGGCATGTTCCAGCGATATGCCGCGACGGGTCTTGGACAAGTATTCGGGCAAGCTCAGCAATTGGCAGATGATGAACAGAATGGCGCCGATGGGAATGACCGATTGCGTCAGTTGCACGGGCACCCAAGTCAGCGAAACCAGACGGTCGCCCGCCAGCACCTCAAGCACCTGGAATCCGGCACGCGCCATCAGCACGAAGAAGGTCAGCACCAGCAGCTCCCCAAGCAACACCGCGCCAAGGCGAAACCGTGGCGGCAGTGCCAGAAGAACCGAGTCAAAACCGATATGACGGCGATGCAGTGCCGCCAGTGCCGACCCGTAATAGGTGATCCAGGCCAGCATAATGGCCGCGATCTCGTCATACCAGGAAAAGCTCTGCCCCATCAGACGGGCCAGAACGGCGACAATCACAATCAGGGTCAGGATGACCATCAGAAGGATCGTTATACTTTCCAGGATCCGGCTGACGAACTGATTGATGCGATACAAAACGGACATTTTTGCTTTCTTTTCGCGAAGGACCCGCCATTGCAGCTTGTGGCACAAGTGGCATTTGGCGCCAGGGACAGGGTCTTTAGACAATGACGTCCGGCGGCCCGTCAGACAGGCCGCCGGAAACAGGTCGCCGGGTCAGCCCGACTGGGCCAGACCCATCACCTCATCGATCATTTCCTGGGCGCCGTCGACTTCGGCGGCAAAACCCTCGTAGATCGGCTTGGACGCCTCGATGAACGCCGCCTTGTCGGCCTCATTCACTTCGACACCGGCATCCTTGATTACGCCCAGAAGCTCATCTTCCAACTGAGCAGCCTTCTCATAGGTGAAATCCTGAGTCGAGTTGGCGCAATCGGTCAGCACCGCCTGAACATCTTCGGGGTGGCTCGAGAATGTCTTGTCCGATGCCAGGATGTAGGCCGGGGTATAGACATGCCCGGTGATCGAAAGGTATTTCTGCACTTCCTGGAACTTGGCCGAGGCAATCTGCGCATAGGGGTTTTCCTGCCCGTCGATCACACCAGTCTGCAACGCGGTGAACACGTCGGAAAAGGCCATTGGCGTCGGGTTCGCGCCATATTCCTTGAACATCTTCACCCGCCACGCACCATTGGGCGTGCGCAGTTTGACGCCATCCAGGTCCTCAGGTGTGTTGATCGGGCGCACATTGTTCGTGATGTGCCGAAAGCCGTTCTCGGCAAGCCCGACAATATAGTAGCCGTTTTCCTGCGCCGCCGACTGGAACTTGTCCATCATGGCATCCTGCACACGGCGCATGTGATCGCGGTCCTGGATGATATAGGGCATCTCGAAGATACCGAACACGTCATCCACCGACGACATCACCGAGGACGGCAGCGCGAAGTCGACCTGGCCAAGCTTGAGTTTCTGCAGAAGCTCCTTGTCCTTGCCAAGCTGCGACGAGCCGAAGGTCTGCACTTCGATCTTGCCGTCCGAAGCACTGCCCACGCATTCAGCGAAGTTGTTGACGCTGGCCTCGAACAGAGAGCCGGGCGCGCCGACATGTCCGAATTTCATCGTGATATCGGCGGCCATCGCCGGCGCGGCCATCAGTGCGGCAACGGTTGTTGCGATAAGAGTCTGTTTCATTGGATCCTCCCTTGGTTTCCGATCAATGCGCGGGCGATGTGGCCGGAGCTTTCCGTCTTCTTGTCCATCTCGTCCGCACGGTTCTTTCTTGGTCTTCGGGGCATCCGTTTCACCCCGCTTGCGCAGCGGCCGGCCTCCTCCTGCCGCCCGCTGCATGGGTTCATGGCCTTCAGGCCGCGGCGCGGGCGCTGTCGAACTTGCGCCCCAGCACCTCCATCGCCGCCTGAACGCCACCGGCCTTGTGCGGCACGGCCGCGTCGCGCAGGCCCATTTCCACCCCGGATAGGGTGCCGCACAACATCAGGTCGTTGAAATCGCCCAGATGGCCTATTCGGAACACCCGGTCGGCGACCTTGGACAGGCCATTGCCCAAAGACATGTCGTAATGGCGCAAGGTGACTGCCCGGAAATTGTCGGCCGAATGGCCTTCGGGCATCATCACCGCCGTCAGCACGGGCGAGCGATGCTCGGGCACCTTGCACAGAACCTCAAGCCCCCATGCCTCGACCGCGGCGCGCGCCGCCTCGCCATGGCGCTTGTGTCGCTCGAACACGTTCTCAAGACCCTCTTCATGCAACAGCATGTCGAGTGCCTCGTTCAGCCCGTACAGAAGATTGGTCGCCGGGGTATAAGGGAAATAGCCGGTCTCGTTGGGGCCTTCCATCTCGTCCCAGCTCCAGTAGGAACGCTTCAACCCGGCCCTTTCGGACGCCTTGATCGCCTTCTCGCTGATCGCGTTAAACGACAGCCCCGGCGGCAACATCAGCCCCTTCTGGGAACCCGAAACCGTGACATCGACGCCCCATTCGTCATGGCGAAAATCAACCGAGGCCAGCGACGAGATCGTATCGACCATCAACAGCGCGGGATGCTTGGCGGCATCCATCGCGCGGCGCACATCGTTGATCGGAGACACCGCGCCAGTTGATGTTTCGTTATGCACCACGCAGACCGCTTTGATCTCGTGGCTGGTATCCTCGCGCAGCCGGGCTTCGATCGCATCGGCGTCAGCACCACTGCGCCAATCGCCTTCGATGAAGACCGGGTTCAGGCCCAGCTTTTCTGCAAGGCCCCTCCAGAGCATCGCGAAATGGCCGGTCTCGAACATCAGCACGCTGTCGCCGGGCGACAGGGTATTGACCAGTGCCGCCTCCCAGGCGCCGGTGCCCGACGAGGGATAGATCACCACCCGCGATTCCGTCTTGAAGACGGCCTTCATCCCTTCAAGCGCCTTGCGGCCCACATCGGCAAAGGCGGGTCCACGGTGGTCCATCGTGGGATAGTCCATCGCGCGCAAGATGCGGTCGGGGACGTTCGAGGGCCCAGGGATCTGCAGAAAGTGTCGGCCGGCGGTCATGATCTCTCTCCCAGAATAGCGCTACACCCCATCAGGCCGGGGCGATTGAATCTGGTTGAATTGAATTCTGAATTCAATATTCTGTCAATACGTCATTGAAATATTTTTACGAGGACGGGCCGAATGTTGAAAGAAAAGACCCGGAGCAGACTGGCGCGCGAGATCGAAGGAGAGGTCCGTCTGGATACGTTTTCGCGCGGGAGATACGCGACCGATGCCTCGATCTATCAGATCATGCCGGCGGGCGTGGTCATCGCGAAATCCACCGATGATGTGGCAGCTGCGCTGGATGCCTCACGCGAAGCGGGCCTTGCGCTGACCATGCGCGGTGGCGGCACGTCGCAATGCGGTCAAACGGTCAATTCGGGTCTGATCGTCGATTGCTCGAAACACCTCAACCGAATCCTGGAGCTGGACGTGGAGGGCCGCCGCGCGGTGGTCGAGCCGGGAATCGTGCTCGACGATCTCAACCGTCAGCTCAAGCCGCACGGCCTTTGGTTTCCGGTCGATGTCTCGACCGCGTCGCGTGCCACCATCGGCGGCATGGTCGGGAACAATTCCTGCGGGTCGCGCTCGCTGCGCTATGGCACCACGCGAGACAATGTCGAACGGATCGAGGGGCTGCTGGCTGACGGCACCGCCTTTGATTTCGGCCCCGGCAGCGGCAATCGCCTACCCGAACCGCTGCTGCGCCAGATGCTAGACCTTGGCGCCCGCGAAGCGGACGAGATCGAAGCGCGCTTCCCCAAGGTGCAGCGACGCGTGGGCGGCTACAATATCGATGCGCTGGTGCCGGACGCTGCCCCGATCAACCTTGCGCATCTGCTGATTGGCTCCGAAGGGACGCTGGGGCTCTCCACCGCCATCGAAATCAGACTCTCGCCCCTGCCCTCGAAGACGCGTGTCCTTGGCGTGTGTCATTTCCCCACCTTCCGCGCCGCGATGGAGGCGGCAAAGCCGCTTGTCGGGCTGGGTCCGACATCGGTCGAACTGGTGGACAAGACGATGATCGGGCTGGCGCGCTCGATCCCGATCTACGCCAAGACCCTTGAGGAATTCGTGCGCGGCCAACCCGCCGCCATGCTGTTCGTCGAGTTCGCCGATACACCGCCGGAAAACGAAGAAAACATGCGCCGCCTTGCAGACACGTTGGCCGACCTTGGCTATGGCTTCGGCAAGGGAGGTGAACAGGAGGGCGGAGTTGTCGAAGTCTGGGACATGGCCCTTGCCGCCGATATCGGCGAACTACGCAAGGCAGGGCTCAATATCATGATGTCGATGAAGGAGGAGGGGAAGCCCGTCTCATTCGTCGAGGATTGCGCCGTCCCGCTGGAACATCTTGCCGATTACACTGACCGGCTGACCGAAGTGTTCCACAGCCACGGCACCGAAGGCACTTGGTATGCGCATGCCTCGGAAGGGTGCCTGCATGTCCGTCCGGTCCTGAACCTCAAGCTGGACAAGGACGTGCGCGCCATGCGCGAGATCGCGGAAGCCGCCTTCGAGATGGTGCGCGACTACAAGGGCTCGCATTCGGGCGAGCATGGGGACGGCATCGTGCGCTCGGAGTTCCATGGCAAGATGTTCGGGCCGCGCATCCTGGCGGCTTTTGAGGAGGTCAAGACCGCCTTCGATCCCGACAGTCGCCTCAATCCGGGCAAGATCGTTCATGCGCCGAAGATGGATGACCGCAGCCTGATGCGTTATCCCCCGGACTATGATTTTACCGACCTCGCGAGCGGCCATGACTGGTCTGCCTGGCCCGGCAAGGGCGGCGGCTTTCAGGGCGCGATCGAGATGTGCAACAACAATGGCGCTTGTCGCAAACTGCAAGGCGGCGTGATGTGCCCCAGCTATCGCGTCACGCGCGACGAGCGCGACGTGACGCGCGGGCGGGCCAACACCCTGCGTCTGGCTTTGTCGGGGCGCCTTGGGAAAGATGCGCTCTATTCAGACGAGATGGCCGAAACGATGAAGCTCTGCGTGAGCTGCAAGGCCTGCAAGCGCGAATGCCCAACCGGGGTCGACATGGCGAAGATGAAAACCGAGGTGCTTTATCAGCGCGGCCAGAAGCTGGGTTACGGGTTGCGCGAACGGCTGATCGCCGAAATGCCGCGCTATGCGCGAGTGGCGGTGGCGCTGCGCTGGTTGGTGGCGCTGCGCAACAAGGTGCCGCTGCTGGCGGCCTTGGGAGAGCGGATCACCGGCTTGGCGCGTCAGCGCAGTCTGCCCGGCTTTCGCGCCGATTTCTTCCGCGATTCCGAAGTCGGGCAAGCGAAAGGCAAGGGCGGGGCGGGCAAGGTCATACTGTTCACCGATACTTTCAACCGCTGGATGGAGCCCGAGATTCCGCGCGCCGCCCTGAGGGTGCTGGAACGCGCCGGGTACGAGGTGATTACCGCCCAAAGTCCCGGTCGTCGCCCGCTGTGCTGCGGGCGCACTTATCTGGCTGCGGGCATGATCGACCGCGCCCGCGACGAGGCCCGGCGCACGCTGACAGCGCTCTTGCCGCATGTCCATGCCGGCACGCCGATCATCGGCCTTGAACCTTCCTGCCTGCTGACCTTGCGCGACGAATTCCTGACACTGCTTCCCGGCGCCGATGCCAAGGCGCTTTCCGAAAACGCGATGCTGTTCGAGGAATTCATCGCGCGCGAGGCAAGGTCGGGTCGTCTTGATCTGCCGATGACCGCGTCTGCCGGGGCCGCGCGTGTGCATGGCCATTGTCACCAGAAGGCCGCTGGCGTGATGAGCGATATGGATCACGCCCTCGGGCTTGTGACGGGGCTGGAGGCGGCCAATATCGAAAGCAGTTGCTGCGGAATGGCCGGCGCCTTCGGCTACGGTGCCGAGACCTATGACGTATCCGTCAAGATGGGCGAGCTTTCCTTGCTGCCCGCCATACGTAAGGCCGCGCAGGATGATCTGATCGTGGCCAACGGCACCTCTTGCCGCCACCAGATCGCGGATGGCACGGGCCGCCGTGCCTTGCATATTGCGGAAGTTTTCGACAGAGCGTCTGAAAATGCGCTAGAACGGGGGCAAGACAGTGTTTAAGGACCATCAAACGCCCCACATGAGCCAGTTGAAACCAGATCCGATCGGGCGCACTGCCCTTGCCGTGGAAATCACGAACAGGCTGCGCCAGATGATCCTGGAAGGCCAGTTGCAGCCGGGTGAGAAAATCAACGAGAAACTGTTGACCAGCCAGTTTGGCGTATCGCGCACGCCCCTGCGCGAAGCGCTCAAGGTGCTGGCCGCCGAGGGCCTTCTGGAGTTGATACCGCATCGCGGTGCGGTCATCACCCGCCAAAGCGAAGCGGAACTCGCGGAAGTCTTCCAAGTCCTCGCCGCGCTGGAGGCGCTGGCCGGAGAGCTGGCGGCACTCAATGCCAGCGACGCCGAGATAGCCCGGATCACTACCATGACCGAGGAACTGCGCCGCTCATACGATGAAACCGACCGGCCCACCTATTTCCGCATCAATCAGGCGATTCACAAGGCGATCCTGCAAGCCGCGAAAAACGAGAGCCTTGCCAAGTCTCATGAATTGCTGGCCTACCGTGTCCAGCGCGCCCGGTATCAGGCGAACCTGACCCCCGAACGCTGGCGCGCTGCGGTCGAGGAACACGAGGCCATCGCCAACGCGCTTTCCACCCGCGACTCCGCGACCTGCGCAGCGCTCATGAAAAACCACCTGCTCAGGAAGTTCGCCTCGATCTCGGTCCAATAGGATCGCCTCAGGCGTTCCAGCGTACCTCGCCCAGCCTGCTGATGTCATAGCCAGCCAGATGGGCGGCATGCGTCGCGAAACTTTCCTCGCGACAGAACGCCATAAGGCGCTGCATCGGTGGCTCGAACCAAGCGCGGCGATCAAGCAGCAGATCGAATTCCTCTTCGATGACAGGCACGAAAGGCAGGTTGTGCTGGCGCGCCAGGGATTGCAGCCCGAAGGCCGCATCACCCCGCCCTTCTGCAACCGCGAGGACTGCGTCGGTTTCACTGGGCGCGGTCTCGGTCATCTGCACGCCGGACAGATCAAGCCCTGCGTCCGCCGCGAGTGTCGTGAACAGGATCTGCGTGCCGGTCTCGGCCTGCCGGGGCACAAGGCGGCGTCCGGCAAGGTCGCTCATCGCGCGCAGCTCGCCGTCCAGTTCCGAACGCAGCACGAGCCCGCGCACGCGCTTCGCCCAGGATACCAGCACGGCGTTCTGATCCGCGCATCGCGCCGCCACATGCGGCTGGTTCCATGTCCCGGACCCGGCATCGAACACATGCAGGCCCGCCGCCATACCTTCGCCTGCGCAAAACCGTTCGACCCCATCAAGACTGCCCTCGAAGAAAGACGCAAGGCCGCTTCGCGACTGGCGGATCGCCCACTCCAACAGTGGGTCGTGACTGCCAAGGCAGATCGCGGGGCGCGCCACATTCGCCACGGGCGCGCCGCCTGAACTCGCCTGCGCGATCCATGCCTCGACGTCACGGCGGGGGAACAGCAGTTTGCCGGTCGCCCGCGACACCGGCACATCGCCCGAGGCCGCCAGATCATAGACCTTGCGTTCCTTGATGCGCAAAAGCGCAGCCAGTTCGCGCACGGTCAGGTATTCGGGCAAGGTCAGGTCGGCAGGGTGATCAATCATCGGTTTCTCCACCGCGGATCATCCCCCAGGATGGCCGCGCCGACAAGCCCCGGCGCGGCCTTTGCTTTGATCGCGCGCTCTTTTACTTCGCGTTCGGGAAGAACAGCTTCTGCCCCTCCACCTCATAGGCGCCGATCGCCTCCTGCCCGGCATCCGAGGTCATCCAGTCCACAAAGCTCTGGCCAGCCTCGGCATTCACGTTCTCGCATTGCTCGGGGTTTATCAGGATGATGCCATACTGGTTGAACAGATCCTCGTCGCCTTCGACCAGAATCTCGAAATCATCCTTGTTGCCAAAGCTGATCCATGTGGCCCTGTCGGTCATCACATAGGCATCCATTCCAACCCCGGCATTGAGCGTCGCACCCATGCCCGAGCCGGTTTCACGATACCATTCACCAGACCCGGATGCGGGATCGGCGCCGGTATCGCCCCAAAGGCTCATTTCCTTCTTGTGGGTGCCGGAGTCATCGCCGCGCGAGGCGAACAGAGCACCCGAACCGGCGATCTTTTCCAAGCTGTCCTGTGCATCCGACATGCCCTCCACGCCGGCCGGGTCCTCGCCGGGACCGACGATGACAAAGTCATTATACATCAGGTCGAAACGCTCGACGCCCATGCCATCGGCGATGAACTTCTCTTCGGCGGGCTTTGCATGAACCAACAGAACATCACCGTCGCAGTTGCGCGCGTTCTTGATCGCCTGGCCCGTGCCGACGGCCACCACATTGACCTGAATCCCGGTTTCATCGGTAAAGATCGGCAACAGGTAATCGTAGAGACCCGAATTCGCCGTCGAGGTCGTTGATTGCACGATGATGGATTGATCCTGTGCCGCGATGCTTCCGGCGCTGAGCGCCAAGGCGATGGCGGTGGTCACGCCCAATCTGATTCTGGATGTCATGGAATGTTTCTCCCTTTGTGTGCGAGTTTTCTGAAGCGGATCAGACGACGATTCGGCCCTGAAGGAAGTTTCTGGCTTCCTCCGTTTCAGGCCGCGACAGGAACAGGTCCGCCGAGCCGTACTCGTGCAGCCTGCCCTTGTGCATGAACACGATGTCATCAGCCAGCCGTCCGGCCTGACCCAGATCATGTGTCACGAACAAAATCTTGGTGCCCTTCGCCTGGGCGTCCTGGACGATTTCCTCGATCTTCAGAACCGAGGCCGGATCGAGACTGGCCGTGGGTTCATCCATCAGCATCACCTTCGGCTCGGTCGCCAACGCCCGCGCCAACGCAAGCCGCTGCTGCTCGCCCCCTGATAACAGCCGCGCAGGCTGGCGGGCATGGTCCGACAGACCGACATGGGCCAGCAACGCATCTCGTCGCGAAGCGTCCCGGATACCGCGTGCCTTGAGCACGAAATCCACGTTCGCCGCCACCGAGCGGCGCAGCACAACGGGCTTCTGAAAGACCATGGATTGCACGCGGCGCAATTCGTTCGACAGCGGCTGGCCACCCCAAAGCACCTCGCCCGAACTGGGCACGATCAAGCCATGCATAAGTTTCAGAAGCAGAGATTTGCCCGCACCGTTCGGCCCCATGATCATGGTTATGCCGGTCGGCTCGAGAGCAAGGTTTAGATCGCGCACGAGCGGCGTTCCGTCGATGGTCAGACCAAGATTGCGCAAGGTGGCTGCGCGGCGGTCCGCTGTGGCGCTGACCGGTTCGGGCGGCCGCGTGCCCGCGATATCGCTGACGGTGTCACGCATATGCATGGCGCACCGCCGTCATGCGTAGGGATTGGACCATGGCATTCACGCCAAGCGCGATCACCATCAGCACGAGGCCAAGCCCAAGGGCCAGCGCCAGATCGCCCTTGGATGTCTCCAGCGCGATTGCGGTGGTCATGACTCTTGTGAGGTGGTCAATATTACCACCGACGATCATCACTGCGCCCACCTCGGCCACCGCGCGACCAAACCCGGCCAAGCCAACCGTCAGCAGGGAAAACCGCGCATCCCAGATCAGTGCAGCAACCTGCTGTCGGCGGGACAGCACGAGCGAGCGGAACTGTTCGGCATATTCGGCATGCAGATCCTCCAGAACCTGGCGCGACAGGGCCATGACGATCGGCGTGATCAGAATGGTCTGCGCGATGATCATCGCGGTCGGGGTATAGAGCAGGCCCAGAAAGCCCAAAGGCCCCGCGCGCGAAAGATGCAGATAGACAAGCAGCCCAACGACAACGGGCGGAAGGCCCATCAGCGCATTGAAGAGAATCAGAACCGCATTGCGCCCGCGAAACCGCGTGATCGCCACCAGCGCGCCAAGCGGCAGACCGATGAGGCAGGCAACACCCGTCGCGGTGAGGCTAACGCGCAGCGAAAGTGCCACGATTTCAACAAGATCGGCATCACCTGACAGCACAAGCGACAGGGCAAGTCTGAATGCCTCACCGAAATCCTGCAAAATTTCCTCCCAGTCGCACACTCACGTAAATTATGCAAAGCGTAGCGTATTGCCCTCGGACTCCGCAAGGAGGGAAAATCCGCGTCAAATGGGCATGCGGGTGACAGGTGCCAAGGGCTTGTGGGCCAACGGGGGGTGTTGGTTTCGGCAGCGATCGCGGTGACACACCGATTCCGGCCACCGGCCACCCCGCTCGGGTCTTCGGGCGTCGATCAGCGAGTGCGCGCGGAGGCGTTCGGGGCGGTCATGAAAAGGCAGCTGCGCGGGCGTGATCGCTGACGCCCGCGCCTGTTGCCCCTATCCCAAGGCGTCGCTGCAGCGCTTGCAGGTGCCAGGATGCGCATGGCTGCCGACATCTGGCAGGATCTTCCAGCAGCGCAGACATTTCTCGCCCATGGCGCGCTCGAATACCACGCCGACACCTTCGATCTCGGGCATGCGAAAAGCTTCGTTCGGCATGGGATCGCCAGTCAGCACGATATCAGAGGTGATGCAGACATCCTCAAAACTCACGCTCTTGAGCACGGCAAGCATCTCTGGGTCGCGCACATGCACCACCGGCGCGGCCTCGAGGCTGGCGCCGATCACCTTGTCGGTGCGCTGGATTTCCAGCGCGGCCGTCACCACGCGGCGCGCCTGCCGGACCGTGGACCATTTCGCCGCCAGCGGCTCGTTCAGCCAATCAGCGGGGGTTTCGGGTATATCGACCAGATGGACGCTGGCATCATCGCCCGCATTCCGTTCCAGCCAGACCTCCTCCATGGTGAAGGTCAAAACCGGCGCGAGCCAAGTGGTCAGGCGATGGAAAAGAAGGTCCAGCACCGTGCGCGCCGCGCGCCGCCGGGCAGTGTCGCCGTCGCAATAAAGCGTGTCCTTGCGGATATCGAAATAGAAGGCCGACAATTCCACCGTGCAGAAGTTGAACAGCTGCTGCACGACGCCTTGGAAATCATATGAATCATAGCCCTTGCGCACCGTGTGATCCAGCTCGGCCAGACGATGCAGGACCCAGCGTTCCAGCTCGGGCATATCCGCCGGATCAACGCGGTCGCTTTCCGAGAAATGCGCCAGCGCCCCCAGCATGAAGCGCATGGTATTACGCAAGCGGCGATAGCCATCGGCCACGCCTTTCAGGATCTCGGGGCCGATCCGCAAATCGGCGGTATAATCCGACTGCGCCACCCAAAGCCGCAGAATATCCGCGCCATATTGCTTGGTCACATCCTCGGGCGCGACGGTATTGCCGAGCGATTTGGACATCTTGTTGCCCTTCTCGTCCAGCGTGAAAC
>CAZMZS010000063.1:0-15554 GCA_964570675.1 uncultured Roseovarius sp. | reverse complement strand
GTTTCGCGCAGAGCCTCGTGCAGCAGGTGCGTGGCCGAATGGTTGGCGCGAATGGCGCTGCGACGGGTATGATCCACCTCAAGCTGCGCGGCCTCGCCAGTTGCGATCGTCCCGCTGGTCACTTCGGCGATATGGATGAACACGCCCGCCACTTTTTTCGTGTCGGTGATGCGCGCACTGCCGGCATCTGTCTTGAGCACTCCGCTATCCCCGACCTGGCCGCCGGATTCGGCATAGAACGGCGTCTGGTTCAGCACGATCTGAACCTCCACGCCGCTATCTGCCGTGTCGACGGGCTTGCCGTCGCGCACCAGGGCCGTGATCTGCCCTTCCGCGATCTCGGTGTCGTAGCCCAGGAAATCGGTCGCGCCAGTCTTGTCGGCGATGTCATACCAGATCGTCGCATCGGCCGCCTCGCCGGAACCGCTCCAGGCAGCACGCGCCTTGGCCTTCTGCTCGGCCATGGCCGCATCAAAGCCCTCGATATCCACCACGCGGCCCATTTCGCGCAATGCATCCTGCGTCAGGTCCAGCGGAAAGCCGAAGGTGTCGTAAAGCTTGAACGCAGCTTCACCGGGCAAAGGCGCCCCATCCGAGAGCTTGCCAAGCTCGTCGTCAAGCAGCCGCAAACCCCGCTCCAGCGTCTGGCGAAAGCGCGTCTCTTCAAGGTTCAGCGTCTCTTCGATCAGGGCCTGGGCGCGGCCAAGCTCCGGGAAGGCCTGCCCCATCTGGGTCACAAGGCTGGGCACGAGGCGATACATCACCGGATCCTGCGCGCCCAAGAGGTGCGCGTGGCGCATCGCGCGGCGCATGATCCGGCGCAGGACATAACCGCGCCCCTCGTTAGAAGGCATCACACCGTCGGCGATCAGGAACGACGTCGAGCGCAGGTGATCGGCGATCACCCGGTGATGCACATTGCCCGGCCCGTCCGGCGCGCCATCGGTGATGTTGGCACTGGCCTCGATCAGGGCGCGCAGCAGGTCGGTGTCGTAATTGTCATGCTTGCCCTGAAGCAGCGCGCCGATCCGCTCAAGCCCCATGCCGGTGTCGATCGACTGCATGTCCAGATCGCGCTGCGTGCCGTCCTCGAAACGCTCGTTCTGCATGAAAACGAGGTTCCAGATCTCGATGAAACGGTCGCCATCTTCCTGCGGGCTGCCCGGCGGGCCACCCCAGATATCAGGGCCGTGATCGTAGAAGATTTCTGTGCAGGGGCCGCAGGGGCCGGTCGCCCCCATGGACCAGAAATTATCGTCCGTTGCGATGCGGATGATCCGATCGTCGGGCAGGCCGGCATATTTCTTCCAGATATCGGCGGCCTCGTCATCGGTGTGATAGATCGTGACCAGCAGCTTGGACTTGTCGATCCCGAAATCTTTGGTCAGCAGATCCCAGGCATAGGGAATCGCCTGTTCCTTGAAATAATCACCGAAGCTGAAATTGCCCAGCATCTCGAAAAAGGTATGATGGCGCGCGGTGTAGCCGACATTGTCGAGATCGTTATGTTTGCCCCCTGCCCGCACGCATTTCTGGCTGGTCGCGGCGCGCGTGTAGTCGCGGTGCTCGACCCCGGTAAAGAGGTTCTTGAACTGCACCATCCCCGAGTTGGTGAACATCAGCGTGGGATCGTTGCGCGGCACCAGCGGAGAGCTTTCGACGATCTGATGGCCGTTCCTGTCAAAGAAGTTCAGAAAGGTTGAGCGGATTTCGTTCAGCGTGGGCATCTGGGTCTCGTTCTTTTTCGGGGCTTTTGACCTTGCGTTGTGCAGCTTTATCCACGGCCAGCGCCGGTGTCCACAGCAAGAAAAGGCCCGGGCGCTAACTGCGCCCGGGCCCGATTGCACCCAATACCCTCAGCCGAAAGCGTTCAGGCTTCCAGGATATCGTCGCCACCCTCGCCTTCGCCGCCGGACTTGCCCTCGGGCATGTCGAATTCCAGCCCATGTGCGGCGCGGATCTTGTCCTCGATCTCAAGGGCGATCTGCGTGTTGTCCTTGAGGAACTGTTTCACGTTCTCGCGGCCCTGGCCGATCCGCTCGTCGCCATAGCTGAACCAGCTGCCAGATTTCTCGACCACACCGGCCTTGACGCCAAGATCCAGCAATTCGCCGGTCTTCGAGATACCCTCGCCATACATGATGTCGAATTCCACCTGCTTGAAGGGCGGTGCGACCTTGTTCTTGACGACCTTGACGCGGGTGGCATTGCCGACAACCTCGTCCCGGTCCTTGACCGCGCCGATACGGCGGATGTCGAGGCGCACCGAGCTGTAGAATTTAAGTGCATTGCCGCCGGTCGTGGTTTCGGGGCTGCCGAACATCACGCCGATCTTCATGCGGATCTGGTTGATGAAGATCACGGTGCATTTGCTGCGGCTGATCGAGCCGGTCAGCTTGCGCATCGCCTGGCTCATCAACCGGGCCTGCACGCCGACGCTGGAATCGCCCATCTCACCTTCGAGTTCGGATTTCGGGGTCAGGGCGGCGACCGAGTCGACCACCACCATGCTGACCGCGCCCGAGCGCACCAGCGTGTCCACGATTTCCAGCGACTGCTCCCCGGTGTCGGGCTGTGAAATCAGCAATTCGTCAAGGTCCACACCCAGTTTCCTGGCATAGACCGGGTCCAGCGCATGTTCGGCGTCGACAAAGGCGCAAACCCCGCCCTTTTTCTGCTGTTCGGCGACACAATGCAGCGTGAGCGTGGTCTTGCCCGAGCTTTCGGGGCCGTATATCTCGACGATGCGGCCATTGGGCAGGCCACCAATTCCAAGAGCGATATCCAGCCCCAGGGAGCCGGTCGACGTGGCCTCGATATCGGCGACCGGATTGTCCGACCCCATCTTCATGATCGAGCCCTTGCCGAACTGGCGTTCGATCTGCGCAAGCGCGCTGTCGAGCGCTTTCTGCTTGTCCGCGTTCTTCTTGCTGTCCATGGTCAAAAGATCTGCCGTTGCCATTGTTCCGGTCCCTTATTTCACACCCTGTTTCGGGCGGCAATCACTGCCTGTGTTCACCTCTTGTTCCACGAGATATGAAGACAAAGAGAGAACATTTCAAGATAATTGTTCACACGCCCCAGTTTTTCGCGCAGAGATGAAGATGTCGTTAACGCGCGGCGGATTGGTTCGGTTGCTGTCGGAAAGGTGCGCAAATGCTCGTGTTTTCAAAGGCCAGGCTGGTGTTCCTCTCGGTGCCGAAGACCGGCACCACCGCCTATCAGACCGCGCTTGCGCCGCATGCGGCGATGGTGGTGAGCGACCCGCCCGAGCTCAAGCATGCGCCGGTATTTCGCTACAACCGCTTCTTTCGGCCCGCCCTCGAAAAATTCATAGGCGCTCCGCTCGATGTGTTGGCGGTCATGCGTGAACCCGTCGACTGGCTGGGAAGCTGGTATCGGTATCGCCGCAGACCCTTCATGAAAGGCCAGCGCAACGCGACCCATGACGTTGATTTCGACGGGTTCGTCGACGCCTATACCAAGGGCGAGAAACCGTCTTTCGCCAATGTCGGGTCACAAGCGAAATTCCTCGAGCCCCAAAAGAACGGGACCGCAGTCACGCATCTTTTCCGCTACGAGGACCAGGCCGGTCTAAAGGCCTTTCTGCAAGAGCGGCTGGAACTTGACTTTGAAACGCCCCAGGAGAACGCCTCGCCCGCAATGGCGCTGGAGCTTTCTGACGCGACCGCGGACAAGATGCGCCGCAAATGCGCCGCTGAGTTCGCCCTATGGGAAGGGATAGGCGCAGACGGGGCCTATCGCCCGCTGCCAAAGGACTGACGTCGTCGGGCCGGTTCAACCCATCTGGCGCTGCACGGTCTCGGTCAGTTCCGTCAGCGAAAAGGGCTTTGGCAGGAAAACAGAATTCGGAATCGCCTTTTGCGCATCTCCGAATGTCTCTTCGGCATAGCCCGAAACAAAGACCACATGCACATCCGGGCGGCCCTTGAGCGCCTGCGCCACCCAGCTCGGCCCATCGATTCCCGGCATGACCACGTCGCTGACAAATACATCAACCTTCAGTTCGGGGTCTTTCAGCAGTTTGAGCGCATCCTCGCCCGACTCCGCCTCGAGAACGGTGTAGCCGCGCAATTGCAGCGCGCGGCTGGCAAAGGCGCGCACCGGGGCTTCATCCTCGACCAGCAGCACGACGCCATCGGCCCGCGCTTTGCCCGCGACGCTGGTCTCGGGTTCCTTCAGCGGCTCGTCGGGGGAATCATGGGCAGGCAGCAGCAATTGAAAGGTCGTGCCCGCGCCCACCACACTGTCGACAAAGATGAAGCCACCTGTCTGCTTGATGATTCCATAGGCCGTCGAGAGGCCAAGGCCCGTGCCCTCGCCCGGGCGTTTGGTGGTCACGAATGGTTCGAACACCTTTTGCAGCTTGTCGGCGGGTATGCCAACCCCTTCGTCGATCACGCGAACCGACACATAGCGCCCCACGGGCACCACCGCGCGCCCGCGCCGCATTGGCTGCACCAGATCAAGGTTTTCCGTGACGATGCGGATATCGCCGCCCTCGGGCATGGCATCGCGCGCGTTGACCACCAGATTCATCAGCACCTGTTCAAGCTGCCGCTTGTCGGCGCGGATCCTGAACAGCATCGGGTCGTGGCTCAGTGCCAGCATCACCTTTTCGCCCACCAGGCGATTCAGCAGGTGGGTCAGATCGGCCAGCATATCGCGCATGTCCATCATCTCGGGGCGCAGGGTTTGTTTGCGTGAATAGGCCAGCAACTGACTGACCAGCGCCGCGGCCCGGTTGGCATTCTGGCTGATCTGCACGAGGTCGGCATAATCGGCATCCCCCTGATCGTGGCGCAGAAGCGCCAGATCGCAATGGCCGGTGATCGCCGTCAGCAGGTTGTTGAAATCATGCGCCACGCCGCCGGCAAGTTGGCCTATCGCCTGCATTTTCTGGCTCTGGACGAATTGCGCCTCAAGCGACTTGAGTTTCGTCGCATCGCTCAGGACCGCGATCAGGACGGTCTTGCCCGCCTCGCTTACGCGGTTCAGAGTCACCTGTGCGAACACTTCCTTGTCGTTGCGCCGCACACGCATGAATTCCGAATGGCCCCCACCGCGTCCGGCGGCGGCATCCCCGAGCCAGTCGGTGATGGAGCGCCCCAAACCTTCGAGCAGGTCGCCAAGACGGAGATCCTGACATGCGGCGACGCCCAGCAGGTCGCGCGCGGGGCGGTTTGACAGTTCGATCTTGCCGCTTGGCGCCAGCTTCAAGAGCGGCACCGGCAGTTCATCAAAGAAGGCCCAGCCATCGGGCTGACGCTCGGGCGCGGCGATACCCGGCAAAATGAAAAGCTCACGCCGCCCGGCCGACCCTTCGAGCTCGACCAGAAGGCAAGGCATCGGTCCGGTGCGAGTAATGATGTCATTCACCTCGCCGGGGCGTGGCGGCAGGCTAGAGAAGATCGCGTCCAGCGAGCGCACCCTTTCACCAACGAGGTTGCGCGCGGCGGCGTTCATGAACAAGACCGTGTCATTGCGGCCCACGGTCATGAGCGGCAACGGCATCGGGTCGGCGTGAATCTGCACCCCGCCAAGTGGCTTTTCGATGCGCCAGAGATAGGTTTCGGGCGCGATGCGATGTGTCGAGACATGCATATGCCCCTGCCGCGTGACCACCGCCTCGCGCGCCGCGCCGCGCACGCGCGCCCGGCTCTCCAGCCGGAAAAGAACGGCACCCGGATTGGCCAGTGCGCCCTGAAACGCCCCGGCCAAAGTACTTGCACTGCCCGTTTCAAGCTGCCGCTTTGCAGCGGGGTTGAGATGGACAAGCGCGCCATCAGCAGAGGCAACAAGGCTGGGTGTGGGATCATGTTCCAGGAGCTGCGCGATTCGGGCTCGCTCTGTGCGATCAGCGCGCGTGTGGATCACTGAAAGCAGCGCAACCCACCCCGCCGTCATCGCCAGCGTCCCGGCCACCAGCCATATCAACAGTTGCGCCAGCTCTGCGCCGACAAGACCACCAGCGACCGCAAAGATCAGAGCCGCCGCAAGGATCGCACCGACCCTCGAGCGCATGTCAGAGGCAGCCCGTCGCAGCGGCATGGGGAAATGAGCGGTTTCTGTCACCTGTTGGCCCCCTGTCCGCGATTCGGTTCAAACCCTTTTGACCGAAAAGCCTTTCGAGAAGGTTAAGGCAGGCCCGAAACACCCGTCAAGGTTGCATTCGGTACATCATCGCCGTTCAGCGACCCAAAGGTAAAACCCGTCGCCCTCCTCGCCAATCGGCCAGCGACGGTGCAGGACCTCGCGCCAACCGGGATGACGCGCCATGAAATGATCGCTCTGCGCCTCGTTCTCGGCGTGAAACACCGAGCAGGTCGCGTAAGCCAGCCGCCCATGTGGCGCGACCAACGTCTGCGCCTGATCGAGGATATCGCCCTGAATCCGCCCGAGTTCAGCGAGGCGCTCTGCCGTCAGGCGCCATTTTGCATCCGGGCTGCGCCGCCATGTGCCGCTGCCCGAACAAGGCGCGTCGCACAGGACCAGGTCATAGGGGGCGGCCTTTTGCGCGTTTTCAAGTAGCTCGACCTTGGCACCGGCGCGCGCGGCGCGCACGGGCAGATCGGCCATCCGGCGCGGCGCGGCATCATGGGCGAAAAAGGCGGCATCGGCGCGCGCGGCCAGCGCCAGCACCTTGCCTCCGCCTCCCGCGCAGTAGTCAAGCACGCGCCCCGCGCCCGTCAGATCAAGCGCCGCCATCGCGGCCTGGCTTGATCCGTCCTGCAATTCGACGACCCCCTCGCGGAATGCGCGAGAATTCGCGATTCCGCGCGCACCCTGCTCAAGACGCAGCGCCGTGGGAGCGATTGAAACCGGATCAGCCGCAAGCCCGTCCTCGGCCAAAAGCGCGACCGCTTCGTCACGCGTGGCGCGCCGCGCGTTCACCCGCAAGATGAGCGGCGCACGCCCGCGCAGGGCAAGCGCGGCCTCATAGCCCCGCTTTCCAAGCGAGTCCCGGAAAAGCGGCAGCATCCAGTCGGGCAGGTCCAGTCGCTCGCCATCGGCATCGGGGACATGACCGCCAGCGGCTTCACCCGCGCTCAAGGGCACAGGCGCATGCCCCTCGCCCGAGAACAGCGGCGAAACAGGTTCACCCGCATCTCGCAGCGCGCCCAACATCAGGCCCCGGCCCGTCATCGCACCGCCAAGACAGGCATAAGAGCGTTTGCAGCGCAGTGCCTGAAAGACGTGATCGCGCACGGCCGCGCGGTCCTTCGATCCGGCATAGCGCGCACCGCGCGCCCAGCCGGTCAGCGCTTTTTCAGCCGCTTCACCCTCTAGGATCACATCAAGAATCCCGATCGCGGCGGCGACCCGTGCGCCCGGTGTCATCGCCCGGCCCTCAGGGGTCTAGCCGATCCGGTAATTCGGGCTTTCACGGGTGATCTGCACATCATGCACATGGCTTTCCTTCAGGCCAGCACCGGTGATCCGCACGAATTTGCAGTCGCGGCGCATCTCTTCGACTGTAGCACAGCCTGTATACCCCATCGCCGCGCGCAATCCGCCAACCAGCTGATGCAGAACGTTGCCCGCCGCGCCCTTGTAGGGCACCTGCCCCTCGATCCCCTCGGGCACCAGCTTGTCGCTGGCGGCATCCTTCTGGAAATAGCGGTCGGCCGACCCGCGCGCCATCGCGCCAAGGCTCCCCATGCCGCGATAGGCCTTGAAACTGCGGCCCTGGTAAAGGATCGTCTCGCCGGGGCTTTCATCGGTGCCTGCCAGCATCGAGCCAACCATCGCACAGGACGCGCCCGCCGCGATCGCCTTGGCGAAATCGCCCGAGAACTTGATGCCCCCGTCCGCGATCACCGGCACGTCGCCCGCCGCCTGAGCGCAATCCATCACGGCGGTGAGCTGGGGCACGCCGACGCCCGCCACCATCCGCGTCGTGCAGATACTGCCCGGACCGATGCCGACCTTGACCGCATCCGCGCCCGAACCGATCAGCGCGCGGACTGCCTCGGATGTGGCGACATTGCCGGCAACGACCTGCACCTCGCCCGAGAGCGCCTTGGCGCGTTCGACCGCATGGGCGACGCCCTCGGAATGGCCATGCGCCGTATCGATCACGATCATGTCGACGCCCGCATCGACCAGGGCCTGCGCGCGCTCGAACCCGGCATCGCCCACGGTCGAGGCCGCAGCGACCCGCAATCGTCCCAACTCGTCCTTGCAGGCCGTCGGGTTCAGCACCGCCTGTTCGGTGTCCTTCAAAGTCAGCAGCCCGGTCAGCTTGCCCTGCCCGTCGGTGACCAGCAGTTTCTCGATCCGGCGCGCCTTCATCAGGGACTTGGCTTCTTCGCGGTCGGCGGGTTCCTGAAGGATCGCCAGCCGATCGGAGGTCATCATGACGCGCACCGGCGTGTCGTCACGATCCGCAAATCGCATGTCGCGATTGGTCACGATCCCGACGACGCGACCGGTGTCGTCGACCACCGGAAAGCCGGTGACGTTGTATCGCTCTTGCAGGGCCTTGGCATCGGCCAAGGTCTGATCCGGGCTCAGAGTGATCGGGTTATAGACGATGCCCGATTCAAAGCGCTTCACCCGGCGCACTTCCCTGGCCTGTTCGTCCACGGTCAGGTTGCGGTGAATGACACCCATGCCGCCGGTCTGCGCCATGCAAATCGCCATGCTGCTTTCGGTCACGGTATCCATGGCCGAGCTGAGCAAGGGAATGTTGAGGTCGATCGATCGGGTGACCCGCGTGCGTGTGTCGGCCGTGCTGGGCAGCACGCTGGACTTTGCGGGAACAAGCAGAACATCATCGAAGGTCAGCGCCTCACGAATCTCCATCGCGTTTCTCCATGGACAGATCGTTTGGCGCTTCCCTATTTCATGAATTGCCGTCGGGTGAAAGACCATTCTGAGGCTTGCGGGCGGACGCATCGCCTTGCATGAAGCCAGGGCGCGCCTGTCTCGCGGCGGAATCCGGGGGCGCTGCCCCCGTCGCGCCGTGGCGCGACTCCCCCGAGGTATTTGTCGCCAGATGAAGCACGGGCGCATCGGATGCTTGGCCTTGGCCCGGCTTCCGCGCTATAGGGGCGCAAATCAACGTCAGGACGCACATCATGGCCGAAGCCGAGCAGCCCCAGATCTATCTTGTCACGCCGCGCGAATTCGAGCTTTCGGATTTCCGTGACCGGCTGTCCGAGGTTCTTGATGCGCATGAGATCGCCTGTGTGCGCTTGGCGCTGGCGACGCAGGACGAGGACCGCCTGTCGCGCGCCGCCGATGCCTGCCGCGAAATCACCCATGCACGCGACATCGCGCTGGTGATCGACAGTCACCTGATCCTGGCCGAGCGGCTGGGTCTGGACGGCGTGCATCTGACAGATGGTGCGCGTTCGGTACGCAAGGCGCGCAAGGCGCTTGGCAATGATGCCATCGTCGGCGCCTATTGCGCCGCCTCGCGGCACGAGGGCATGAATGCCGGCGAAGCGGGCGCCGATTATGTCGGCTTCGGCCCGGTGGGCGCAACGGCGCTTGGGGATGGGTCGCTGGCCGGGCGCGATCTGTTCGAATGGTGGTCGCAGATGATCGAACTCCCGGTGGTCGCCGAAGGCGCGCTTGATGCGACGCTCATGCATAGCCTTGCGCCGGTCACGGATTTCTTCGCCATCGGCGATGAAATCTGGGGGAGCGACGATCCCGCCAGCGCGCTTAGCACGCTGATCGCGGCGATGGGCTGAAGTCTCAGCCCGCGCCCCGGCGGTCGGGCGGCATGCCGGCGCGCACGATTTGCTCAAGGCTCGCGGCCAGCGCCTTGCGGTTGTCAAATGCGTCGACCCGAACGGGCGCGTGATAGACCACCCGCACCGCGCCATGACGGCGCGCGGCAAGCATCGCCAGAAGGTGCGGCGCGAATTCCATATCTCCCCACCAGCCGTAAAACCGCGGATCCTCGCCCCTCGGGGCAGTGTAGATCACGCTGACCGGCTGGATATGCGCATCATGCAGCAGATGCGGTGAGAAGAACGCCTGAAACAGCGTCGTCTTGAAGGGCAACACCCGGAACCCGTCGGTGGATGTGCCCTCGGGAAAGAACAGCAGCTTGTGCCCCATCTGCAGCCGCGTCTCGAACATCTCGGTCTGGGCACGCGCCTCTCTGGGGTTTCGGTTGATGAACACGGTCCCCGCACTGCGCGCCAAAAGGCCGATCCCGGCCCAGCCGGCGACTTCGGATTTAGAGACGAAATAGATGCGTTTGCGGGCATTGAGCGCGAAGATATCGAGCCATGAGGAATGGTTGGCAACAACAGCCCCATGCGCGCGCATCGGCGCGCCTTCGGTTTCGTGACGCATCCCCAGGACTCGGAACACGGCCCGGCTGACCCATTGCGGCACATGCGCCGTCCAGGGACGGTGCAGCCCTTGCATGGGGCGCTCGACGCCGCGCAGCGCAAGAAGCACGATGAGCCCGCCAAGCAGCAGGAAAACCAAGGCAACACCCCGCAACATGACCCGGACCCAGCCTGCTACACCGATCGGGGAATTCGGCGGGGTCTCGCCTGGATTCCAGGTGAAGTTCACCCCGTAACACCCTTTGTATATATGCTTTTCTTTCTTTCGCTCATGCGTTCGGTATCCATCACCAGGCAGATATCCGTTGTGTTGAAGTCATGGTCGACAAAAGCCCCCTCGCCCACATGGCCGCCAAGGCGCAGATACGCCTTGATCAATGCCGGCACCTGCAACATCGCCCCGCGCCGGTCGAGATCGGCCTCTGGGACAAGGTCCATAGACTGGAAATGCGCGGGCTGGGCGCGCACCCGCAACGGTGGCGGTGCCAGATGACGGTGATAAAGAAGCGACAAGGGCTGTGCGAGCTTTTGTGTGTCGGTGCCGTGAAAGCTCGCGACACCGAACAGGATTTCGATCTCATGCTGGCTGACATAGTCGGCCAATGCGCTCCAGAGATGATACATCGCCGCACCGCCGCGATACTTTATGTCGAGGCAGGAACGCCCCAGCTCCATCAACCGGCGTCCCGAGCGCTTGAGGACATCGAGATCGTATTCGTCCTCGGAATAGAACTGGCCGGCGCAGCGTGCCTGATCGTCGCGCAGCAGACGGTAGACCCCGACGACATCGCCGCCCCTCCCATCGTCGATCAGGATGAGGTGATCGAACCATTGATCGAAGCGGTCCCGTTCCAGGCGCGCGTCATGGTCCACCATCGGCCCGTCGCCACCCAGTTCCTCGACAAAGACACGATAACGCAGACGCTGCGCCGCGCGCAGGTCATCCTCGCTGCTGGCCAGCTTGACGCGAAACTGCGGAGCATGTGCTGAATCCATCGTGCCTCGGGCTGCTTGGCGGAATGTGGCGTGGTTTGTAGTGAAGGCGCTGCACAAAGGCAACGCCTGCGCGCCATCACCACGCGCCCGCCTCCGCGTTAATCATTTGGTAACTCTATCGGTCCTCTATGACAGGCAGCAACGACACGCGGTTCGCGTCGATCACGATCTTTCCCGCCTCGCGGAAATTCACCGTGATGCGCCCGCCGATATTGGATTGCACCTGCCCGACGCCCCAATCGGGTTGATCCGGATGCTCCACCAGCATGCCGGGTTCAAGAAGCGAATTGAGGTCCGACATATGCGCGCGCCTTCCGGAGAGATGAACATGCCCCACCATAGCGAAACGCTGGCCGCGCTGATAGGGTCGCGGATCTGCCATGACTTGATAAGCCCCATCGGGGCCGTCGCCAACGGGCTCGAACTGTTGCAGCTTTCCGGTGCGAAGGAACGCCCCGAGATGGCGCTGGTCAGTGACAGCGCCGCCCATGCCAATGCCCGCATCCGACTGTTCCGGCTGGCTTTCGGGATCGCATCGGATACGCAAACGGTCAGTGCCGACGAAATCGGGCGCATCCTGGCGGCGATCCATGACGGTAGCCGCATCACGCTCGACTGGACCCCCAAGGCCAACATGGCCCGGCGCCTCGCGCAGGTTGTCTTGCTTGCGACGCTTTGTTGCGAACATGCCCTGCCCTATGGGGGCGCGATCTCGATCCGGGATTGCGATGGCGAATGGCATATCCGCGCGACAGGCGAGCGGCTGCGGGTCGATCCGGGCTTCTGGGGGCTGTTGCGCGGCGCCTCGCAGGTCGCGCCCGTGCCACCGGCGGCGGTCCAGTTCCTTCTCTTGCCGCTGCACATGGCCGCGATGGATCGCCGCTGTTCGTTTGAGACCGGTGCCGACAGTGTTGATATCACCATCGGGCCCTGATGCTAGCGCCGCGTCGCGCCGTCACCCTCGACGAGGTATTTGAAACTGGTCAACTGCGCGGCCCCCACCGGCCCGCGCGCATGCAGCTTGCCCGTGGCGATACCGATCTCGGCACCCATACCGAACTCGCCGCCATCGGCGAACTGGGTCGAGGCGTTGCGCATCAGGATCGCGGAGTCGAGCCGCTCAAAGAACGCGGCGGCCGCGGAATCATCCTCGGTGATGATGCAATCGGTATGCTGCGATCCATAGCGGCGGATATGCGTGATTGCCGCGTCCAGATCATCGACCACGCGCGCCGCGACGATACTGTCGAGGTACTCGCGCCCCCAATCCGCGTCAGTGGCGGCTGCGGTCCCGGCGATGGCCTGCAAACTCTCATCGGCACGCACTTCGACGCCCGCATCCATCAGCGCGCGCACCAGGCCCTGCCCGATCGTGTCCAGCACGTCGCGGTGAATGAGAAGGCATTCCAGCGCGCCGCAGATCCCGGTGCGCCGGGTCTTGGCGTTCAGCACGACCTTAAGCGCCTTTTCCGGGTCGGCCTCACGGTCGATGAAGATATGCACGATACCTTCGAGATGGGCAAAGACCGGCACCCGCGCCTCGCTTTGCACCAGCGACACAAGGCCCTTGCCGCCGCGCGGCACGATCACGTCGATATCGTCCACCATCCTCAGCATCGTCTGCACGGCGGCGCGGTCGCGCGTCGGCACCAGCTGAATCGCGTTCTCGGGCAGTCCGGCACCGCGCAATCCCTCGACAAGACATTCATGGATCGCGCTTGAGGAATGAAAACTCTCGGAGCCGCCGCGCAGGATCACCGCATTCCCCGCCTTGAGGCACAGCGCACCGGCATCGGCGGTCACGTTCGGGCGGCTTTCATAGATCACGCCGATCACGCCGATCGGGGTGCGCACCCGGCGGATATGCAGGCCCGACTCCATGTCCCATTCGGAGAGAACCTCGCCCACCGGATCATCCTGTGCGGCCACCGCGCGCAAGCCCGAGACAATGCCGCCGATCCGCTCTTCGTTCAGCAACAGGCGGTCCATCATGGCCTCGGACAGGCCCTTGTCGCGCCCGAATGCCATGTCCTGTTCATTGGCGGCGATGATCTCGGCGCGCGCATTCCAGACCGCATCGGCGGCCAGTTCCAGCGCCTTGCGCTTGGCATCGGCGCTGGCGCTCGCCAGTTCGCTGGCCGCCGCCCTTGCGCGCTGGCCGATCCCGGCCATCAATGCGGGGATGTCATCCACGTCTTTCATCGCTCACTTCCCTGAATTCATGGGGCGGACCTTAGCATCGTGCGTCCTCAGAACGCCATATCATCGCGATGGATCAATGGCCCGCGGCCCGGATAACCCAGAACGGTCTCGATCCGATCCGAGCGCAGCCCGCGGATTTTCTCGGCATCGCCCGCGTCGTAGCGCGTCAGCCCCTGCCCCATCACATGCCCCGCCTCATCGGCGATTTCCAGCGGATCACCCCGCCCGAAACGCCCCTCGACGCGCAGCACCCCGGCGGCCAGCAGGCTGCTGCCGCGCGCCAGCGCCCCGGCAGCGCCCTGATCGACCACCACCCGCCCGCGCGGCTTCATCGCCGCGATCCAGGCCTTGCGCTTTTGCTGCGGATCGCCCTGCGCCAGGAACCAGGTGGCGTTTGCACCATTCTCCAGCGCCTCTATCGGATGCAACACCGAGCCTTCGGTGATCGCCATGTCGCAACCCGCCGCAATGGCCGTCTTGGCCGCCATAAGCTTGGTCTTCATGCCGCCCTTGCTCAGGCCCGAGCCCGCATCGCCCGCCATCGCCTCGATCTCGTGCGTAATTGCCTCGATCACCTCGAAGCGCCGTGCGCTCGGGTCTTGCGCGGGATTGGCGGAATAGAACCCGTCAACATCCGACAAAAGGATCAACTGGTCTGCTCCCGCCGTCACCGCTACCTGCGCGGCCATCCGGTCATTGTCGCCATACCGGATTTCATCGGTGGCGACAGTGTCGTTCTCGTTGACGATGGGCACCGCGCCAAGCTTCACCAGCTGTTCCAGCGTAGCGCGTGAATTCAGATAGCGCCGCCGGTCGGCGCTGTCCTCCAGCGTGACCAGAACCTGCGCCGCGCGCAACCCGTGACCGGCCAACGCCTCGGCATAGGCGCGCGCCAGTTCGATCTGCCCCACCGCCGCCGCGGCCTGGCTTTGCTCAAGGGTCAACTCGCTCGCGGGCAGGCCAAGCCCCGCGCGGCCAAGCGCGATCGAGCCAGACGACACGAGGATCACATCCGTTCCCCGCGCCCGCAGCCGTGCCACATCCTCGGCCAGCGCGCGCAGCCACTCGGCGCGCAGCTTGCCGGTCTTGCGATCCACAAGCAGCGCCGAGCCGATCTTGACGACAAGGCGCTTTGCGTCTTTCACGGCTGCCACTGTTCGGGTTCGTCCTCTGCTATGCGCTGGCGCAGGCGGTCGTCATCGATCTGGGCGCGCAGCGCGCGCAACACATCGGTCACGCCCTCGCGCGCCACGCCCGACATCTCCAGAACGCTGCCACCCGAGGCGGTTTCCAGCTCGTTGCGCGCCGCTGCGCGCTCTTCTTCGTCCAGCGCGTCGATCTTGTTGAGAACCGTGACCCGCGGCTTGTCGGCCAGATGGCCGCCATAGGCCTCGAGTTCATGGATGATCGTTTGGTAATCCTCGGCGATGCTGTCCGAGGTGCCATCGACCAAGTGCAACAGCACCGCGCAACGCTCCACATGCCCAAGGAACAGATCGCCCAATCCGCGCCCCTCATGCGCGCCGCCGATCAGGCCTGGAATGTCGGCCACCACGAATTCCACGTCATCCACGCCCACGACACCCAGGTTGGGATGCAGCGTTGTAAACGGGTAATCCGCGATCTTCGGGCGCGCGTTCGACGTCGCGGCAAGGAAGGTCGACTTGCCCGCATTGGGCAGCCCCAACAGCCCCACATCGGCAATCAGTTTGAGGCGCAGCCACAGCGTGCGCTCCACCCCCGGCTGGCCGGAATTGGCGCGCCGGGGCGCCTGGTTGGTCGAGCTCTTGAAATGCAGGTTGCCCCAGCCGCCATTGCCGCCCTTGGCCAACAGCACGCGCTCACCCACCTGCGTCAGATCGGCGATCACCGTCTCCTGATCCTCGTCCAGGATCTCGGTGCCCACCGGCACGCGCAGAACGATGTCGTCGCCATCCTTGCCGGTGCGTTGCTTGCCCATGCCTGGCTGGCCGTTCTTGGCAAAGAAATGCTGCTGATATCGAAAGTCGATCAGCGTAT
>CAZMZS010000062.1:0-15612 GCA_964570675.1 uncultured Roseovarius sp. | reverse complement strand
TCGGCCTTCTCCAGCTCTTCTTCCGAAGTGCCCATGCGGCGGCATTCGGCGTTGAAGTCCGCAAGCTTGGCATTGTCCTTCTCCATCTGGCGCGCCAGCGGATGATCAGGCGAAATACCGATGAAACTCGCGCCCATCAGCGTGTCGGGCCGGGTCGTATAGACCTCGATGCGGTCATGGCCCTCAAGCCCTTCGACCAGCGAAAAGGCGAATTGCAGCCCGCGCGAGCGGCCGATCCAGTTGGCCTGCATCAGCTTGACCTTGGCCGGCCAGTCATCAAGCCCGTCAAGCGCATCGAGCAGCTCTTCGGCGAAATCCGAGATGCGGAAGAACCACTGGGTCAGCTCGCGCCGCTCGACCAATGCGCCCGAACGCCAGCCTCGCCCGTTCTCGACCTGCTCATTGGCCAGCACGGTCATGTCCACCGGGTCCCAGTTGACGACCGCGTTCTTGCGATACACCAGCCCCTGTTCCAGCATGTCGAGGAACAGTGCCTGCTGCTGCCCGTAATATTCCGGATCACAGGTCGCGAACTCGCGACTCCAGTCGATCGACAGGCCAAGCGGTTTCATCTGCGCGCGCATGTCGTCGATATTGCCATAGGTCCAGTCCTTGGGGTGCCCGCCACTGGCCATCGCGGCATTTTCCGCGGGCATGCCAAAGGCGTCCCAGCCCATCGGATGCAGCACATTATGCCCCGTGCTGATCTTGTAGCGCGCGATCACATCGCCCATCGTGTAGTTGCGCACATGCCCCATATGGATGCGCCCCGACGGGTAGGGGAACATTTCCAGCACGTAATACTTGGGCTTGCCCTCACTGCGGGTGGCGCGAAAAAGCCCGGCATCGTCCCAGGCCTTTTGCCATTTCGCTTCGATCTCGGCGGCTGAATAGCGCGACATGCCTCAAACCCTTCATGGTCCCGTTGATTGCCTCGCGTGATAGGCTGCACGGCGCGCGGGGTCCAGTGGTCTGGCACAAAAATGCGGGCCTATGCAGCGGCACTGCTGGGTCTTATAACGGGAGAAAATCAGCGCCAGGTGTTGCCTTCGATGAAAATCCTCTTCATCCACCAGAATTTTCCGGGCCAATTCAAACACCTGGCACCACTGCTGGCGGCAAGAGGGCATCAATGCGTGGCGCTGACGCTACGTGCCAAGGAACCCGCCAACTGGAACGGCGTGCGCCTTGTACCCTATCGCCTGCCCAAGCGGTCGGGACAGAACCTGCATCCCTGGCTGGTCGATCTCGACACCAAGCTGACCCGCGGCGAGGCCTGCTATCGCGCGGCGCGGGCATTGCGCGACAAGGGCTTCACGCCGGATCTGATCCTGGCGCACCCGGGCTGGGGCGAATCGATGTTCCTCAACGATGTCTGGCCCACAGCGCGGATCGGGCTTTATTGCGAGCTTTACCATCAGGCCGATTATCCTCATCTGCATTTCGATCCCGAGTTCGACAAGGGCGACGCGGAACTGTCGCGGCTGCGCATCCGCATGAAAAACCTCAATAATCAGATCCATTCTCCGATCATGGATGCGGGGATCAGCCCGACGCGTTTCCAGGCCGACACTTTTCCTCAGGACTTCCGCGAGCGCATCACCATCTGCCATGACGGGATCGACAGCGCGGTGGCGCGGCCCAACCCCGATGCGCGCCTGTCACTGGATGGCTTGCCCGAACTGACCGTCACGGACGAGGTGATCACCTTCGTCAATCGCAACCTCGAACCCTATCGCGGCTATCATATTTTCATGCGCGCCCTGCCCTGGCTGCTTGAAGAACGGCCAGAGGCGCAAGTCGTCATTGTTGGCGGGGACGAGGTCAGCTACGGCGCGCGCCCGCCTGCCGGGCAGACCTGGAAACAGGTATTCATTGACGAGGTGCGCGCAGACATTCCCGATGCCGACTGGGCGCGGGTGCATTTTCCTGGCCGCATCCCCTATGACGATTTCACGCGGCTGTTGCAGATCAGCCGCGTGCATGTCTACCTCACCTACCCATTCGTGCTGAGCTGGAGCCTGCTTGAGGCGATGAGCTGCGGCGCGGCCATTGTCGCAAGTGACACGGAACCGGTGCGCGAGGTCCTGAGCCATGATGAAAACGGGCGGCTGGTGGATTTCTTCGATGGCGACGCCCTGGTCGGGCAGGTCTGCGATCTGCTTGACGATGAAGCGGCTCGGCGGCGTCTCGGGGAAGCGGCGCGCGCAGATGTGCTGGCGAAGTATGATTTGCGAACGATCTGCCTTCCCGGTCAGTTGGACTGGGTATCCCAGATCATGGACGGCGCGCCGGTCTGAACCGCGCGCCGCCGGGTCTTCAGTATTTTCCGGCGTTGATGCGCAACTGGCGGGCGCGGGCAAGGATCGCATCCTCGACGGCGCGCTGCGTGCCTGTGCTGACTGGGCCGTTTCGGGTCTGAAGCGCCACGTTCAGCGAGCGCGCATCAAGCGCCGGATCGCTGATGAGGATCGTCGCCCTGTAGGCCGGACCACCGCCCGGAGGCGTGCCATAGCCCGTTGATATCACGCCGGTAAATGGGTCCGCCGATTGAATCGGCAGGAAATCCAGAACGTCCAGAGAGCCGTTCCAAAGGAAGCGGTTGACCTTGATCTGGGCGTCGTCGCTCTTGAAGATATCGAAAAGCGATGTGCTGTTCTTAGCACGCGCAGAGGTCGGCGAAGTATACGCGTCAGGGTCCAGGCCCTCGTTCCGGATAGAGCCGCAAGAGGCAAGTACTGCAAGGCAGATCGTTGTAAGAGCGGCGTTTCTGATGCAGGACTTTGTCATTGCGCAATCCGAGTTTGTTTCCCTTCCCTACTATCCAAGCTGGGACAGCGGAGCAAGGTGTTTACTGAAATCGTATCGGGCTTTGCGGCGGGGATTGTGCGTTTGTATCGGACTGTGGCAAACAGGCGACCGGCACAGAAGCAGCCGGGAGAGCCGCCAGATGAGTCTCGAGGACATCAAGAACCGTATTCGCAAGGCTGAGGAAAACGCCGGTCGCGAGGCGGGGAGCGTGAAACTGATCGCGGTCTCCAAACAGCAGCCCGATGCGCGTGTCGCGGCGGTTCTGGAAGCGGGGCACCGCTGTTTCGGCGAGAACCGCGTTCAGGAAGCGGCGGGCAAGTGGCCCGATTTTCGTGAGCAATTTCAAGATATTGACCTGCACCTGATTGGCCCACTTCAGACCAACAAGGCACGCCAGGCCTTTGATCTGTTCCAGTCGATTCATTCGGTGGACCGGCCCAAGCTGGCGAAAACCATTGCCCGGCTGGCGCAGGAAGAGGGGCATTGCCCGGAGCTGTTCATCCAGGTCAACACCGGCGAAGAGGATCAGAAGGCCGGGGTCCTGCCCGCTGACGCGGACGATTTTATCAATGATTGCAAGGGGATGGACCTACCCGTGCGGGGTTTGATGTGTATTCCCCCCGTCGACGAGGAGCCCAGCCTGCATTTCGCTTTGCTGGAGAAGATCGCAAAACGAAATGGAATCAATGGCTTATCCATGGGAATGAGCGGAGATTTCGAGAAGGCCATCGCGCTTGGAGCGACTCACATACGGGTCGGAAGTGCGATTTTCGGCGCACGGGACTAGGGCCGGGCGCGCGAAATCAGCCGCGATCCGGGCCTTATTTTCCCTGCAATATCAATCAGATGATCGCGCCTCAACGCCACGCAACCCTCAGTCGGGAAATGCGGACGACGCCATTGGTGGATGAAGATGCAGGATCCGGAGCCGGGGGTGGCGTCAGGCCAGTTCCAATCGGTGATCAGAATCAGATCATAGAGCGGATCGGCCCGCCGAAGCACCTCGTGCGAACCAGAATAAGGCTTTCGAACCAATAGGTTATAATGCTCATCCGAAGGGTCGTCGGACCAGAGGTCAGACGGGCGGATGGGCTGCGCCCAGGATGCGGGACGGGCCATGCGATCAGGGCGGTAAAACATCCCGACGATATGCAGCGTGCCCACGGGCGTTGCGCCATCTCCTTCGCGTTTACAATGACTTAGCCCGCCCCGCCCGATCGAGCAGGGATAAAGGCGACGCTGAAAACGCAGGCCAAGAGGGGTCAAGACAAGGTCATCTTGTGTCATCCCCCGAGTGTTGCCGCAAAACGCCCGCTCATGAAAGCCCGCAACCCCGGAAAGGATTGTACGAAACGTCCGGTTTGTACGCCTGTTTTGTACCGGATTCGTCCGGCTCCGGTGAAAGATTGTACAAAACCGCCCCCGCGCGCGCAGCTTTGCGTTTGCCAATGCCTCGCGCCCGGCCCAGATTGAAGGCGATGTGGTTCGATGCTCTGTCCCTGCCCGCGCTGATCGCGGGGTTCCTTGCGACTGCCACGGTGATCGCGGTGGTTGGCGTCCGGCTGACCGAAAAGGCCGACCAGCTGGCCGACCGGACCGGCGCGGGCGAGGCCATCACCGGGGCGGTTCTGCTGGGCATGGCCACATCGCTTTCGGGCACTGTGGTCTCGGTCACGGCGGCGATGGATGGCGAGGCGTCGCTGGCCTTTTCCAACGCCGTGGGCGGGATCGCGGCGCAGACCGCCTTTCTGGCGCTGGCCGACATCACATACCGGCGCGCGAATCTTGAACATGCCTCGGCCGATCCGGCGATTCTCTATCAGGCGAGTCTGCTGACCTTGATGCTGGGCCTGCCGCTGGCGGCCTGGACCGGGCCGGAGGTTTCGGTGCTGGGGGTGCATCCGGTGTCGCTGCTGTTGCCGGTGATCTATGTCGCCGGGCTGCGGGTGGGCGGACAGGTGCGGGCCGCGCCGATGTGGCGGCCCGTCAGCACGCCGCAGACACGCGAGGACCGGCCCGAAACCGACCATGAGGCCGAGGGCAGCCTGGTTTCGTTGCTGCTGCGCTTTGGCGCCCTTGTGGTGATCCTGGGGCTGGCGGGCTGGGCCATGTCCAAGATCGCCGTGCAAATGCCCGAGCAGATGGGCATTCCGGCGACGGTGGTCGGGGCGCTGATGACGGCGGTGGCGACATCGCTGCCCGAGCTGATCACCACGCTGGCCGCCGTGCGGCGCGGGGCGGTGCAACTGGCCGTGGGCGGGATCATCGGCGGCAACACCTTTGACGTGCTGTTCCTGACGGCGGCGGATGTGGGTTATCGCGACGGGTCGATCTATCACGCGATCGGGCGCGCCGACATGTTCTGGATCGCCGTGGGCATGTTGATGACAAGCATTCTGCTGATCGGGCTGATCGTGCGCGAGCGCCACGGGCCGGGGCGCATCGGGGTCGAGAGCAGCGCGCTGTTGCTGGTCTATGCGGGTGCGGTTGCGGTGCAGGCATTCATGGCGTGACGCGGCGCGCGGTGGCAGGTCACGCGCCCTGCCCGCCGTCGCGCGCCACGATCCTGATCCCGTCGCGGATGGCATCGGAAGGGTGGGTTATGACCCGCTGCCCGGCCTCGAGCCCCGAAAGTACCTGAGCGGCGGTTTCGTTGCGCCGCCCCAGTTCGATCACCTGAAGGCGCGCGGTGTCGTCCTTGTCGGCGACGAACACCGCCCAGTCCTGCCCCCGGCGGAAGATCGCGCCCAGAGGCACCTGCAGAATATCATCGGCCTCCCATTCGACGATGCGCAGAAAGACCGAGAACCCGTCGCCAAGCCCGGCGCGATCCGCGACCGGGGTCACGAGATCGAAGACCACATCGACGCGCTGTTCCTCGATCCCCAAAGCGGACACCTTGGTATAGCCCGAGGGTTCGACCTTGGTCAGTTCCGCCGCCAGCGTCCCCGCCCCGCCCCAGCGTTCGACAACGGCGCGCGCGCCGGGCGCGAGGCGCACGGCATCGGTCGAGAGAAGGTCGGCCACGATTTCCAGATCCTCGGGCCGCCCGACCGACAAGAGCCGCGTGCCCGCCGCGACGGGGCGTTCGCTGATCGTGTCGATGCTGAGCACCCTTCCATCCACCGGCGCATGAAGGCGCACGCAACAGGAGGAGGATTGCCCGGCATCGTCGCCCGGTTCGATCAGCGCCGCGCGCACCCTGTCGAGCGCGCCATTGGCCCGTTCGAGATTGGAGGCGGCGGCATCGGCCCCGGCCTCGGCGGTTCGCAGGCGTTGTTCGGCATCCTCCAGACGGGTGATCGAGGCGACGCCGCGTTCCACCAGCGTGCGGGTGCGCTCGTGATCGGTGCGCGCGTAGGTCAGTTCTTCCTCGGCCTGGCGCAGCGAGCTGCGCGCCGAGACAAGCGCGGCTTCGGCCTCGCGCACGGCGGCTTCGGCCTGAATGCGGCTGCGCATGTCCAGAAGGCCCGGCGCGGCGGGTTCGACGATGGCGACCACGGTTTCATCGGCGATGACCGGATCGCCCTCGCGCACGGGCGAGCGGCGCGCGATCCCAGCGATCGGCGCGGCGACCTCGTAGATTTCGGCGATCCGGGTGCGGGCATCGGCGTTGACCGTCACCTGCATGGGCGCGCGGGTCAGTTCATGGAGATCGACCGGCACCGGATCGCTGCGCAGCGCCAGCCAGCCAAGACCGAGCGCGGCGGCGGCGCCAAGGCCATAGAGTAGGACATTGCGGGCTTTGAAAGGCATAAGATATTATTCCCGTGTTTTCATGACAGCGACAAGGTCGAGACGATCAAGGCGGCGGCGCACCAGCAGCGCGGCCCCGAGGGATGCGGCCAGCACAACGAGGCTGGCGCGGGCGAATCCGGCGGGTTCCAGCACCAGCGGCACGGAATAGAGGTCCGAGGCCGATCCGCGCGCCAGCGCCGACGCGATCACCCCGCCAAGCGCCCAGCCCAGCGGCTGCGCCAGGAGCGCGAGCAGCATGGTTTCCCCGATCAGCACGAAAGAGACTTCGCCCCGCGTGAAGCCGAGGATTCGCAGGCTGGCAAGTTCGCGGGCGCGTTCGGAAAGCTGAATGCGCGCGCCGTTATAGGCGACGCCGACGGTAATCAGCATCGCGATCGATATATAGACGGTGGTCATGGTAGTGACGTTGCGCCGGATCGTGTCTTCGAATGAGCGGCGCATGCGGGTCAGCATGACAAGCCCGCTGAGTTCCGGCGTGTCCTTGAGCACCGCATGAAGCTGCGGCAGGGCGGCATCGTCGATCAGCAGGTTGGCGGCGGTGATGCGCGGCGACTGGCGTTTGAGGCGGTCAAGCGTGGTGCTGTCCACATAGGCGCCAAGCCCGACATATTGCGTGACCAGACCGGCGACTGGCAGGTGGTGGATTTCGTCGCGCCCGTCGGGAAACTCGATGGCAACCACGTCGCCGGGGCGGGCTTCGAGATGTGCCGCAAGGCGTTCGGACAGGAGGATCGCGCCGGGGGGGGCGTCGATCACCTGCCCCGCGGCGTCAACGATGCGCGAGAGGTCGGCGCCGGGAGGACGGGCCTCGAGGGCGGTGTCCTTCTCAAGATGGCCGTGGCGCAGGGTGGCGGGCTGGAATTGCTGGCCCTCGGCCATCAGCACCCCCGGCAGGTTGGTGACATCCTGAAGGGCGTCATCGCGCAGCCCCGGTGAAAAGAGCAGCATCGCATCCTGCCGGTTGGATTGGTAGAATGCCTTGTCGAGGATCGTGTCGAGCGCGTCCGAAAAGAAGCTCGAGGCCACCAGCACCGCCACCGCCAGCGACAGGCCAAGCGTGGTCAGCCCCGAGCGCACCGGCCAGCGCATCAGGCTGCGCAGGATCATCATCACCGGCTGCGACAGGCGCAGGCGCGAGAGCGCGCGATCAAGCAGACCGCGGCTGAAGCGGGGCGGTGCGGGCGGCGACATCGCCGTTGCGGGCGCGAGGCGCGCGGCGTGAAGCGCGCTGCGCGCCGCCCCGAGCGCGGCACTGGCCAGCGCCAGCAGCCCCGAGATCGCATAGGCATCATAGGCGACGCGGTAGATGAGGTAGGGAAAGTCGAAGAACTGCGCATAGAGCCGCGCCAGGGCCCCCGAAAGCCAGGTTCCAACGGCCCAGCCCAGAAGCGTCCCCACCACCGCCACCAGCCCCGCCAGCATCAGGTAATGCACGCAGATTTCCACGTCGCTGTAGCCGATCGCCTTGAGCAGCCCGATCTCGGCGCGTTCCAGCGCGATGATCCGCCCGATCACCATGCCCACCAGAAAGGCGGTGATGCCGAAGAAGATCGGCGGCAGGATGATGGCGGTGCTGCGCAGTTGTTCGATCTCGGCATCGACGAAACTGTGCGAGGTCTGGCTGTCGCGCCCATGCGCGCCGGTGCCGCCATAAGGGTCGAGCAGGATGTCGAGCCGGTCGATCACCTGCGCTTCGGGCGCGCGGGGATCGAGCTTGAGCGTCACGTCGTTGAAGGCGCCCTGCATGTCGAAGGCCGCATCGGCGACGCGCGCGGGGACGAAGAGGATACCGAAGGTCTCGGCGTCGGGCATCATCGCGCCGGGGCCGATCGTGTAGATGAACTCAGGCGACAACAGCGTGCCGGTCAGGGTCAGCACCCGTTTGCGCCCGCCCATGTTGGCGGTGAAGCTGTCACCGGGGCGCAGCCCGTTGGCTTCAGCGAAGGGCGCGTTCACCGCCACCTCGCCGGTGGCGGCGGGGTCCGGCAGGCGGCCGCTGCGCAGCACCGGGCGATTGAGCAGCGGCGCGCCCGTTTCGGGCAGCGAGATCATCTGCCCGGTCACCGTTTCGAGCCGCCCCGGAACGTTGAGGATCACATGCTTGACCACCCGCGCCTCGGCCTGCCGCACGCCGGGGATGGCGCGGATTTCGGACAATATGGAATCCGGCGCGCGGTTGGCCGCGGCGAAGACATCGGCAAAGCGGTTGCGCTCGTAATAGGCGGCGCGGGTGTCCTCCAGTGCGCCATACATCCCGAAGGTGGTCATCAGGATCGCCACCCCGCAGGCCAGCACCAGCGCGATGGCCAGCGCCTGCGCCCAGAGGCGGCGAAAATCGCGCAGCAGTTTCTTGTCGAGCGCGTTCATCATTCCCTACCAGTGGATATCCGCCGGGGCGATCCGCTCGGCATTGGTTTCAATCCGCTCGATATGGCCGTCGCGGAACCAGATCACCCGATGCGCCATGCGGCGGATTTCCGCGTTGTGGGTGATGACGGCGGTGGTGGTGCCCAGCCGTTCGTTGATATCGCGCAGCGCCTCGAGCACCTGCACGCCGGTCTTGCTGTCAAGCGCGCCGGTGGGCTCGTCGCAAAGCAGCACCTCGGGGCGTTTGGCGATGGCGCGGGCGATGGCGACGCGCTGCTGCTCGCCGCCCGACATCTCGGCGGGAAAGTGATCCATCCGCGACCCCAGCCCGACCTGTTCAAGCGCCTCGTCGGGCGACATCGGATCGCGCGCCACATCGGTCACAAGCTGCACGTTCTCGCGCGCGGTCAGGCTGGCCACGAGGTTGTAGAACTGAAAGACGAAGCCGACGTGATCGCGCCGATAGCGCGTCAGACCGCGATCCCCGAGCCCCGTGAGTTCAAGATCGCGGAACCAGACATGTCCGGCGCTGGCATGATCGAGCCCCCCGAGGATGTTGAGCAGCGTCGACTTGCCCGAGCCCGAAGGGCCAAGCAGAACCGACAACTCGCCGCCGTAAAGTTCAAGATCCACCCCGGCCAGCGCATGCACCTTGGTCAGGCCGCTGTCATAGACCTTGGTCAGCCCTTCGGTGCGAAACATGGTTTCGGGCGCCGCGGCGGGTGCACTCATGAATCCCCCTCCGCCGGCGTTGCGGGGAGGATGAGCGGGCAGCGCGCCGCATCGAGCAGACGCGCCAGGGGCGGCAGTTCGGCGCGCGGGGCCGCACCGATCACCGCCGCCGGGCGATGGCGTTCAAGCCGTGCCAGAAGGGCCTCAGGCCCGTCACAGGTGACGATATCCGGCCCCCCGGGTCCGGGGGGTGCGAAAGTGAGAAGCGGCTTGCCAGCTTCCTGCGCGAGCCGCGCGGCCAGCGCCGCGAGGCCAGGGGCCGGGGGCGACGCACCGGCGATGAGCGCCACGCAATCGGTGCTGCCCGGATCGCGGGAAAATCCGTAGATCAGCACATCCCCGGCGCCTGCGCCCTGATCGAGCGCGGTCACAAGCCGCCCCTGCATCTGGCGGAACGCCGCCGCAAGCGAGGCCGCCTGGGCGGCGTGCTGCAACTGGCGCTCGAAGCGGCGGGCATCGGCGCGAAATGCCGCCTGCATGCGCGCCGATGTCACCTCGACCACCTGCGCACCGGTAAAGCCGATGCTGCGCGCGCGCGGCGTGGAGGCAGCGGCCATGATCGCCTCGTCCGCGACCAGTACACCGTGGAGGTCGGCGCCCATCTGGCGGGCGATCTCGACCGCGACCCGGATCGCGCCTTCGGCATCAAGATAGCAGGTCGCGCCAAGGATCACGCGGGCGCGACGGGTTTCGGGGGTCATGACTTGCCCCCCTGCTCCAGAACCGTGCGTCCATAGGCGCGCCGCGCATCGGCGAACCCGCGCAGCCGGGCTTCGACGCGCGCGTTGATGCTGCCTTCGGGATAGGCCCCGTCCGCATCGCGCGCCCCTGCCCCGCAGCCCATCAAAAGCGCGATGGCTTCATCGAGATGCGCGACGGGAATGATGCGGAAGCGGTCCGCTTCGACCGCCTCGATCACCCGGCGGCGCAGGGCGAGGTGCTTGGTATTGGAGGCCGGGATCAGCACGCCCTGACGCCCCGTGAGGCCGCGCGCATCGCAGATATCAAAGAAGCCTTCGATCTTTTCATTGACCCCGCCGATGGCCTGAATCGCGCCGAACTGGTTGATCGAGCCGGTGATGGCGAAGGACTGGTCGATCGGGGCCTCGGCCAGCGACGAGATCAGCGCCAGCAGTTCGGCCGCGGAGGCGCTGTCGCCATCGACACCGCCATAGCTTTGCTCGAAGACGAGGCTCGCCCAGAGCGACATCGGCAGATCAGTCGCATAATTGGCCGCAAGATAGCCCTGAAGGATCAGCACCCCCTTGGAATGGATCGCCCCGCCGAGTTCGGTCTCGCGTTCGATATCGACAAGTTTGCCGCCGCCCATCCGGGTGCGCGCCGTCAGCCGCGAGGGCCGCCCGAAGGCATAGCCGCCGATCTGAAGCACCGAAAGCGCGTTGATCTGGCCGGTGGCCGCGCCATCGGTGTCGATCAGCACCGTGTCGCGGTTGATCGCTTCATGGCTGAGTTCGCGAATCCGGCTGGCGCGGCGCTCGCGCTCAAAGAGCGCCTTTTCGATATCGGTCGGGGTGATCGCATCGTGGCCGTTGCCATCGGCCCAGTGATCGGCCTCGCGCAGGATATCCGACAGCGTATCGGTATTGAGCGTCAGGCGTTCGGCGTCACCGGCAAGGCGGGTGGCCTCGCGCAGGGTGGCGGCCACGGCGCCCGCATCGAGCGGGCGAATGCCGGCCTTGCGCGCGATGGCGGCGATCATGCGGGCATAGCCTTGCCGCGCGCCGGCGTCATCGGGCAGGTGGTCGTCAAGATCGGCCTCAAGCTTGAAGAGATGCGCGAAATCGGGGTCGAGCGCCGAAAGCAGGTAGTAATGCAGCCGTTCGCCCACAAGGATCACACGGGTTCTGAGCGGAATCGGATCGGGATCGAGAGAGACCGTCGAGACAAGGCTGAGCCGCTCGCCAGGCGAATAGATCGAGATCTCACCGGTGCGCAGGCAGCGTTTGAGAGCGTCCCAGGCGAAGGGCTCGCCCAGCACCTGAAGCGCGTCGAGCACGATGAAACCGCCATTGGCGCGGTGCAGCGCACCGGGGCGGATCATGGTGAAATTCGTCACCAGCGCACCCATCTCCGAAGCGTATTCGATGCGCCCGATCAGGTTGCCCAGCGTCGGCAGGGTTTCGCGGATCACCGGCGCGCCGCCGCCCTTGGCCGCGCTGCCATCGCCGACGATCACGTTGACGGCGTAGCGCTGAAACTGGGGGCGGGTGTAATGTTTGGAGGTCGCGCCGGGAAACGGGCCGCCCTGCATCTGGTCGTCGCGCATCAGGAAAAGCTGTGCGTTCTCGATCAGGTCGGCGCGCACCGTTTCGAGATAGGCGCGCAGCGCCTCGATTTCGGGCAGTGCATCGGTCACGTCGGCGATGGCGTCCTCGACCCCGGCGCGGGCCATCTCGTAATTCAGTTCCTCGACCTGGCGGCGATGGTCCTTTTCGCGCGCGGGGGCGGCTTTGAGGATCTCGCCCAGAGCGTCCTGGATCTCGTCGACGGCGGCGTCGATCTTCTCCTGCTCCGACTCGGAGAGGGCATTATACTTGTCGGGCGTCAGCACCTCGCCGTCATGCAGGCCGGTGACGGTAAAGCCCATCGGCGTGCGCAGGATGGCGACATCGCGGGCGCGGGCGCGCTCGAAGAGGTCCGACATCGCCTCTTCGTGTTCGTCGGCGAAGCCCTGTTCGATGGTATTGCGGCGCGATTGATAATCTTCGGATTCAAAGAGCGCCGGGATGGCGTTGGCCAGATCATCCACCAGCGCCTCCATCGCCTTGCGCAGGCGCACGCCGATACCGGGCGGCAGTTCAATGGCGGAGGGTTTGTGGGGTGTTTCGAAATTGTTGACATAGACCCAGTCATTGGGGCGCGCGCGCCCCGCCGCCGCCTCGGTCAGGATCCCGTCCACGATCCGGTGGCGCCCGGTGCCCGGTGTGCCCAGAACAAAGGCGTTGAAATCGCCATGCCGGATGCTGGCGGCCATGCGGATCGCATCGACCGCGCGGTCCTGCCCCAGCCAGCCTGTTTCGGCGGGCAGATCGGCGGTGGTCGAAAAGTCGAACTCTGCCGCCGGGACCGGCACGCAAAGCGCGGCGGCGGGCAGCGGGGCGGGATGAGCGGGATCGGCGGGATCATTCATGAGCGGGCGAAACCTTCTGTAATTGCAGATCGGGACGCGCGCCCAGTCTAACGCGATGCGCGCTGTGCGTCTTGACTCAAATCAGGAAAGCGCATGGTCTTTGCGCTGGCATGTCGGCAAGGCGGGCGCTATGCACGGGCGCCAACGAAAGGCGTGGGACAAGGGCGATGGCGCCAGTGCAAACAGCGAATGACCGGGTGTGCCTCAAGGGCGTGAGCGTCCGCTTCGGCGCGCGCGAGGTGCTGCGCGACCTGACGCTGGCGCTTGATTCGCGCCGCGTCGGGATCGTCGGGCGCAACGGGTCGGGCAAGACCACGCTGGCGCGGCTGATCGCCGGGCTGATCGCACCCGATGCCGGGCGCGTCACGGTGGCGGGCGTGGATGTCTGCACCGACCGCAAGGCGGCGATCCGCACGGTCGGCATCCTGTTTCAGAACCCCGATCACCAGATCATCTTTCCCACCGTCGAAGAGGAGCTGGCCTTTGGTCTGCGCCAGTTGGGCCAGCCCAAGGCCGAGGCACGCGCAGGCGCACACGCCATGTTGGCGCGGTTCGGGCGCGAGGACTGGGCAGAGCGCGCGGTCGATGGGCTCTCGCAAGGGCAGCGCCACCTTGTCTGCCTGATGGCGGTTCTGGCGATGGAGCCGCGCGTGATCGTGCTGGACGAGCCCTTCGCGGGGCTGGATATCCCGACGATCCGCGCCTTGCGCCGCTACCTCGAGGCGCTGCCGGTCACGCTGATCCAGGTGTCGCATGACATCAGCGCGCTGCAATCCTATGAGCGGGTGATCTGGCTGGAGGGCGGGCAGGTCGCCGCCGACGGCCCCGCCGGGGAAACGCTGGCGCGTTACCTTGCGGCGATGCAGGAGGTGGATGATGCTGACGCTGACCTCTGAGATCCGCACGCCTTATCATCCGATCCGCGCAGGCGCCAAGCTGGCGCTTTTATGCGCGGCGACGGTGGGGCTGTTCATGCTGGACAGCCTGGGCGCGATGCTGGCCGCGAACGCGGCCGTCGCAGGGCTTTACCTTGTGCCGGGGCGGCAATTCGCCAAGGATGGTCTGCGGCTGCTGAAGCCGGTCTGGTTCTTCGTGGCGCTGGTGCTGGCCTGGCATCTGCTGACGCAGGACGGGCGCGCGGGACTTATCATCGCGTTGCGCCTGACGGCGGCGGTGGCGCTGGCGAACCTGGTCACGATGACCACGCGGTTCGATGATATGGTCGAGGTGGTGCTGTGGCTCTTGTCGCCGCTCAGGCGGCTGGGGGTCAGGACCGCGCCCATCGGATTCGCGATCGTGCTGGTGGTGCGCTTCATCCCGGTGCTGCTGGCCAAGGCGCGCAACCTGATCGAGGCCTGGCGCGCACGCAGCCCACGCCGCGCGGGCTGGCAGGTGGCGCTGCCGATCGCGCTGGTGGCGGTCGACGATGCCGAACACGTGGCCGAGGCGCTGCGCGCGCGCGGCGGTTTTGACGCAGAGTGAGCCGCAGGGGAACGCGCGAACAAACAAACGACTGAACGACAAGAAAACGGACAGACAGAAGGAAACGCGACATGGAACGTCAGATCACACTTATCGCCCTTTTCGCCGCGCTGATCGCGGTGCTGGGGCTTGTGCCGCAATTCACTCTTGCCTCGGGTGTCCCGATCACTGCACAGGGCATGGGCATCATGCTGTGCGGCACGGTTCTGGGCGCCAAGCGCGGCGCGCTGGCGGTGCTGTTGTTCCTGGCGCTGGTGGCGCTTGGCCTGCCGCTGCTGGCGGGGGGACGTGGCGGCCTGGGCGTCTTTGTCGGCCCGACCACCGGCTTTTTGATCGGCTTTCCGATTGCCGCCTTCGTGGCCGGCTGGATCGTCGAGCGGATGCGCAACACCCCGATCCTGACCGCCGCCTTCATCGGCGCGGTGATCGGCGGGATTCCGGTGCTTTACGTCTTTGGCGTCATCGGCATGTCCATCACCCTGGACAAGACGCTTGTCGAGGCCGCGCTGCTGGTCACGCCGTTCATTCCGGGTGACCTGATCAAGGCCGGGCTGGCCGCCGCGCTGACCGCGTCGCTGCTCAAGGCGCGTCCGGCCAGCGTGCTGTCGCGCGGTTAAGCGCCTTCGAGGCGGTCGAAATCGAGCGGCGTCCTGTACTCGATTTCGACAAAGGCCATCGGCTGCGTGCCGGCATTGATCACGTTATGCTCGATGCCGGTGGGCCGGTGATAGGTGCGCCCCGGCGGCAAGGTGACATCGTTCGCCGTGCCGTCGGGCATTTCCAGCTTCATGCGGCATTCGCTCAGGGCAACGATGACATAATCGAAGCCGTGGACATGCCAGCCGGTTTCGGCACCGGGTTCGAAATCGAAACGGGTGACGCGATGCTGGTCGGTGTCGGTCAGTATCTCGGGCTGTGCTTCGGGGCGGTCTGACATCTGTGGCCTCCTGAAAAGCTGAAAACGATCAGGCGCAGCTTAGCGGGTCGTAAAGGCTTGGCAAGCGCCGCCAGCCGCCGCGCGCATTCAGGGATGGATCACCACGGCACCGCCCTGCCCCGGCGCTAGATGCCCCAGGCGGCGCATTTGCGGTCTATGGTCTTGCGCGACACGCCAAGGCGGCGGGCGGCCTCGGCGCGATTGCCGTCGCAGGCGTCCAGAACATTGAGGATATGGCGCTGTTCCACCAGTTCGAGCGTTTCGATCGCCTCGGGGCCGGTGATCGCGCCCGCGCCCGAAAACTCGACAGGGAAGGCCCCGAGGATCACCGAGCGTTCGATCAGGTTGCGCAATTCGCGCACATTTCCGGGCC
>CAZMZS010000061.1:0-15649 GCA_964570675.1 uncultured Roseovarius sp. | reverse complement strand
CTGTAACTCCCTCGCGGAGACGCACGCCAGGTTCGATTCCTGGGTCGCCCACCACTCTCCCCCCTTCCATCGGCATCCGCATCGCCGCCCGCGCCGTTCAGACATGCGTTCCCCCCTTCTGCCCGCGCCGCGATACCCCTATAGTGCTCCCAGAGGCAAAACACCGGGCAGAGTGCGAGTGATGGCCGCCAAGGCGAAATCCAGACCCACGCCACCCAAGGCGTTCAACATCCTGATCGTCGCCCAGGGCGGGCGGCTGCAATACGAGGCGCTGATCTTCGCGGCCTCCCTGCGCGCCAACTCCCCCGCCTTCGCCGGCCGTCTCTTCGTCGCCGAACCACAACCCGGGCCGCTCTGGCCATCCGATCCCACCATCCGCGGCGACAGCACCCGCGCCCTCCTCGCCGAGATGGGCGCCGAGATCATCCCCTTCCAATCGCGCCATTTCGGCCAGTCCTACCCCTATGGAAACAAGATCGAAGCGCTGATGGCCCTGCCCGGGGGCGAGCCTTTCGTCTTCTTCGACACCGACACGCTGATCACCGGCGATCTCAGCTCGGTGCCCTTCGATTTTTCCCGCCCCGGCGCCTCTCTGCGCCGCGAAGGCACCTGGCCCGAGATCCAGCTCTACGGCCCCGGCTACAATGCCACGTGGAAATCGCTCTATGACAGGTTCGGCCTTGATTTCGACTCCTCGCTCGACCCCGCCTGGCCCGATGAATTCTGGCGCCGCTACCTCTATTTCAATGCCGGATTCTTCTTCTACGAATGCCCGCATGAATTCGGGAAACGCTTTCTCGACTATGCGCTCTCGATCCGCGACGACCCGCCCCCCGAACTGATCTGCCAGTCGCTCGATCCCTGGCTCGACCAGGTGGCGCTGCCGCTGGTGATCCATTCCTTCGGCGGCGGGCGCGATGCCCTGCCCGCCGGGCTGCTCGACGGCGCGGTCAGCTGCCACTACCGCATGCTGCCGCTCCTCTATGCGCGCGAATCCGACCGCGTGGTGCAGGTGCTCGAGGAGGTCTGCGCCCCCAACCGCATCAAGAAGGTTCTGAAAGCCCATGATCCGATCAAGTTCATGGTCTATCACGGGCGCGGCCAGAAGGTGCGCGCCCTCTTTGATCGCGACAACCTCCCCCGCAAGGAACAGGCGATCCGCAACACGATCAAGCGCAACGGCTTCTGGATGCGCTAGGAAACGGGCCGCCCCCTAATCCACCCACAAGACAGGGCACACCCCGCCCCTTCATCTGGCCTCAAATACCTCGGGGGGTCCGGGGGGCTGGCCCCCCGGCGCGACGCCCAAACCACCCCGTGCCACCACGCCATGCCAGTTGTCGCCCCGCGCGCGATGCCCTACACATCGGCAAACAGGTTTCCACAGGGAGGGCCAAGAACATGGCATACGGCTTCGACACATTGCAGATCCACGCGGGCGCCCGGCCCGATCCGGCCACCGGCGCGCGCCAGACGCCCATCTACCAGACCACCGCCTACGTGTTCCGCGATGCCGAACATGCCGCGGCGCTCTTCAACCTCCAGGAAGTGGGCTACATCTATTCGCGCCTCACCAACCCCACCGTGGCCGCGCTCCAGGAGCGCGTCGCCACGCTCGAGGGCGGTGCCGGGGCGGTCTGCTGCTCCTCGGGCCATGCCGCGCAGATCATGGCGCTCTTCCCGTTGATGGGGCCGGGGCTCAACGTTGTGGTCTCGACCCGGCTCTACGGCGGCTCGATCACCCAGTTCAGCCAGACCATCAAGCGCTTCGGCTGGTCCGCGAAATTCGTCGATTTCGACGATCTCGACGCGGTCGCTGCGGCAATCGACGATGACACCCGCGCGGTGTTCTGCGAATCCATCGCCAATCCGGGCGGCTATGTCACCGATCTCGACGCCATCGCCGGGATCGCCGACAAGGCCGGTCTGCCGCTCATCGTCGACAACACCTCGGCCACACCCTATCTTTGCCGCCCGATCGAACATGGCGCCACGCTGGTCGTGCATTCCATGACCAAGTTCCTGACCGGCAATGGCACCGTCACCGGTGGCGTCGTGGTCGATTCCGGCACCTTCGACTGGTCCGCCTCCGGCAAGTTCCCCTCGCTCAGCGAACCCGAACCCGCCTATCACGGCCTCAAGTTCCACGAGACCTTCGGCCCACTGGCCTTCACCTTCCACGGCATCGCCATCGGCCTGCGCGATCTTGGCATGACCCTCAACCCGCAGGCGGCGCATTACACCTTGATGGGCATCGAAACCCTCAGCCTGCGCATGCAGCGCCATTGCGAAAACGCGATGACCGTGGCCCAGTGGCTGGAAAACGACGACCGGATCGAAGCCGTCACCTATGCCGGCCTGCCCTCCTCGCCCTATCACGACCGCGCCGCGCGGATCTGCCCCAAAGGGGCGGGCGGGCTCTTCACGGTGACGCTCAAGGGCGGCTATGACGCCTGCGTCAAGCTGGTCGACAGCCTCGAGCTCTTCTCGCATGTGGCCAACCTGGGCGATACCCGCTCGCTGATCATCCACTCCGCCTCGACCACCCACCGCCAGCTTTCGCCCGAACAGCAAAAGGCGGCGGGCGCATCGCCCGACGTGGTGCGAATCTCGATCGGCATCGAGGATTCCAACGACATCATCGCCGATCTCGACCAGGCGCTCACCAAGGCCACCGCCTGACCGCAAACCCACCGCCAGGGCCGCATCACAGGCCCTGGCACCGCGCTTCTTCGGGCGGGGGCCGCACATCTCTTTCCCTCGGCGGGAAGCTGCTGTAAAATCCGGGCGCTGGGCGGTGGACTCCCACTGGCCCCGACCCGATGCTACTGCGGTGCAAATGAAACCGAATTTCGCCCTAACACTCTCGTTCGAAGGCCTGGCCCTTCTGCACCGGGCCTATCCGGGCTGGCACAGCGTCGGCGACGTCTCCTTCGATGAACCCGACCTGAACGGCGCGCTCGCAGCGCTGCGCGACCAGGGGCTGGCGCTCGACCCTGCCGGGATGACCAGCAAGCTGGTGATCCCCGAGGACCAGATCCGCTATCTCGATTTCGATCCCGGCGGCGCCAGCGGCGCAGCACTGGAAGAAGCCGTGCGCGACCGGCTGTCCGGCGCGACACCCTATGCGATCGACGATCTCGCCTATGACTGGTCCTGCGACGCCGGGCAGATCCAAGTCGCCGCCGTCGCCCGCGAGACCCTCGACGAGGCCGAGGAATTCGCAGCCCGCTACGGGTTCAACCCGGTCTGTTTCGTGGCGATGCCCCCAAAGGGCCGCTTTGTCGGCGAACCCTGGTTCGGCGAGGCCGCGCAGTCCGAACAGCACATTCCGGCCGGGGCCTCTCTTGAACGCGACAGCGCGGCGATTCGAATCATCGGTGCGGCGCCCGCGCCCGCATCCCCCGACGAGCCGGAACCCGCCCCCACAGCACAAGCCGAGCCACAAGCCGGGCCGCAGCCCGAAGAGCAACCGGAACCGCAGGCCGAAACACAAACCGCGCCCGACACCGAACCCACGGCAGAGACCGAACCAGAGCCTACGCCCGAATCCACCCAAGGAACCGACAGCCCGGCGCAGGACGCGCCCGCCCCCGTCGCTCGTGACGGAACGGCCCCCTCTTTCCGCTCGGTGCGCGCCAGCCGCGATGACGACCCCGCGCCCGCGTCCCGCCGTCTCGAAGGCGCGGCGCGCGGCCTCACCATGATCGCCCCCGCCGACAGCGCCGCGCCCCCCGTCACCGGGCGCCCCGAAGAGTCCGCGCGCGACCATGGCGCCCCCGACCTGCGCGCCACACCCGACGACCGGCTTCACCCCGACGAAAACGACAGCGACACAGCGTCGGACGCGCGCAAAGGTGACCCGGCCGCGGCCTTCTTCACACAGCGTGACGCCGCCGTCAGCAGCGTCACCGCCGCGCCGCCGCCGCCCTCCGACGAAAAGCAGCGCATGACCATATTCGGCGCGCGCGAAGCGGCACCCGTGGGCGGCAAGCCGCGCTACCTTGGCCTTGCGCTGACCGCCGCGCTGGTGCTCTTCCTCGTCGCGGTCGCAGCCTGGGCTTCGGTCTTCTTGGACGAAGGCATCTCGGGCCTGTTCCGCTCGAAACCCGAGCCGCAGATCGCGCTTGTGCCCGCTCCCGAGGATCCCCCCGCGGAAGAAAGCGTCACCACCGACACCGCGACCGACCCGGCACTCCAGCCCGCGCCAGAACCCGAACCAGAGACCGACCTCGCCTCGCGCCCCGCACCCGAGGAGCGCCCCGCGCAACCCGAACGCGCGCAAACCCCCGATTCCGAGCTTTCGTCCGATGAACTGCTCGCCCGCTACGCCGCCACCGGAATCTGGCAACAGGCCCCCGAAGCCCCAAGCGCCCCCGGCCTGATGACGCTTGACGATTTCTACCAGACCTCGATCGACGCGCCTGTGCGCTCCAGCGATGCCGTGGCTCTGCCAGCGGTTGATGCGCTGCAACCCGACACCGCGCCCGAACGCCCCACCGATCCTGTGGCGCCGGGCACCCGCTTCGTGATGGACGAGCGCGGCCTCGTGGTGGCCACGCCCGACGGCGCGATCACACCCCAAGGCGTGCTTGTCTATGCCGGCCGCCCACCTCTGACACCCGGCAATATCCCCGACCGCCCCAGCGGTGCATCCATCGCCGACGCCCTGCCCGAGGCCGAAGCCCTGCGCCTCTTCTCCGTGCGCCCCCGAACGCGCCCCGACGATCTCAGCGAACAAAATGAACGCGGTCTTTTGGGCGTTGGGGGGCGCAGCCGCGCCGAACTCGCCGCCTTGCGCCCGCGAACGCGCCCCGAAGGCATCGCCCGGCAACAGCAGGCCGCCGCCGACCCGCCGCTGATTGTCGATACCGAGGCGGTCAATGCAGCCCTGACCGAAGCCGCGCAGGAACCCGACCCGTTCGCCTCGGCCACGCCGCAGGCGGTATCGTACTCGCTCAAGCCGAACATGCGCCCCGGCAATTTCGAACAGATCGTGGCCAATACCCGCGCCACCGCCCAGTCGACCCCGGTCAGCGCCACGCAACGGGTCGCGCCCAGTGCGCCAACGGCCACCACCGTGGCGCGCGCGGCCACCGAACAGAACGCAATCTCGTTGCGACAGGTGAACCTGATCGGCGTCTATGGCAGCCCGTCCAATCGTCGCGCGCTCGTGCGTCTGGCGAATGGCCGCTACGAGAAGGTGAAGGTCGGCGACAGGCTCGACGGCGGGCAGGTCGCCGCCATCGGCGAAAGTGAGCTGCGCTACCAGAAACGCGGTCGCAATATCGTGCTGAAAATACCCAAGGGTTGATCCCGGCAGGCGCTCACATGCGGGTTTTGTACAAATCTGTCGCGGCGTTCCCGGAATTTGGTACAAAACCGGCGTACAAAACGGACGATTTGTACGGTTTTCAGCCCTCCGAAACACCCGCTTCCGCGAATGTCGCCATGCCCGAATGGCAAGCCAGCGCGCCCTTGACGATCGCCAGCGCCAAGGCTCCGCCCGAGCCCTCACCCAGCCGCATTCCCAGCGACAGGATCGGTTCTTTATTCAATATTTTCAATATCTTGGGGTGCGCGATCTCGGCGCTTACATGGCCCGCCATCGCGTGATCCAGCGCCCCCGGCTGCGCCACATGCAAGCAGGCCGCCGCCGCGGTGCAGATAAAACCATCCAAAATCAAGGGGATACGCAATGTCCGGGCACGCACCATCGCGCCCGCCATCGCCGCGATCTCATATCCACCCAGACAACGCAGGGCTTCCAACCCATTGTTCTCAATTGATTTATTTCTCTCAACGCCGCGCGCCACAACTTCAGCCTTATGAGTCAGGGCCGCGCCCGCAACCCCGGTGCCAGCCCCCGTCCAATCCCCGGCTTCACCTCCGAACAACGCCAGCGAAATCGCCGCCGCGCTGGTGGTGTTGCCGATTCCCATCTCTCCGACGACAAGCAAATCCGCTTTTTTATCAACAGCTTGCCAGCCATTTAGCAGGGCCTCGACAAAGGCGGCCTCGCTCATCGCTGGGCCTTGGGTAAAATCCCGCGTCGGTGTTTCCAGCCCCAGAGCATGCACACTCAACCTCGCACCGAAGGTCTCCGCCAACTGGTTGATCGCCGCGCCCCCGGCCTCGAAATTGGCCACCATCTGGCCCGTCACCTCTGCCGGAAAAGCTGAAACACCCTGCGCTGTGACCCCATGGTTCCCTGCAAAAACAATGATTTGCGGTGCTTCGACCCGCGCCCGATCCTCGCCGCGCCATCCGCAATACCAGGCAGCGATCTCTTCCAACCGGCCAAGCGATCCCGGCGGCTTGGTCAGGCAGGCATTGCGGGCCGCCGCGGCCTCGCGCGCCGCCCCTTGCGGCGACGGAAGCTCTTGAAGTATTTCAATAAATTCCGCCAGCGAGGTAAAGTCTTGGCGCATCGTCTCACCCGTTGCATGCTCTCTTCAACCTGTGTATCGCAGCGTCACCTATGAGACGCAGCCCAAAAAGGCCTGATCCAGATGAAAAACGATGAACCTATTGTAAAAAAACAGGATTTTTTCGTCGCCTTGGCTCTGCTCAGTCGGCTTCCGGTGCATGTGGACGGGTTCGATCGGGGCGCCCGCGCCGCTTGGGCCTATCCTCTGATCGGCCTTGTCATCGGCGGGATTGCCGGTTTTGCGGGGCTCTTTGCCCACTGGATCGGCATGCCCGCAGAACTTACAGCATTGATTACATTAGGTATTATGGTCGTCCTGACCGGCGCGATGCACGAGGACGGGCTGGCCGACACTGCCGACGGGCTCTGGGGCGGTTGGGACCGCCTGCGCCGCCTCGAAATCATGCAGGACAGCCAGATCGGCACCTACGGCGTTCTGGCTCTTTTGTTCGCATTTTCAGCACGTTGGGTCGCTCTCTGGGCTTTGTTCTCGGTCGGTCCCGGCGTGGCCCTCAGCGCGATCCTGGCGGCCAGCCTCCTGTCGCGCGCCACCCTGCCCGCCCTGATGGCCGCCCTGCCCAATGCCCGCGGCTCAGGCCTGTCCCACCGCACCGGCCCCTGCCCTGCTGAAACCGCCTGGCTCGCCGCCGCCCTCGCCTTCGCCCTCGCCATCCTGCTGCTCGGCTCCGGCGCCATCCCCGCGACGCTTCTCGCGGGAATGGCAGCACTTGGTGTCGGCGTCATTGCCTACAGAAAGATCGGCGGACAGACCGGCGACATACTTGGCGCGGCACAGCAGGCCTCTGAAATCACGGTTCTTTTTCTGTTGGTCACATGACATGAAAAAGGCCGCGCCCCATCGGGCACGGCCTTCATTCATCGGCGTGATGCCGGATTACGCGGCGCGCGAAACCAGCACGTCGTCGACTTTCTTGGCCGCCTGCACCTCGTCGCCACCGCTTACCGCGGCCACTTCACGGGTCAGACGTTCCAGCGCGGCCTCGTACAGCTGGCGCTCGGAATAGCTCTGCTCGCGCTGATCGTCGGTCCGATGCAGATCGCGCACCACCTCCGCGATGGCGATCAGATCGCCGGAGTTGATCTTCTGTTCATATTCCTGCGCGCGACGCGACCACATGGCACGTTTAACCTTGGCCTTCCCCTTGAGCGTGGACATGGCCTTGGAGACTACATCGGGGCTCGAGAGCCCGCGCATCCCCACTTCGGTCGCCTTATTGGTCGGCACGCGCAGGGTCATCTTGTCCTTCTCAAAGGAGATCACAAACAGTTCCAGTTTAATTCCAGCGATTTCCTGCTCCTCGATCGACACGATCTGACCAACCCCGTGCGCGGGGTAGACAACGTAGTCGTCAGGGCGGAACTCGGACTTCTTCGATTTGCTCATTCGGGTCTTCCTCAAACATCTGTCTGTTTCGGCGCACAGGGATTTGGCTCATTGGCATTCGGCCCCGTGAGACACAAAAACAGCGCAAAAATATCCATCTCCTGTCGGCATGGCGGGAGGATGGATGTCAGGCAGCGATCTTCATTTGTAACAAGTATATAGCACAAAAAACGTGCTTTCGGAAGTACCCGCACCAAAGTCGTCTCGCTTTGGGCATATCTTCAATGGGTTGCGAGCGGGTTTCCATGTAAAACATCAAGCACCGGGACGCGCCGACGCCGAATCGCACGGGTGATTTCAGCCACCTTCGCCCGGTTTTTCCGAGAAGTACTTGGTGAGTTTGCCATCTTCACCGTCCCGCTCTTCGGCCTTGGGCAGCTGATCCTTCTTGGTGATGATCACGGGCCACATTTCCGAGTACTTACGGTTGAACTCGACCCACTCTTCCATTGCCGGTTCCGTATCGGGCCGGATCGCATCCGCAGGGCATTCAGGCTCACACACACCGCAATCGATGCATTCGTCGGGGTGGATCACAAGCATGTTCTCGCCCTCGTAGAAACAATCCACGGGGCACACTTCGACACAGTCGGTATACTTGCATTCGATGCAGTTGTCCGTGACGACATAGGTCATTGCAGTCTCTCGCGTCTCTGCCGCTAGTGGGTTTCACCTAATCCAGAGCCGGGGATCAATCAAGCGCATCCGAACGGTTGAGATCGAGTTTGCGCCGATCACGCTTGGTTGGACGACCTTTTCCTTCATATTTGGGTCCGGTTGGGACATTTAGCCGCTCCGCCGGTGGACTCAGGTCCTCATAAAGCGCCTGCGCCTCGGCGGCAGGGCCGCGCCGCGCGCCAAGCGTGAGGATACGGATCACCCGCACCTGCCTTGCCTGCGGAAAGGTCAGAACATCGCCCGGCCCCACAGGATGCGCGGCCTTTGCGATCTTGTTGCCATTCACCCGCACATGACCGCCGGAAACCAGCTTTGCCGAAAGGCCCCGCGTCTTGAAGAACCGGGCATGCCACAACCACTTGTCGATGCGGATTCGGGCGTTGGCGGTGGTTTCCTGCTGCTGCACGGGTCGGTCGGCCGCTCAGCCTTTGTCCTTCAGCCCCATAAGAGCCGCGGCAAAGGGGTTGTCCGGATCAATCTGGTCTTTCTTGCGGTCAGGACGTGCCGAGAAGGTCTTGGGCCCCTGATCTCCACGCGGCTTGCCCTTGCCGCCGCCGGGCTTGCCGCCCTTGCCACGCGGCTTGCCACCACCGCTCTTGGGCTTGGCGCGCCCTTCGTTGCGCGCACGTCCACCACGTCCGCCCCAAGTGAAGGTGTAAAACACTTCGATCTCGGGTTCGGCGGGTTCGGCGGCGGGGGCTTCGCCGGGCAAGACCTCGCCTTCGCTGGCGGCGGGAATATCCTCGACCTGCTCGGGTTGCTCGGCGGGATCGGCGGCAATCGGGGCTTCGCCCTCGTCGGGAATGGCCTCGGCCTCGGCTTGAGCCGTCCTCGGCTCTGCGCTCACGGCCTCGTCTGTCGGGGCTTCCTTCACAGCCTGATCGACCGGCTTCACCTTTTCACGTTCGCCGCGTTCGCCCTTGTATCCAAGGCCGTTCATAAGATCGGCAAACTGTTCCAGCGTCATGCCTGTGATCGACAGCATGTCGGCTTTGGCCTCGAACCCGCCACGGCTGTCTTCGGCGCGCAGCATGTCGGCCAGTCGCTCGAGCATGTCGATACGGATCGCCCGCTCTCCGGCCGCGCGATACCCGGCCATCGAGTGATAGCCACGCGGCACCGCCCCAGGAGCACCTGCCGGCACGGTAACAAGACCCGGCGGCGGTGCCTCGGGGAATTCTTCCAGCCCCTGGGACAGCGACCACAGCAACAGCCGAAGCCGCGTTGGTGCGGGCTTGAGCAAAAGCGGCATGAAGATCGTGAACTGACCGAAGCGCACACCGTGCTTGCGCAGCGCGCCGCGCGCGTCCTGATCGAGGGCCTTCACGTCCTCGGCCACGTCGCCGCGCGGGATGATGCCGAAATTCTCCACCAGCCGGAATCCGAAACCGCGCGCCAGCCCATTCAGGTTCTCGTCGCGCTGGATATTCAGCAGCGGCTCGAACAGAGTGGCCACCTTGCGGTCAATGAAATGCTGCAACCGGCGCTGTACTTTCTGCGCCACCTCCTCGCCCGCCACTTCATCGACAAAACCTTCGGCCTGCGGTTTCAGAGGGTCCGCCCCCGCGACCAGTTTCCCGATCGCCTGGTCGCCCCACATCAGGCCGCCCTGTTCGGTGTAGTCGATTTCGGTGTCCGGGGCGTTGTAGAAACGGTCAGCCTTGAGGTGAAAATGCGGGGCCAGCGCCTGCAGGCTGGCCTGACGCACGGCTTTCTCTTCCTGTCCGGGTGCACCCTTGTCCTGGATGAACCGGAATCCCTCAAGACGCCCGACGAACTCGCCCTCGACCGTCACCTCACCGTTTTCGTTCACATCGGCCACCATGGCCTCCTTCTGCTTGAGCCGGCGCAAGAGCACGGATGTGCGCCGGTCCACAAATCTCTGGGTCAGACGCTCGTGCAGCGCATCCGACAGGCGGTCTTCTACCGCGCGCGTTTCGCCGCGCCAATGGGTTTCGTCATCGACCCAGCCTTTTCGCTGCGCAACATAGGTCCAGGTCCGAATATAGGCGAGACGTTTCGACAGCGTGTCAATATCTCCATCCGTCCGGTCGATGCGCCGGATCTGACGCGCAAGCCAGTCGTCGGGTATGTGGCCATGTTCGTGCAGGTCGTTGAAGATGGTTTCCAGAAGGCTGGCATGCTCGGCCTGACTGATGCCACGAAAGTCCGGCACGCGGCAGACATCCCACAGCAGACGTACCGAAGGCCCGTCTTTGACGCGCGCACGCACGCCTGACACCTGCGACAAGGTTTTCAGTGCGCCCAGATCGTCGGCCTCGCGGGCGCGGCTTAACCTTTCATCCTCGGGTTTAGCCTCGAGCGCGGCGATCAGCGCATCGACATTCCCGAACGGCAGCTTCGCGTTGCGCCATTCAAGCTTGCGGATGGGCGTGAACCGGTGGTCCATGATCGCATGCGCCACCTCATCGGGCAGCGTGGGCGCTTCGCCGGTCACACCGAACGTGCCATGACTCATGCCGCGCCCGGCCCGGCCCGCGATCTGCGCCAGTTCGTTAGGCGCCAAGGGCCGCATCCGCCGCCCATCGAACTTGCTCAGCGACGAGAACGCCACATGGTCAATATCAAGATTCAACCCCATGCCAATGGCATCGGTCGCCACCAGGTAGTCCACGTCGCCATTTTGATAAAGCGCCACCTGCGCGTTGCGAGTGCGCGGGCTTAGAGCGCCCATTACCACCGCCGCGCCGCCCTTTTGGCGGCGTAGAACTTCGGCAATTGCATAAACATTATCAACTGAAAATCCCACAATTGCACTTCTTGCGGGCATCTTACTTATCTTTTTCGAACCAGAATAGGAAAGTTGCGACATCCGCTCGCGACTGAGGAATTCAACCCCCGGCACCAAAGCGGCAATCGCGCCCCGCATCGTGTGCGACCCCAGGAACTGGGTCTCGCGCAGGCCGCGCATCTTCAACAGGCGGTCGGTAAAGACATGGCCGCGCTCGGGGTCGGCACAAAGCTGGATCTCGTCGACGGCAACGAAATCGGCACCCAACCCTTCGGGCATCGCCTCGACGGTGCAGACCCAGTATTGGGTGCGCTCGGGCACGATGCGCTCTTCGCCGGTGATCAGCGCCACCACCGAGGGCCCGCGCAACGACACGATCCGGTCATAGACCTCGCGCGCCAAAAGGCGCAGAGGCAGACCAATGACCCCGGTCCGATACCCCAGCATCCGTTCGATCGCGAAATGCGTCTTGCCGGTATTGGTGGGGCCCAGAACCGCGAGGGTTCTTGACTGCTCGGCCATCGGCCATCTCCGTTCAGATCAGAGGTCGCGCCCGCCAACTTCGGGACCGAGGCGATCCATCGCCGCGCGGGCGGCTTCGTGATGGGGGTGAATTGCGAGAACGCGGGAAAAGGCCTCATATGCCATGCTGGGGCGGTTCACCTCGTTCAGCACGGCGCCAAGGCTGTAGATCGCGTTGAAATGCCGGGGCGTTATCGACAGGGCGCGCTCCACATCGGCAAGCGCGGGACCATACAGCCCCTCCCCCGCCAGGGCCACCGCGCGCATGTGCCAGCCTTCGGCGAAATCGGGCGCATGGTCGGTCAAAGCGGTGAAATGCCCGATCGCTTCTTCCGAATCACCCGCCTCAAGTGCGCTGTTGCCCCGCTTGAGCAGCAGATCCATCGCAGGCGACCCGGATTGGGCCAAGGCATGTTCTATATCGCGTGCGACGCGACGCGCTTGCGCTGGAGTTTCGGCGGTCTTGAGTGCCTCGAACAGCCCATCCATCCGCGCGCCGTCCGACGCGGCGGAAGGTAGGGAAAACATGACTACAGCAAGAAGTGCCGCGACGATACGATTGAGGTGTTGGCTAGTTGCGCTCATAACGACTCTGAATGTAGCGAGTGGAAACCGGATTCACACCCCCCGGAACGACAAACCACGACGATCACCAGGAGGATCACCACATGAGCGACCTAATTGACAGCGCAGTCAACGCCCTTAACGGAAAAATGAATGACGGGTTCGATGGCAACGCCAAGTTCGTGATCGAGAACGAAGGCTCGATTATGGTCGATGGCGATGGCGCACGCGCCGCCGACGAGGAGGCCGAGGTCACGCTGACTGCGGATGCCGACACCTTTCAGGCGATCCTTGATGGCGACATGGACCCGACGGCGGCCTTCATGTCGGGCAAGCTCAGCGTCGATGGCGACATGGGTACGGCCATGAAACTGGGGAGTGTCCTGGCCTGATGGAAAACGCCCCCTTCTTTGCCGACGTGGCCGATGGCCCGACCGATGGTGCAGCCTGGTGGCTGATCACCGAGGACGGCGTGCGCGTTCGTGGGGGGGTGTGGGGCGTCTCGAAACCGCATGGAACGGTGCTGCTGTTTCCGGGACGCACCGAGTATATCGAGAAATACGGTCGCATGGCGGGTGATCTGGCGAAACGCGGATATGCAACCCTTGCTCTCGATTGGCGCGGCCAGGGTCTTTCGGACAGGCTGACGGGCGATGCCATGTCCGGCCATGTGATGCGTTTCACAGACTACCAACATGACGTGAACGCCATGATCGCCGCCGCCGAGGCGCTTGACCTGCCGCGCCCGTGGCATTTGCTGGCACATTCCATGGGCGGCTGTATCGGGCTGCGTGCCGTGTTGGACGGCCTGCCGGTTCAAAGCTGCGCCTTTTCAAGCCCGATGTGGGGGATCAAGATGTCCGGTTCGCTGCGACCACTGGCCTGGTCGCTGTCATGGAGCAGCCGCAAACTGGGCATGGGCGAGCGATACGCCCCCGGCACCGACCCGGAAAACTATGTGCTGACCGAACCCTTTGCGACCAACAAGCTGACCGGCTGCCCGGACATGTATCAATACATGATCGACCAGGCGCTCGCCTATCCCGAGCTTGGCCTTGGCGGCCCCAGCCTGCACTGGCTCTACGAGGCCCTGCGCGAGACGCGCGCACTTGCCCGCAAACCTTCGCCCAACCTGCCCTGCCTGACGGTTCTGGGATCGGAGGAAGAGATCGTCGACCCCGCCCGGATTCTTGAACGCATGTCGCGCTGGTCCGACGGGCGGCTCGAGGTGATAGAGGCTGGTCGCCACGAGGTGCTGATGGATACGCCCGAGATGCGCGGCGGCGTGATGGAACTGATCGGCAAATTCCTTGACGCCCCCCAGGATGTCGCGCGCGAGAAATCACTGACTATGGATCGCGCACGACCGGTTGCCGCTGCCGCCCCAGCCCGTCAATCCTAAGCTCCATCACGTCGCCCTCTGACAGGAACCGTCTCGGCGACATGCCCATCCCGACGCCCGGCGGGGTGCCGGTGGCGATCACGTCTCCTGGTTGCAGGCTCATCATCTCGCTCAGATGCGCGATGATCTGCGCCACGCTGAAGATCATCTTGCCGGTATGGCCCGTCTGCATGCGTTCGCCGTTCAGATCCAGCGTCAGGGACAGATCCTGAGGATCACCCGCCTCGTCCGGTGTCACCAGCCAGGGGCCGATCGGGCCGAAGGTGTCGCAGCTCTTGCCCTTGGTCCACTGGCCCGAGCGCTTTGCCTGAAAGTTGCGCTCGGAGATGTCGTTCACGATGCAATAGCCCGCCACATGATCAAGCGCGTCGGCCTCGCCCACGTATTTCGCCTTTTTGCCAATCACCACGCCCAGTTCCACCTCCCAATCCGAGTGGCGCGAGCCGCGCGGCAGGCTGACCGTATCGTTCGCCCCGATGATCGACGAGGTCGCCTTCATGAACACGATCGGATGTTCGGGCGGTTCCATTCCGGTTTCCGCGGCATGGTCGGAATAGTTGAGACCGATCCCGATGAACTTGCCCACGCCGCCCACTGGCGCGCCAAGGCGCGGCGCCCCCTCGACAAGCGGCAGCGCTGCGGCGTCGATCTTCGGCAGTTCGGCCAGCACCGACCCGGCGATATCGGGTACGACCCCCGAAAGATCGCGCAACTGCCCCTGGTCATCCAGCATGCCCGGGCGTTCCTGTCCCGGCTCTCCATATCTTGCAAACCGCATCAGGCGCCCCCCGTATCCATTGTGCGTGCCGGCGCAGGATAGCTGCTGGCCTGCGCCTTGCAAGGGAGCGCATGGAGATATCCCGCGATCAAGGCTTGAGGCGTCCCCTTGCCCCGCATATGTGTATCTCCTGAGAAAAAGGAGGCTCTCACATGTTCCATCTGCCCGTTCCCGCCCACGACGCCAATGCCGGTTCCGGTGACGACAACCTGGGCGCCCTTCCGGAATGGGATCTGACGGATCTCTATGCCAGCCCCGACGCCGCCGAACTCAAGCGCGATCTGGACTGGCTGGAAAAGGCCTGCGCCGATTTCGCCGCCGATTATGAGAACAAGCTGACCAAGCTGGACGCGGATGGGTTGCTGGAATGTATCCGGCGCGACGAAAAGATCAGCAATATCGCAGGGCGCATCATGTCCTATGCCGGGCTGCGCTATTACCAGCAGACCACCGATGGCGGGCGCGCCAAGTTCCTTTCCGATTGCCAGGAAAAGATCACCACCTATACCACGCCGCTCGTGTTCTTCTCGCTTGAGCTGAACCGGCTCGACGAAGCCGCGCTGAGCGCGCTTTACGCGCAGAATGCCGAGCTGGCGCGCTACAAGCCGGTGCTGGATCGCATCCGCGCGATGAAGCCCTATCAGCTATCCGACGAGCTCGAGAAATTCCTGCACGACCTTGGCGTCGTCGGCGACGCCTGGGAGCGGCTTTTCGACGAGACAATCGCGGGGCTGAGCTTCACCGTTGACGGTGAGGAACTGGGTATCGAGGCCACGCTGAACTTGCTGACCGATCAGACGCGCGAAAAGCGCGAGAGCGCAGCACATGAACTGGCCCGCGTCTTCGGCCAGAACATCCGCACATTTTCCCGTGTCCACAACACCTCGGCCAAGGAAAAGGAAGTGATCGACCGTTGGCGCGGTATGCCCACACCTCAGACCGGGCGCCATCTGTCGAATGATGTCGAACCCGAGGTGGTCGAGGCGCTGCGCGATGCCGTTGTCGCGGCCTATCCCAAGCTGAGTCACCGCTATTACGAACTCAAGCGCAAGTGGCTGGGGCTTGAGCGGATGCAGGTCTGGGACCGCAACGCGCCCCTGCCCATCGAGGACAAGAAG
>CAZMZS010000060.1:0-15713 GCA_964570675.1 uncultured Roseovarius sp. | reverse complement strand
CTTTCATCCTGGCTCGCAACTCCGTGTCTGCCGAGCGTTTCGATGCGCGCCGATACACACGCGGATCGATCCCGGCCAACGCACAGGCGCGCCTCTGATTGTAACCCTTGGTCTTCATGGCCCAGTTCACAGCATTCCTCCTTGAACATGCGTCCATTGTCCTCGGACCAATGGCGGAAATGGCCACATCCTCAGAAGTTTTTTCCGAGCATCTCCTTCAGCGTGGCGACGTCGAGCATCTGCTCCGCCAGCATCTTCTTCAGCTTCGCGTTCTCAGCTTCCAATGCCTTCAGACGCCGGGCGTCAGACACTTCCATGCCGCCATACTTCGACCGCCATTTGTAGAACGTGGCGTCGCTGATCCCGTGCTTCCGACACAGCTCCTTCGCACCGAAACCCGCCTGATGCTCCTTCAGAATGCCAATGATCTGCTCTTCGCTGAAACGGCTTCTCTTCATCGTCTGTCTCCTCAGTTGGAGAACAGCCTAACCTCAAATCGAGGACATTTCAGTGGAGCAGGTCACCGGAACAAAACCCGGATGCGCTACGCGAATGGAGTTCGGAAAACCAGACCGGCACAGCGAGGGATAAATCCTGTTGTCTTGTCAACCATAACAATGAAGTAAAGGGCGATAACGCCCCGGATGGCAGATTGCTGCGACCCGCAGGCCGGTGTTGCGCCAGTTTTCGCAACCTCGGATGCGGGCGCTTTTCCGGTCGGTTCCGGTCAGGCCAGGCGGACCGGCGCGGCGCTCTCTGAATGCGCTGCGTCTTGCGTCAGCCGGGATCGCGGCGAAGCGATTGCGCCATGCAGTGTAGCCCGCCACCCATCATCGTGAACATGTCCGCCTCGGGGTCAAAGACATTGAAGCCGTTGGCGCGCAGCCTGGCGATAAGGTCCTTGCTCGCTGCCGGTGCCAGAACGCGTTCATCACCCAGCGACATGACATTGCAGCCAAGCGCCATCGTGTCCTTGAACCCGACCGGAATCAGCTCGATCTTCCTGGACTTGAGCCAGTCGATCACATGCTCCGGCGTGGTCTCGATACATACGGCGGCGCATTTCGGTGCGATCATGCAGACCATCAGGTCGATATGTACGTAATAGGGGTCGATATATGCATAGTGCACGTCCCAACCTTCCTGTTCGACCCATGCACCGATCTGCCTCGCGGAAACTTCTTCGCACCGCAGGCCCGTATAGCCGATCAGCACCGCGCCTGGTTCGACGATGTGGAAATCGCCCCCCTCGAAATTGCCCGCGCTCACCATGTCGTAGATCGGGATTTCGGCCTCCAGATAGAATCGCAACGCCGCCGCGTATTCGCCACGCCGGCGCGGGTTGGCCATCTGGGTAATTACCGCGCCCCATGGTGTCATGAAGCTGGAATCGCGGGCATAGAGCCCGTATTTCAAATGATCATCTGCAGGCAGCGTGTGGATCGTGACGCCTGCCTCGCGGTAGGCGTCGCATATCTCGCGATATTGGCGCATCGCTGCCTGTTGGTCCCATGGGCGCTCCATTACCGCGGTCTCGCGATAGATCGAACTGAAGGCGGCGTTGTCCATATGGCCGAAGGTTTCGATGGGCCCAATCAGCACGTCACGCAAGACGCCATATTCGGAATCGATCCCCCAGTTTTCCAGCGGCTCCGTTCCGCCGCCGGGTTTGCGTGCCCGAAGTGGAACTGTCTGCGGGGTTTTGTCCTTGGGCATGGGTGCTCGTCCTGTTCTGTGATCTCCGGTAGGGTAATGGTGAAATATCTTTCGTTCTAACGAGTAAATATGATTAGATACATGATCTGAATTCATCATTTGGGACTTGCATGAAGATCGCAAACACTTGGGTGTCGCTGAATGCCTTGCAGACATTCGAAGTCGCCGCCCGCCATGAGCATATGGGCCGCGCCGCACTGGAGCTGAATGTGACCCAAAGCGCGGTGAGCCACCAGGTGCGTGCGCTGGAAAGCGCGCTCGGCGTGGTGCTGTTCGAGCGTCGCGGGCGGCGGATCGCTCTGAACGCCGCGGGCGAACGGCTGTTGCAGTCGATCCAGACGGGCTTTGACGGGATATCCTCGACTGCGCTGTCGCTGTCGGCTGATGCGTTCTCGGGCCAATTGTCGATTGCCGTGCCGGTCTCGCTGATGGTGGAATGGCTGAACCCCACGCTTGCCGCGTTTCTCGGACGTTTCACGAATCTCTCTCTGCGCTGCACTTATTCCGAGCGCAGCATGTCGGTTCTGCCGTCGGATGTGGATATGGCGATCGTGTTCTCTGCTCATGCCTTTCCCGGCTTCAGGGTGACACCTTTCATGCGCACGCGCGCCTTTCCGGTATGCGCGCCGGAAGTGGCGCGTGGACCGTTGCCTCTGGATCCCGACATCCTGCGCCGCTCCACCATTATTCATGAGGATGACGGGGATCTCTGGTCGCAATGGTTTGCCAGCCGTGGCATCGAACAGATCCGCCCTGCGCGTGAAATCCATGCCGGGTCGCATCATGACGCGGTGGCGTTCGCTCGTCACGGAGCGGGTTTCGCCATGACCGATTGGTTCCTTGGCAGTGAGACACTAAGAGCGGGTAAGCTGGTGCAGGCCTTCGGTCCGCGCGAGCTGGAAAACGAGAGCTATTATATCGTGACGCGCACGAACCTTGCGCCGGACAGCCCGGCACAGGCGCTGATCGACTGGCTCATGCGCGACGCCGAAATGGCGCGCATGGCGGATGCGCCGCGCTGACATGGAGCGGTCGTGGCGCAACCGCGCGCCAGGTCATTCTGGGCTTGCATGATCGAAGATGCGCTCGCCGCCGATATAGGTCTGCGCGACCCGCGTTTCGGCCAGAAGCTCATGGGGCATCGCGAAGATGTCATCCTCGAGCACAGTGAAATCCGCCAGCCGGCCAACCGTCAACAGACCCTTAACATGCTCTTCCTTGCCGGCATAGGCGCCCAGCATTGTGTAGGCCTGAAGCGCCTCGAAGACGGTGATCGCCTCGTTGGCGTAAAGGTCTGCGCCGCTTGGGGTGCGTCGGTTGACAAGCGCATGAATGCCACGCATCGGGTTGGGATGGCACACGGGTGAATCTGAATGACCGGGCGCGATGATGCCGGCGTCGATCATGCTGCGGTGCGGCCACATGTAACGCATCGCGTCCGCACCCCGGTTCCGGATATAGGCGTCGCCCAGGTCATAGGCGAACCCGGTGGCCGAAGAACAGATCACCTTGAGGCGCTGCAAACGCTTCAGGATCGACGGGGTCACATTGCAGCAATGCTCGACCCGCATCCGGTGATCATCGACCGGATGATGGCGAAGCGCATGCTCATAGGCGTCGAGCACGAAATCTATGCCCCGGTCACCGACACCGTCGGCCCCTACCAGAAGGCCCGCGCGATGCGCGCGCAGCACGCGATGGTTGAAATCATCCGCCTCATAAAGCAGCATCCCGCGATTGTCCTCGGGCTCGCCGATCACCTTCTTGCCCACATAGGGATCGTAATAGGCGGCGGTGCGCCCGCTGGTCGAACAGTCTGGGCACCACTCGACCCCTGTCAGGCGGACCCATTCGTCACCGAACCCGGTGCGCCAGCCCGATCGGATGATCGCGTCGATCAGCGCATCCTCGCGCCCGCTGGCCAACAGGCCGACGCGCATCTTCAGAACCCCGGATTCGTGCATCCGCTGATAGGCCTCGATCCCCTGCGTCGAGGCCAGGGCATTGTGAACCGACGTGATGCCGTAGCTCGCGAAATCGGCGAAGACGCGCTGTAGCCCAGCGATGAAGTCCTCGGTCGTGAACTCGCTCTGACACAGGTTGACGACCGCATGGGCGGCGGTTTCGCGCAGCAATCCGGTAGGCTCGCCGGTGTCGGGATGGCGGTCGATCCGCCCGAATGGCGGGTCAGGCGAGTCGCTGTCGAACCCGACTTTCGCAAGCGCCCCGCTATTGGCGAAACCCAGGTGCGAGTCGCGACGGTAAAGAAAGGCTGGTCGCCCGCCTGCGGCGGCGTCCAGCGCATCGCGGGCCGGATAACCACCAAGGCGCAGATCGTCATAGCCGAAACCCACGAACCAGGCGTCTTGCGGGGTGTCCCTGGTCTGCTGTGCGACCAGTTCCAGCAACTCCGACATCGTGTCGGGGCCTCGCGAAAGATCGGTCCAGCGACCCAGCCGCGCACCGTGCATGTCGGGGTGGCAATGGCTGTCGATGAAGCCGGGCAGCACGGTGCGACCCGCGCAATCGATGACCCGGGCATGCGGGGCGAGGGCGCGGATATCGGCGGAGCTGCCGGTCGCCACGATCCAGCCGCGCGAAACCGCCATGGCCTCGATGAATTCGCCAGGCGCGCGCATCGTTGCAATGCGCCCGTTGATGACGATCCTGTCTACAGGTGTGATGTCCATCTGGTGTCGTTCCTTGATCAGTCTTTCCGGGCCCGAAAACTGCCCTCCGGGGCAGGACACGGGGCGCGCGCAATCAGTCGCGGTCCTTGCGTTGGATTTCCATTGTCAGCCAGTCGATGAAGGCGCTCATCGCGCCGGTGAGCGGTTGATCCGAGGCGGTCAAGAGGTAATAGGCCAGACTTTGCCGTCGGATCATGGCGGGCAGGGGCCGTATGAGCCGGCCCGTGGCCAGATCGTTTTCCATGGTCAGGTCGTCGCCCATGGCGACGCCCAGCCCCGCGCGCGCGGCAGTCATGCCGTGGGTGAAATCCTGGAATCGCAGGGTACGTGTCACCTTCGAAGGATCCTTGCCTTGCGATACGAAGAACTCGCGCCAGTGCGCGCCGCCCGGTTCGTCGATCAGCGTATGCTTGAACAGGTCATCGACGCGGCGCACCGGGTTTGGGCCATTCATCAGCCGGGGGCTGCAAACCGGGAAAACATCCAGCTGGCGCAGCATCCTGATATTGCGGTCAGGCCAGTCCGGACGCCCGTATCGGATCTCGATATCCGCCTCCTGGCCGTTCGACTGGGTGGCCGAAAGAACCGTAAGTGAGATGTTGGGATATTGGTCAAGGAAAAGCGGCAACCGGGGAATCAGCCAGGAATTCGTCAGGCCGGGCATGCACGAGACGATCATGTGTCCTTCGAAGGTCTCGCTGCTGAGCGTGCGCAGCGCGGCGTCGATATCGTCGAACGCCTTGGTTAGATAGGGAATCAGGCGCCGCCCCTTCGAGGTGAGCTCGATCCCGCGCCCGGCACGTCGGGTCAATGAGATACCCAGTGTCTCTTCCAGTGCCTTGACCTGTTTGCTCACCGCGCCGTGCGTCACGTAGAGTTCCTCGGCGGCGTGGCTAAGATTGCCGCGCCTGCCGGTGGCCTCGAATGCGCGAAGCGCACTGAATGGAGGCAAACGGCGCGTGACACCGTTGCCTTCCGCCTGTTTTTTGGCCTTCTCATCGCCCGCAGCAGGCTTTTTCCTTTGTGAGTTTTTTTCCATAATAACGGAAATTTCCTACTGTTGTCATAAATTTACTCACAGCTTAGCGTATTTTGAACGTCACACAAGTCTCCAGCGGAAAGTGATCATGGTCAAAGCGGCTCCAGCTCAGAAAGATACCGGCGTCTATAACGCCACGATCAAACTGTTCGGGTCGGAACCCGATCCCGCCTTCGAGCACCCGGACCGCATGGCGCGAATCTGGGGCCGTGAATGGGGATGCGACTCGGATGTTGGGACTCTGCGCGCGGTGCTCATGCACCGGCCCGGCCCGGAATTCGAAGTGATCGATCGCGACAAGTATCTGCCGCAGACCGGCGGCTATGGCGACCCCGAGGCCGGATGGTACTGGCAGACCCGCGAGATTCCCAAGCTCGAGGAATTGCAGGCCCAGCACGATGCGCTGACCGATCTACTGCGCGCACAGGGGGTCGAGGTGATCTGTCTTGAAGGTGTCGGCGACGGGCGTTTCAAATCGGTCTATACACGCGATTCATGCATCTCCGTGCGCGGCGGCTGCATCGTGACGCGGCTCGCTCCGCGAATGCGTCAGGGCGAGGAACTGCCGGTCACGCGGGCCTTGGCCCAGGCTGGCGCGCCGATCCTGCGCACGCTGCATGGTCGGGCGATGACCGAGGGCGGCAGTTTTGCCTGGCTCAACAGTCGCACCGCGGTGGTCGGGCGCGGCATCCGCAACAATGACGAGGGTATCACGCAGATATCCGAGGTGCTGGCCCATATGGGGGTCGAGCTTCTGGTCATCGACCTGCGGGGCTATGACATTCATCTGGACGGACATTTTCTGATGATTGCACCTGATCTGGCACTAGTCTGGGCGCCGGGACTGCCATTTATATTTCTGGAGAAGTTAAAGGAATTAGGCATCCGCACGATCGAGATGACCCCGCATGACAATCGCTGGATCGTCAACGGGCTCGCGATCGCGCCGGGGCGGGTGATCATGCCCGAAGGTATAAGCGACGAAACGCGCACCGCTCTGGAAGGGCATGGGGTCGAGATCCTGACCGTTCCCTATGACCGGGTGCAAATGAACGGCGGCGGTATTCACTGTTCCACGTCACCGCTGATCCGCGACAGTGTCGGCTGATACTGTTCAATCCCCGAAACGGGACAAAAAACAGGGAGAAAATGGAAATGGTATTGAAACGCAGAATAATCCAGGCCACCGCCATCGGCGCATTGCTGAGCGGCGGCGCGGTTCCGGTCTATGCGCAGGATTCGCTGACAGTCGCCTCTTGGGGCGGCGCCTATCAGGAAGCACAGCGCAAAGCGTGGTTCGACGTGGTCGAGGAAGAACTGGGCATCAAGATGATCGAGGACACGACCTCTGGACCGGCGGATGTGCGGGTTCAGGTGGCCTCGGGCAGCCCCACATGGGATCTTGTGCAGCAAGGCAACTACAGCTGCGCCATCCTTGAGAAAGAGGGCAATGTCGAGCCGCTTGACCCGGCGATCCTCGAAATTCCGGGCATTCCCGACAGCATGAAGAGCGAGGGCTGGATCGGCAATCTCGTCTATGGGGCCGTGCTGGCCTATAGCGACGAGGCTTATCCCGATGAAAAGCCCGACTCCTGGGATGATTTCTGGGATACCGAAAAGTTCCCCGGCCCGCGCAGCATGCGCCGCCACCCGGTCTATAACCTCGAGGCGGCGTTGTTGGCCGATGGTGTGCCCGTCGACGAGCTTTACCCGCTCGACGTGGAACGCGCCATGAAGAAGCTCGAGGAGATCAAGGACGATGTGGCTGTCTGGTGGAGTTCGGGGGCACAATCCGCACAGGTGCTTCAGGATCGGGAAGTGGATATGGCGATGGTCTGGAACGGCCGCGCGCAATCCATTGCCGATGCGGGCGCGCCCGTCAGCATCACCTTCAACCAGCAGATCGTGCTCAGCGATTGCTGGGTCGTTCCCAAAGGCGCCAAGAACAAGGACCTGGCGATGAAGGCGATCGAGATCATGAGCCGCCCCGAGGTGCAGGCACGTATTGCGCTGTTCATCAACTACGGTCCCGCCAACGAGGATGCCTTCGATACCGGCGTGATCCCTGAGGATGTCGCCAAGGGTTTGCCCAGCCATCCTGACAATGCAGGCAAGGGTTTTGCCCTCAACTCCCAGTATTGGGCTGATAATCTGGACAAGCTCGTTCAGGATTTCGACTTCTTCATCCAGGAGTGAACCTGATGAATGACGCAAGCTCCGACTCCGGCCCGGCATTCGCCGGGCCGGGCGACGCTTCCGCTGCCTCCGCCCAGGACCATTCGCTGCCGATCTCGGTAAAGTCGCTGGTCAAGTCCTACGGGCCATTCCGGGCGTTGGACGATGTCAGCATCGACATCCGCAGCGGCGAATTCATGACCCTTCTGGGGCCGTCGGGCTCGGGCAAGACCACGCTTCTGATGGTGCTGGCCGGGTTTGTTCGCCCTGACTCAGGGTCAGTCACTTTCGGCGACAAGGAAATCTTGCTTCTGCCGCCCCACAAGCGCGACATCGGCATGGTGTTTCAGAACTACGCCCTCTTTCCGCATATGACTGTGGCCGAAAATCTGGCCTATCCGCTCAAGCTGCGCCGCGTCGGCAAGGCCGAGATCCGGGAACGTGTGGAACGCGCCCTTGACCTCGTCCAACTCGGCGGGCTGGGGCATCGCGGTATCGAGGAGTTGTCGGGCGGACAGCGCCAACGCGTCGCGCTGGCCCGCGCCATCATCTTCGAGCCGCGTATCCTGCTCATGGATGAACCGCTTTCGGCGCTCGACAAGAACCTGCGCGAACAAATGCAGTTCGAGGTGCGCCGCCTGCACGAGCAGCTTGGCATTACAACCGTCTACGTGACCCATGACCAGCGTGAGGCCCTGACCATGTCGGACCGGATCGCCGTCATCAATGACGGGCGGATCCAGCAGGTCGATGGCCCGCGCGCCCTTTACGAGAAACCCGAGACCTATTTCGTTGCGAACTTCATCGGCGAGACATTCTCCCTGCCGGTCGAGGTGGCGGGCGATTCCGTCACCCTGTTCGGTCAGCCGATCGAGACTGGCGCTCCGCTCGCTCATGGCGATAAAAATCAGTCGCTTATCCTGCGGCCCGAAATCCTGCAAATGTTCGAGGGCGAACCCGATCCGGGCATGAACCGGCTTTCGGGCAAGGTGCGCCAGCACGTATTTCAGGGCGACAGTATCGTGACCTATGTGACCGTCGAGGGCGAGCGCGAACTCGCTGTGCGCCGCCAGCATCGGAGCGATGAAACCGAGCTCGCGCCCGGCAGCGATATCCAGCTTGGCTGGCTGATTCAGGATACCGTGATCCTGCCCAAGGGGGACGGAGCATCATGACGCAGAACACCCCGGCCAAAGACCCCACTGCCGAAGCCACCAACCGCCGCGCGCTCAGGTCTCAGGCACGCGGCGAACAGGGCAGGCTTCTCGCACTATCGCTGCCCGCGTTCCTTCTGGTGGGGACACTGGTCCTCGTGCCGATGGGCTGGTTGTTCTGGCTGTCGGTCTACGGTTCCGACGGATTCACGCTCGAGAATTATACCCGCCTTCTGCACCCGGCCTACAAGGAAACCCTGATCACCACTTTCGAGCTGGCTTTCCTGGTGACCGGGCTATGTATCCTGCTGGGTTATCCGCTCTCTTATGTGGCCTCGCAGCTCAGTCCGCGCTGGGCCAGCCTGGTCATGCTCTGCGTGCTGTTTCCATTCTGGACATCGCTTCTGGTGCGCACCTATGCGTGGCTGGTGCTTCTGCAACGGCGCGGGGTCATCAATACCTGGCTGATGGATATGGGGCTGATCGACACCCCGCTGAAGCTGGTGCACAATTTCACCGGCACGACGATCGGCATGGTGCATATCATGCTCCCGTTCCTTGTCCTGCCGCTCTATGCCAGCATGAAGACGATCGATTTCGACCTGATGAAGGCGGCGTCCAACCTGGGGGCTTCGCCGACGCGGGCTTTCTGGGAAATCTACGTGCCCCTGACACTGCCGGGCCTTGGCGCAGGGGTCATCCTGGTGTTCGTGCTGTCGCTCGGCTTCTATGTCACACCGGCCCTGTTGGGCGGTGGGCGCGTGATGATGTGGGCTATGCAGATCGAACGCTCGATGGCCGTTTATGGCGATTGGGGCGCGGCCAGCGCGCTGGGTGTCGTGCTTCTGGTGATGACGCTGGGCATCCTGTGGCTGCTGGGACGGCTGACCGGTGCCTTCGCCGGTGCGGGAGGGCGCTGATATGCTCAGGAAAGCGGCCACCGCAACCCAGATCACCCACCTGCAACGCTTGTGGCTCTATGTCGTCTGCGCTCTGGTGATTGTGTTCCTTGTCGCGCCGACGCTCCTGGTGGTGCCGATGAGCTTCTCGGATTCGCGCTATCTTCAGTTCCCGCCCGAGTCCTGGTCCCTGCGCTGGTATGAGGCCTATCTTGGCTCGCTCGAATGGCGACGCGCGACGGTGGTCTCGCTGCAGGTGGCGGGGCTGACCATGGTGGTCGCCACGATCACCGGGACGCTGGCGGCCTACGGGCTGCATGTCAGCCGGGTCAAGGCGGGCAAATATGTCTCGGTGCTGTTGACCCTGCCGATGATCATCCCGGTGATCCTGCTGGCGGTCGGGATATTCCTGACCTTCGCGCCGGTGGGGCTGAACTCGACGATCCTCGGACTGGTGCTGGCGCATTCGATCCTGGCCATTCCGCTGGTGTTGATCACCGTGACGGCGGGGATGCGCAACTTCGACATCAACCAGGAGATGGTCGCGCGCTCCATGGGCGCATCACGCCCCTGGGCCTTCCTGACCGTGACACTGCCGCAGATCCGCAACTCGGTCCTGTCGGCGGCGCTTCTGGCCTTCATCATCTCGCTTGACGAGGTGGTCATCGCCCTGCTGATCGCGGGCGGCGACAAAGCGACCCTGACTCGGCGGATGTTCCTGGCACTGCGCGACGAGATCGACCCGACCATCGCGGCCATCTCGACCCTGTTGATCGGATTGTCGATCGTGCTCCTGGCACTTTCGCAATTTCTGCAATCGAAACGGGATTGAGGCCCGGCCATGAGCGACGATCATATCCTTACCGCCGATTTCAAGGCGCAGCCTTACTGGTGGGATGCGGCGCGCCCCGGCATCGGCGCGGCCCAGGCCATGCCGGGCCGGGTTGATGTCTGCATCATCGGTGGCGGTTATGCGGGCCTGTCCTGTGCGCTGGAACTGGCGCGCAACGGGACCGAATGCGCAGTGCTCGACACCAAGAGGATCGGGCAGGGCGCCAGCTCGCGCAATGGCGGGCTGGTGTCCGGCGGGCTCAAACATGCCGAACACGGCCTGGTCAACGAAGTCGGCCAGGAACGCGCGACCCGGCTCATGAAAGAGGCGGCTGGCACGCTGCCATTCATTGACAATCTGATCACCCGCGAGGGAATCGACTGCGATTTCGCGCGGGTCGGGCGGTTCTCCTGCGCCTGGACGCGGGGGCATTACGACGCCTTGGCGCGTAGCGCCGAACTGACCGAGGAACTGACCGGCGAACCTGTGCGCATGGTCCCGCCCGAACGCCAGCGCGAGGAGATCGGGACCGATTTCTATCGCGGCGGCCAGGTGGCCGAGGGTGCGGCGACGATCCATCCGGCGAAATATGTGCGCGGGCTGGCCGACGCGGCTCAGCGCGCGGGCGCGACCCTGCTCGGGCAGACCCACATGACAGGCATGACGCGCGGCCCGGATGGCTGGCGTATCGAAACCGACCGGGGCACGGTCCGCGCGGGCAGGGTCATGCTGGGCACCAACGGCTATACCGGACGCGAGGTGCCATGGTTCCGCCGCCGCGTCGTGCCGGTCGCGAGCTTCCTGATCGCCACCGAGGAAATTCCCCCCGAACTGGCACGCGAACTGGTGCCCAATGCCCGCGGACTTGCCGATACCCGTCGGGTTCTCAGTTATTTCCGCCTGTCGCCCGATCACAAGCGGGTTCTGTGGGGCGGGCGCGTCGGCACGGCGGCGATGGACCCACGCGAAAGCGCGCGCCGTCTGCACAGGGTGATGACACGGGTCTGGCCGCAGCTCGAAGATGTGCGCATCAGCCATAGCTGGAACGGCCACGTCGCCTTCACGTTCGACTTCATTCCGCATCTGGGCGAACATGAGGGCGTGCATTTCGCCCTTGGGTGTCAGGGTAGCGGCGTCGCGATGCAGACTTGGATGGGCTACCAGACAGCGCGCATGATGCTGCGGGGCAATAGCGAAAGCGCCTTCGCCGAGGGGCGCTTTCCAACCTTCCCCGGCTATCGTGGCAACCCTTGGGTGCTGCCGCTCATCCTGATGTGGTTCCGCCTGCGCGACCGGATTGAAAGGAGCCGTTCATGACCTCGAAACACGAACAGGGCCGCGAGCGCATCCTCGCCTGGCTTGACGAAGAGCACGATGACATCATCGCGTTGCTCAAGGCTTTCCTGCGTGCGCGCTCGCCCAATCCACCCGGCGACACGCTCGATGCCGCGCAGGTGTTGCGCGATCATCTCGATGCGGCGGGGCTTGCCTACCGGATCATTGACCCGCACCCCCAGATGCCCAATATCGTGGCGGCGTTGGAAGGTGGCGCACCGGGGCGGCATCTGGTGCTGAACGGTCACATGGATGTCTTTCCCGTCCCCGAGGATCACCACGGCTGGAGCCACGATCCCTGGGCCGGCGCGGAGGTCGACGGCAAGATCTATGGTCGGGGTGCCTGTGATATGAAGCCGGGTACCACCGCGTCGATCATAACCTATTGCCTGCTCAGCAGGTTGCAGGCTGATCTTTGCGGTAAGCTGACGCTGACCTGCGTGTCGGACGAGGAAACATTCGGTCCGTGGGGCGCGCGTTACCTGATGGAACATCACCCCGAGGTGCATGGCGACTGCCTTCTCAACGGCGAACCCGGCGGGCCCGAGTCCATCCGCTTTGGTGAACGCGGCCCGCTTTGGGTTGAATTCACGGTCCGTGCCAAGGGCGCGCATGGCGCCTATGTGCATGCCACCGAAAGCGCCACCAAGGTGGCGATGGACGTCGCGCGCGATCTTGAGGAACTGACCGAACTCGAAGGCGATCTGCCTCATAACGTCGCCAGCGCGGTGGACGCGGGCCGCCCGGTGATGGACCGGATGATGGGCGCGGGCGCGGGCGATCTGGTATCATGCGTGACACTCAATATCGGCCTGATCAAGGGGGGCGAGAAGGCCAACATGATCCCCACGGAATGCCGCTTTACCGCCGATCTGCGCTTGCCCGTGGGTATGGACAAATCCGATCTTCTGCCCCGGATCGAAGAGATCGCCGCGCGCCATCCGGGCGTCGAATGGGAGGTGGTTGGCGGCGATGCGCCCTCCTGGTGCGACCCTTATCACGAGATGGTTTCCATCCTGCAGCGCAATGTCGAGGCCTTCGGCCATCCCCGCCCGACACCGATCGTCAGCCTCGGCGGCACCGATGCGCGCCTCTGGCGTCATCACGGCGTACCGGCCTATGTCTACGGGCCTTACCCGCATGGCATGGGCTCGCATGACGAGCATGTGGATATCGAAGAGTTCCTGCATGTCGTGCGCACCCACGTTCTTTCGGCCTGGGATTACCTGAGCGTCGGATCAGGACAGTGATCGGCACCGTGGCCCCGGATTCGCTCTGGCAGGCCACTGCGCAGCCGGAACCCGAGGCGCCCGCCCTCGCGGCCGACGAGCGCGCGGATGTCGTGGTCATCGGCGGCGGATTTTGCGGGCTCTCCTGCGCGCTTCACCTGGCCGAGGGCGGCTGCGACACGATACTGCTCGAGTCGCACGGCTTCGGCTGGGGCGCATCGGGGCGCAATGGCGGTCAGCTGATCCCCTGTTTCAAGGACAATCCCGAAGACCTGATCGCGCGCCACGGCCCGGAACTGGGCGGGGCGATGGCCGATCTGGGCGCGGGCGGCGGCGATCTTGTCGCTGACCTGATCGCGCGTCACGGAATTGATTGCGCGTTCCACCGTGATGGGTGGATTCATGCGGTGCATTCGCAATCCGCATTGCCCGCGATCAAAGAACGTGCGCGCCAATGGCAGGCACGCGGGCGCGATGTGCGTATGCTGGAACGCGACCAGGTCGCGGCGCTGACCGGCTGCAATGACTATGTCGCCGGCTATCTCGATCCCAGCGGCGGCGGGCTCAATCCGATGTCGCTGGCGCGCGGGATGGCGTATGCGGCGCAGCGCCTGGGCGCACGTCTTCACGCCGCCAGCCCTGCGCGGCGGATCGAGCGCCAAGGCGATGGATGGCGCGTCACCACGCCCGGCGCCAGTGTGCGCTGCAATCAGATCGTGCTGGCGACAGGCGCCTATTCAGGTGACCTCGTGCCCGCCTTGCAGCGTAGCATCCTGCCGATGCAGTCGCTTCAGATCGCCACGGAACCGCTGCCTGCCGACGTGCGCGCAACGATCCTGCCCGAGGATCACGTCCTCAGCGATACGCGCCGCCTGCTGCTGTATTTCCGCCTGAACGAGCAAGGCCGCCTGGTCTTTGGCGGGCGCGGCTCGACTGGGGGCGAGGCGATGAAGCCCGCCCATCTCGCAAGGCTCGAAGCCACCATGCGAAAGTGTTTCCCACAGGTCGGCGACATTCCATTGCGCTATCGCTGGGCCGGACATGTCGATCTGACGCCCGAACGCGCCCTGCGTGTTCATCACCCCGAGCCGGGTTTCTGGGCGGTGATCGGGTTCAGCGGGCGCGGCGTGGCCATCGCCCCCGCCGTTGGCAAGGCTCTGGCCGAGGCGGTGATAAGGGACAGCACCGACGGCCTGCCGCTGCCCGTGACACCCATGCGCCCGCTGCCCTTCCACGCGCTGCGCCGCCCGGCAATGACTGCGGCGATCGGCTGGGCATGGCTGCGTGACCGCCTCGAGCGTGCCGACGGGCGCGCCTAGCGGCTGATAAGCTCCAGCGGCAGGCGGCTCAGAACCTCGGGGGCCTCGCCACCGTCGCGGGTCAGGATCGTGTAGCCCGCGGACATGGCAAGGTTGCGCGGCCCGTCGATCAGGATCGCATGCAGGAACAGGATCATCCCGGCTCGGATCGGCATGTCGTTGCCGGAATGGATGATCGGCGGCACATCCATCCACGAGGGCGAATAGGTCGCGCCGAGGGAATAGCCGCAGGCCGACATGCGCGCTTCGCCAAAACCCGCCGCGTCGAATGTGGCGCGATGCGCGTCGTCGATCTGCCCGATTGTATTGCCGCTGCGCGCGGCGTCGGTCATGGCGGTGATCGCGTCGCGTGTCGCATCGAACATCGCGCGATGCGCCGCACCTGGACTGCCGATTGTCAGTGTGCGCATCAGGCAGGCGCAATAATGCCGGTAGCTGCCCGCATGTTCGATGGTCAGCTGGTCCTCGGCGTCCAGGTGCCGGTATCCCGTGGCGCTGCGCACCAGCAACGCCCGGTCGCCCGAGCCCAGAACCGGCCCCGACGGCGGCATGTCGCCGCCACCTTCGAGGATCGGCGCGATCCCGGCGGCGGCGATGCGGCCCTCGAACACGCCGGGGCCAGCGGCGTCCACCATCGCTTCCAGCGACTGGTCGGCCAGTGCGGCGGCCTGCCGGACATAGGCAATCTCGGTCTCGGACTTGATCAGCCGCAATTCGCGCACCAAGTGAGATGCGTCAACCATCGTGCACCAGCCCTCGAACCGCTGGCGCATCAATTGGTGATTGTCGCCGGTCAGCCCGAAGCTGCGCAGCTCAATGCCCACCCGCGCGCCCTTCAACCCTTTTTCGGTCATGATGTCCTGCAATTGCGAAGTCGGGTCGGCCCCCGGCGCATCGTACCACAGGCGGATATCCTCGATGATTGAGGTGCGTCGCGCCTGTTCCAGGTCGGGACGGCGCGTCAACAGGATCACCGGCGCCTCGTCCGCCGTCACCAGCGCGCATTGAAAGAACACGAAACCCTTGGTGTCGAACCCTGTCAGATAGAAATGGCTTTCCTGAGAAAAGACCAGAAGCGCATCGAGACCGTCGCGTTTCATGAGTTTGCGCGCCGCCGCGAGTCTCATGTCGAATTCTGATCGCTCGAAATGCAGCATGATGCCTGTCCCTTGCCCTCTGACCTGCGTTATGGACCCCCGTCCGAGATCAGCGGTGCAGAGGTCGGAATTCACCTTCAAAGTTGCGCCAAGCCGGTCCCCAACGCAAGATGCGCCAACGCGCCGCGACGGTATAAATTCTCACCTTTGGCGGAGCGAAACTAACAT
>CAZMZS010000059.1:0-15823 GCA_964570675.1 uncultured Roseovarius sp. | reverse complement strand
ATCCGCGTGCATGGCACCGACAAGCTGCTGGCCTTCACCTCGGACGTGACCCCGCGCTACGTCAAGGCCAACCCGGTCGAGGGCGGAAAACAGGCCGTGGCCGAAGCCTATCGCAACCTGAGCGCCCTTGGCGCGCTGCCGCTGGCGACAACCGACAACATGAATTTCGGCAATCCCGAAAAACCCGAGATCATGGGCCAGTTCGTCGGCGCGATCAAAGGCATCGCCGCCGCGGTTTCGGCGCTCGACATGCCGATTGTTTCGGGCAATGTCTCGCTTTATAACGAGACCGACGGTCAGGCGATCCTGCCCACCCCGACCATCGGCGCCGTGGGCCTGATCCGGGACCCCGAGACCGCGATCACTGGCGACGTGCGCGACGGGCATGTGGCGCTGGTGCTGGGCGAAACCACCGGCCATCTGGGGCAATCCGCACTTCTGGCCGAGGTCTATAACCGGGTCGAGGGCGACGCGCCGCCGGTCGATCTGGAGGCCGAAAAACGCCATGGCGATTTCATCCGCGCCAACCATGCGCTGATCAAGGCCTGCACCGACCTTTCGGATGGCGGGCTGGCACTGGCCGCCTTCGAGATGGCCGAGGCGGCGGGCGTCGGCGTGCATCTTGACGAGGCCGACACCGCCGTTCTCTTTGGCGAGGATCAGGGGCGCTATCTCATCGCGTGCAATTTCGACCAGGCCGAGGCGCTGATGATCGAGGCCGGGCGCGCCGGCGTGTCGATCCAGAGCGTCGGGCGCTTTACCGGCGACGCGGTGCGCATCGGCGGCGCCGAGGCGCCGCTGGCAGAGCTTTCGCAGGTCTTCCGCAACGGTTTCGCCGCGCATTTCGCCTGACCCTTCACGGTACGTCGGCCCAGGGCGCGCCGCCCCCGCATCTTGCACAGACCCCTTTCGCGTTCTACATCCATGACAGACCCAACGAAGGAGACGCGCCGATGCCGATACAAGCCCAGGAAATCGAGGAGCTGATCCGCGCCGCCTTTCCCGAGGCCAGCATCACCATCACCGATCTGGCCGGCGACGGGAACCATTACGCGGCCGAGGTGATCGACGCCTCGTTCAAGGGCATGAACCGCGTGCAGCAGCAACGCGCCGTCTATGCCGCGCTCAAGGGCAAGATGGACGGGGCCAATGGCGATCTGCACGCGCTGGCGCTGACCACCAAGGCGCCCGACTGACCCGATGGAGGCGCTGCCGGTCATCCTTGGCCTTGTCGCCGTGATCGTCCTCGTGGCGGCCCTGGCGCGCAGCCGGGCCGTGTCGGAGCGCAAACCGGCGCGTGGCTGCGACCCCGGTCAGGGTGATCAGCTGGTCGATATCGGCTATGCCTCGGGCGGCGCCGGGGGCGGCCATGGCGGGGTGATCCGCGTGACCCGCGACCCGCAGCAATATGCCCGCGGCTTCGTGCCCGCAAGCGCCCAAAAGCCAAATCGCAACGCAACGCAATGACCAGACGCCCGCCGCCATGACCCCAAGGAGAGCCACGCTTGTCAACACAGGGCGAACTACCGCAGAACCCGTTCGAAACGGGCGATGTCGCGAACCTCGTCGCCCAGCCGGTGATCATCATTGCCCTGATCCCCTTCGTCCTGATTTTCCTGCGCGCGGGCTGGCTGGAATACCGCCGCTGGATGGTGCATGGTCGCTCGGACAACAAGCGTTCGGCCTATGACATAGACGAGGACGCACCCAGCTACACACCGCCCGAAACCGATAGCGAGACCGAAACCGAAAACCAGACGCCCGCTAAAAGCGGGCAAGACCAGACCTGAAAGGCACATGATGACCGACGCAAAGAACCGCATCGAAGAAACCGTCAAGGGCCATGACGTGGTGCTTTACATGAAAGGCACCAGGGACATGCCGCAATGCGGGTTTTCCAGCCGCGTGGCGGGTGTTCTGAATTACATGGGCGTGAGCTACCAGGACGTGAACGTGCTGGCCGACGAGGACATCCGCCAGGGCATCAAGGACTATTCCGACTGGCCGACCATTCCGCAGCTTTACGTCAAGGGCGAGTTCGTGGGCGGCTGCGACATCATCACCGAGATGACCCTCTCGGGCGAGCTTGATCAGCTGTTCGAGCAGAACGCCGTCACCTATGACAAAGACGCCGCCGAGAAGATCCGCGAAGCCAACGCCTGATCCACGAGCAGGCATTGCGCGCCTTGAGCGCGCGACAGGAGGGGGCCAGCCCCCTCTTGGCCTTCGGCCAATTCACCCCCGAGGTATTTTCGGCCAGATGAACTGCGCGGCCGGGCGGCGTTTCAGAGCGGCCAGAGAACCGCCAGAAGCCCACCCGCCAGCGCCCCGCCACGCAGCCAGAGCGCCTTGCGCCGCACCAGCGCCCAGCTGACCATGGCAAGGCCGATCCCGATCTTGAGCGCCGCCAACAGCGCCGCGCCGGGGGATTGGGCCAGCGCGATGAGGTCCGGGTTGGCCACCATGCCAAGCGGGATGAGGTAGAGCCCGACTCCGAGCGCCATGGCGGTCAGCGCCACGCGCAGCCAGTTTTCCCCGATCATGCCCGCGGCAATGAAGACCGCGCCGCAGACCGGCGGCGTGATCGTCGAGAGAAGCGCATACCAGAACACGAAAAGATGGGCCTGAAGCGGATCCATTCCCAGCTCGATCAGCGCAGGCCCCGCCACCGAGACACAGATCACATAGGCCGCCGTCGTGGGCACCTCCATGCCCAGAATGAGGCAGGCAAAGGCCGTGAGAAGCAGGGATGGCCAGAGGAGCCCGCCCGAGGCCGACAGGATCAGCGAGGTGATCTTGACCCCGAGCCCCGTGACCCCCAGCACGCCGATCACCAGCGAGGCGCAGAAGATGATAGAGCCGATCAGCGCCACCTGCCGCCCCGCCGTCAGGATCGCGGTCTCTGCGCGTCGCGCAGCGCGCCCGAGGTCGAGCCGCAGATCGCCCCCCGTCAGCAACAGCGCCGCACCCGCGAAGATCGCCAGGCACGCGGCATATTGCGGCGTGACGCCAAGCGCGAACATTCCCCATAACAGCAGCGCGAAAGGCACGAGGAAAAAGCCCGAGGTGATCGCCACATCGCGCAAGGCCGGGCGGTCCTTGGCGGCGAGCCCGCTCAGATCGAAGCGGCGCGCATAGCCGTCGATCCCTATCCAGACCGCCCAGAAGTAAAGCGCCGCAGGCAGCGCCGCCGCCGCCATGATCGCCGTATAGGGCGTGCCCGTGAGTTCAACCATCACGAAGGCCCCGGCCCCCATCAATGGCGGCATGATCTGTCCGCCCGAGGAGGCCACCGCCTCGACCGCGCCGGCGATGCGCCGGGGATACCCCAGCCGATCCATCGCCGGCAGCGTGATCGCTCCGGTCGAGGCGACATTGGCCGAGGCCGAGCCCGAGATCGAACCGAAAAGCGCCGAGCTCAGCACCGAGACCTTGGCCGCCCCGCCCCTGAGCCGCCCCGCGGCGGCGGCGGCGACATTCATGAAGCCCTGACCGGCCTCGCCCGCATTCAGCACCGCGCCGAAGATGACGAAGATCGCCACCACATTGACCGACACCGCCGTCAGCGACCCCCAGAGCCCGCCCTCGGCGATGGTGAGCGTGCCGAGGAAACTTTCAAGCGGCGTGCCGGAATGGCCGAAGCGGCCCGGAATATGCTGGCCGAACAGCCCATAGAGCAGCGCCGCCGCCGCGACCAGCGGCAAGGGCCAGCCGATCGCGCGCCGCGCCGCCTCGAGCACGACGCAGATCAGCAGGATCGCGATCATCACCTGCCCTTGCCCTTCCAGGAAACCGTATTGATCGGCCAGCGCGTTATGGCTGAAGGCCACCCAGAGCGCGGCCCCGACGCCAAGCGCCGTCAGCAAGAGGCCGCTCCTGCGCGCATGACCCTCGCGCCCCCAGACCAGCACGAAGGGCAGCACGAACACAAGGTGCAGCGGGCGGCTCACGAGGTTGGGCACGAGGCCCGAGAAGACGAGACCGATATGGAAAACGACAGAGGCCAGCGCGAAGCTGGCCCAGAACACCCGCGCCAGACCGGCTGGCGCGGGGCTTTCGGTGTCGGTCAGGCTCACTTCTGCGCGTCGCTCAGGGCGATCCCGGCCTCTTCGTAATAGCGTTGCGCGCCGGGGTGGATCTTGCCGGTGATGTTCTCCATCAGCCCGGCATCGACGCCTTTCCACCAGGCGGCGCTTTTGCCAAGCCGCTCCTGGCTTTCCCAAAAGGTCCGGGTCAGCTGATAGGCGGTCTCGTCATCCATCTTGGTGGTGGTATAGGCCGCCACCGGCAGCGAGGTGGTGGCGATATCGGCGTCCTGCCCGGCATAGGTGCCCGCCGGGATCACCAGCTTGGTGCGCTTGGTTTCCGCGATCTGCTCGTCGCTGAGCGACAGCACCGTGACCCCGGTCGAGGCGGCGGCCTCGACCACGTTGGGCGCGGGCCAGGAACCAGCGGTCACGAAACCGTCGATCTGGCCGTTCTTGAGCGCCGGGACCGCGTTGCTCAGCTCGACATCGGCAATCTCGACCTCGTCGGCGACACCGAACAGCCCGAGATATTTCTCACCCTCGCGCGCCCCGAAACTGCCCTTGCCCAGCAGGATCGTCTTGCCTGCCATGTCGTCAAAGCCGGTGACGCCGCTTTCGGCGGACATCACGAAATGCATGGTCAGCGACGGGATCGGGAACAGCGCGCGGATCTCGTCAAAGGCCGGGTCGCCCTTGCCTTCGAACATCGCCTTGCCGCCCTGCGCCAGCCCGACCAGCGCCGGGGGCGTCGTGAAGACGTAATCGGCGCCGCGCGCGCGCACTTCCATGACGTTCTGCACAGAGCCCTGGCTTTCCTCGACGGTGACGCTGATCTCGCCATCAGATGCCTCTTGCATCGCTTCGGCGATCTGCACGCCCATCTGGTAATAGGACGAGGCGGTCTTGGCGGATTTATAGGTCACGCGGGTCTCCGCCCCGGCGGGCAAAGCGGTCAGAGCGGCCAGCATGGCCGCGGCGGTGATGGAACCGAATTTCATGATAATGCTCCCTGTCATATCGGGCGCATCTAGACAGGGTTCGCGCCGCTGGTCAATCGCAGCGGCGCGGGTTTCGCATCAGTCGCCGCTGCCCGACGCAGGCGCGCCCACCTGATCGGCCAGCGCCTCGGCGCGCGCGGCGATCTCGGCCATGGCCTCGTTGACGCTGGCGGGCACGATCGGCACCTCGATGGTCTGGGGCGCGGGCGCGGGCGCATTACGCAGCTGATCGAGCTCGGCCTCCTTTTCGGCCATGCGATCCTCCATCCGGCGCAGCTTGTCCTCGATCCCGGCGGTCTTGTCGGCCAGCATCAGCCCCGCCATCAGCAACAGCCGCGCCTCGGGGATGCGGCCGATCTGGGCGCTCAGCACCGAGGCCTCCTCGTCCAACAGCTTGGCGGCGGCCCTCAGGTAGCTTTCCTCGCCCTCCTGACAGGCCACGTCGAAGCTGCGACCACCGATCTGAATCTCGATTTCGGGCATCACGCATCCTCCGGTCGGGTTTCGTCACCGGGGCCGTCGCTCAGGACGCGCCCCATCTCGGCGAGGATCGTGTCGGCCTCGGCACGGTCGCTGGCACGGCTGGCGCGCAGCCCTTCCAGTTCGGCCAGCATCGACTTGTTGATCAGATGCGGCTCGCCCACACCCTCGCTATTGGCGGCCCGCAGCGACTCATTGGATTCACGCAGCTGCTGATTGGCCTTGCGCAGCGACTGAAGCTCCTGATCCAGCGTCTCGATGCGGGCAGCCGTCTCGCTGCGTGCCCCGGCGGCGGCGGCTTCCAGCCCGGCCAGCTGTTCCTTCATCTTGCGCACCCGCTCGCCCAGCTGGGCATTGGCCAGCCGCTCATCCTCAAGCTGCGCTTCCAGTTCCTCGATTTCGCCGGGCGCGGCTGCTTGCCCCTTACCCGTGCCCTGCTGCTCCAGACCTTGCGCGATCCGGTCCAGCGCCGCCGTGATACGGCGTTGAAGCTCGTCGATGTCGCTCATGGCGTCGCCCCTTCTTGCGGTTCTTTGCCGGCCCCGCGTCGCGCGCGAATCGCGGTTTTGCCGGATTGGACCCGAGTTTAGCGAAACCCTGCAGGAATTGCGCCCCCTTAGCGCAGATCGCACCGGGCGCGCTTGATCTTTGACCCCGTCCTGATATTGAGCGCCCAGAGATAGCCAATTCAAAGGAAGATCCCCGTGGATATCGCTGCCCTGCGCTCTGCCAATCCCGATCACTGGACCAAGGCCGCCGCCATCCGCGCATTGACGCTGGATGCGGTGCATGCCGCCAATTCCGGCCATTCCGGCATGCCGATGGGCATGGCCGACGTGGCCACGGTGCTGTTCGAAAAACATCTGAAATTCGACGCTGCCGCCCCCGAATGGCCCGACCGTGACAGGTTCATCCTGTCGGCGGGGCATGGCTCGATGCTGCTGTATTCGCTGCTCTACCTCACCGGAAACCGCGACATCACGCTCGACGAGATCCGCAATTTCCGCCAATGGGGCGCCAAGACCGCCGGGCATCCGGAAAACTTCCTCGCCTCCGGGATCGAGACCACCACCGGGCCGCTCGGCCAGGGGATATCGAACGCCGTCGGCTTCGCCATGGCCGAGGAAATGCTGCGCGCGCGCTTCGGGCGCAAGCTGGTGGATCACTACACCTATGTCATCGCCGGTGACGGCTGCCTGATGGAAGGCGTCAGCCACGAGGCGATCGGCATCGCCGGGCGTCAGGCGCTGAGCAAGCTGATCGTGTTCTGGGACAACAACAGCATCACCATCGACGGCAAGGTCGATCTTTCGGATCGCACCGATCAGGTGAAACGCTTCCGCGCGTCGGGCTGGCAGGTGCTGGAAATCGACGGGCACGACCCGGCGGCCATCGATGCCGCGATCACCACCGCGCGCAAATCGCGCAAGCCCAGCATGATCGCCTGCAAGACTCATATCGCGCTTGGCCATGCCGCGCAGGACACCTCCAAGGGTCACGGCGCGCTGACCGACCCCGATCAGCTGGCCGCCGCCAAACAGGCCTATGGCTGGCCCCATGGCCCCTTCGAGGTGCCCGCCGACGTGAAATCGGCCTGGGAAACCATCGGCGCGCGCGGCGCTGGCGAGCGCGACGCTTGGAATGCCCGCCTCGGTGAAGCCTCCGAGCGCCGCCAAAAGGAATTCGCCCGCGTCTTCGCTGGCGAGGCGCCGAAATCCCTTTCGGCCCGCATCAAGGCGCTGAAAAAGCAGGTCTCCGAAGAACAGCCCAAGGTGGCCACCCGCAAATCCTCGGAAATGGTGCTCGAAGTGGTCAACCCGATCATGCCCGAAACCGTGGGCGGTTCGGCTGATCTGTCGGGCTCCAACAACACCCGCTCAGGCGACATGAGCGTCTTTGACGTTGATAACCGCAAGGGGCGTTACATTCATTGGGGCATCCGCGAACACGGCATGGCGGCGGCGATGAACGGCATGGCCCTGCACGGTGGCATCCGCCCCTATGGCGGCACGTTCATGTGCTTCACCGACTACGCCCGCCCGGCCATGCGCCTTGCGGCGCTGATGAAGGTGCCCACGGTTTTCGTCATGACCCATGACAGCATCGGCCTTGGCGAGGACGGCCCGACCCACCAGCCGGTCGAACATCTGGCCATCAGCCGCGCAACCCCCAACACCTGGGTGTTCCGCCCCTGCGACACGGTGGAAACCGCCGAGGCCTGGGAAATCGCGCTGCGCTCCACGGATACGCCGTCGGTGCTGTCGCTGACGCGCCAGGGCGTGCCGACGCTGCGCCATGAGCACAAGAACAAGAACCTCACCGAACAGGGCGCCTATGTTCTGGCCGATGCCCAGAACAAACGGCAGGCGATCCTGATCGCCACCGGCTCGGAAGTCTCCGTTGCGATGGCCGCCCGCGACATGCTCGAGGCCGCAGGCATCGGCACCCGTGTCGTCTCGATGCCCTGCATGGAGTTGTTCGCCGCGCAGGACGACGCCTATCGCAAGCGCGTGCTGCCCGGCGGCGCGGTGCGCGTCGGCGTCGAAGCGGCGATGCGGCAGGGCTGGGATCGCTGGCTTCTGGGCCAGGGCGGACGTGAACAGAAGGCCGGTTTCGTCGGCATGGACAGCTTTGGCGCTTCGGCCCCGGCTGAAACCCTGTTCGAAAAATTCGGCATCACCGCCGAAGCCGTCGCCGACAAGGTGAAATCGCTGCTCTGAGAATGACGCTGCGGGAGGCGCTCACACGCGCCTCCCGCCTGCCCGCGCCTCTTTCCTTGTGCGCGCCCCGCCGCTACCGTCTCCCGCATGACAGAGCTTCTGATCGTCTATCATTCGCGCACTGGCGGCAGCCGCCAGATGGCCGAGGCCGCGCATGAGGCGGCGCGCACCGAGGCCGACAGCCGCCTCCTTGCCGCCGATCACGCCGGGCCGGATGACATCTTGCGCGCCGATGGCTATCTCTTTTGCGCACCCGAAAACCTCGCCGCCATCTCCGGCGTGATGAAGGATTTCTTCGATCGCTGCTATTACCCCGTGCTGGGCCGGATCGAAGGGCGCGCCTATGCCCAGATGATCTGCGCCGGTTCCGACGGCACCAACGCGGCCCGCCAGATCGCCCGCATCGCGCAGGGCTGGCGGCTCAAACCCGTGCAGGAGGCGCTGATTGTCTGCACCCATGCGCAGACACCCGAAGCGATCCTCGCCCCCAAGACCATCCCGCAACATGAACTGACCGCCTGTGGCGAGCTTGGCCAAGCGCTTGCCGCGGGCCTTGCGATGGGGGCGTTCTGATCTAGCCGAAGGTCACGGGCCGCTGTGCCTCTCTGTTGACCGACAAGGAAAACACATCAGGGCGCGCATAATGCCCGCTCGCGTCGAACTTGCGCCGTGATGCGCGCGCGGCCGCAACGTCGATATCGGCGACGAGCAGACCCTTTTCCTTGTGCATCGGCCCCGCGACCGCCCCGCCAAAGGGTTTGTAGATCACCGCATCGCCCGGATTGACCCACTCGTCCTCGTTGGGAAACAGCTCGTCGCGATAAGGGATACCGGCAGGGATATCCGCAGCCTCCAGCGCCGTTGCACATCCCACGACCCAGCAACCGCCCTCTCGCGCGATATGCTGCATCGTCGCCAGCCATGTCGCGCCGCTATCCCATGTCGGGGCCACGTAGATGTCGATATTCTGCGCATAAAGCGCATAGCGCGCCAGCGGCATGTAGTTTTCCCAGCAGATCAGCGCGCCGACGCGCCCCACCGCCGTCTCGACCACATTAAGCCCCGAGCCGTCGCCAAAACCCCAGACCATCCGCTCGGGGTTGGTCGGCATCAGCTTGCGGTGATTGTTGGCCAGACGGCCATCCGCGTCGATGATCGCGCAGCTGTTGAACAGGGTGCTGCCGCTGACACCGGAATCGATCTCCTGATAGCCGATCACCACGACGACGCCGCTTTCGCGCGCCGCCTCCTGCAAGGGCGCAAGCCCGCCCTTGCCCAGATCGACCGAATTCGCCTGCGACAGGGCGTATAGCTCGTCCGTCTTGCCCATCCCCGCCCCGGGCGGCAAGCGCCAGACGAAGGTCGGATATCCCGGCAGCCAGGTCTCCGGGAACACCACCATTGCGCATCCCTGCCCCGCGGCCTCCGCGACGATTTCAACCGCCCTTTGCATGGATTTCTCAAGGTCGAGATAGACCGGTGCATACTGAACGACTGCGATTTTCATGAATTTCTCCCCCGCCTCTGAATATGAGGCAGGCGCAGCCTAGCACGGAAATCGGGTTTTCCGCTGCTCAAACGGTCTTGGTGCAGCGCGGCGCGGGCTTGCCCCGTCAGTCAGAGGCTGGCGCGCCATCATCCGCTCAGGCGGGCATCACGCGCGTCCAGAGCGGCTTGATCACCTTCACGCCAATGGGGATCAGCAGCATCCCGAGCGCCAGTCCGAAGACCCCGTCGATCCCAGCCGTTACGGCCCATTCAACGACGCCTTGCCAGTCGCCCATACCCTCTGCGGCCCCGACCGCGACATGGTGAATCCAGTCATAAGGCGCCGTGTAACCCATTTCCGCCAGCGCGTGCAGTATGATCGAGCCTCCCACCCACAGCATCGCCGCGGTACCGACGATCATCAGCAGTTTCAGGAAGCCCGGCATCGCATGGACAATCCCGCGCCCCACCGCGCGGGTAACGGCAAAGCGTCCACGCTCGGCCATGAACAGCCCGACATCATCCGCCTTCACGATCAGCGCCACCGAGCCATAGACCAGCACCGTGATCCCCACCGCGACCATCGCCAGCGTCGCGGCCTCCAGCCAGATATTGCTTTCGGGGATGGCCGCCAGCGCGATGGTCATGATTTCGGCCGACAGGATGAAATCCGTCTTGATCGCGCCCGCGACCTTGGCTTCCTCCAGATGCGCCACATCGCCCTCACTGTGGCTGGAATCCGGGCCGCCATGGCCCTTGCCCGCCCCAAGCGCATGGGCGACTTTCTCGGCCCCCTCGAAACACAGATAGGCCCCGCCCAGGATCAACAGCGGCGGGATCAGCCAAGGCGCGAAGGACGACAACAGCAGACCCGCCGGCAACAGGAACACGAGCTTGTTGAAGATCGAGGCGCGCGCGATCTTCATGACCATGGGCAATTCGCGGGCCGGGGCGAAGCCCTGCATGTATTTCGGCGTCACCGCCGCGTCGTCGATCATCGCGCCCGCGGCCTTGCTGCCCGCCTTGGCCGCCTGCCCGGCCACGTCATCGACCGACGCCGCCGCCAGCTTGGCGATCCCCGCCACATCGTCCAGCAATGCCATCAACCCGCTCATACCCGGCCCTCCGATCAACCACGCGCCAGTGGTCCAACGTTCGCGCCATCAAGTCAAGGTCAACCCGGCCCGCCAGCACCGTTATCGCTAACATACTGAAATGGCGCTGCAATCCGGGGATGAATCCGCGCGCCCGGGCGATTTTGACCTTTCAGGCGCGCGCCGTGCCGTCTATATCGCGCACAATCATATTCACAGGAGCATCGCCATGACCATCACCGTCGGCATCAACGGTTTCGGCCGCATCGGCCGCTGCACCCTCGCCCATATCGCGGCCAGCGGGCGCGACGACATCAAGGTCGTCAAGGTGAACGCCACCGGTCCGCTCGAAACCGCCGCCCACCTGATCAAGTATGACAGCGTGCATGGCCGCTTCCCCAACGAGATTACCCTGGGCGACGGCACCATGGACCTGGGGCGCGGCGAGATGCAGATGTTCTCGACCTATGACATGGGCGAACTCGACTGGTCGGGCGTCGACGTGGTGCTGGAATGCACCGGCCAGTTCAATGACGGCGACAAGGCCAAGGCGCATCTGGAGCGCGGCGCCGGCAAGGTGCTGCTGTCGGCACCGGGCAAGAACGTGGACCGCACCGTGGTCTATGGCGTCAATGACGGCGATCTTCAGGCCGGTGAGCGGATGATCTCGAACGGCTCCTGCACCACCAACTGCCTGGCGCCGCTGGCCAAGGTGCTGCATGAATCGATCGGCATCGACTCGGGCATCATGACCACGATCCACGCCTATACCGGCGATCAGCCGACGCTCGATCGCCGCCACAAGGATCTTTACCGCGCCCGCGCCGCCGCCATGTCGATGATCCCCACCTCCACCGGCGCCGCCAAGGCCCTGGGCGAGGTTCTGCCCGATCTCAAGGGCAGGCTCGACGGCTCGGCGATCCGCGTGCCCACGCCCAATGTCTCGGCGGTGGACCTGACCTTCGTGGCTCATAAGGACGTGACCGCGGAGGAAGTGAACGCCATCATGGCAGCGGCCGCCGCCGGGCCGATGAAAGGCGTTCTGGGCTATGATCCCGAACCCAAGGTCAGCATCGATTTCAACCATACCGAGGAAAGCTCGATCTTCGCGCCCGAGCAGACACGGGTCACGGGCGGGCGGCTGGTGCGGGTGCTGGCATGGTATGACAATGAATGGGGCTTTTCGTGCCGCATGGCCGATGTGGCGGTGGCGATGGGCCGGCTGGGGTGATTGACTCAGCGCGCGGGATGGGCTGCGCCCTCGCAAGGGCTGCGCACATATCCCGCGTGACAGCCCACTCGCCTTCTGGCATCTATGTTGCGCATCGCTGAGCGGACAAGGCCCCGGATCATGACCAATCCCATCGCAATCGCCCTTGGCGCCCTCATTCTTGCGGGGCTGGCGGTCGATTTCTGGGTCTATGACTGGTCGGCGACGATCTTTCTGGCGCGCAAACTGTCCGATCTCATCGAATGGCTGGCCTTCTGGCGCTGAGCGGTTCAGGCGATCACTTGAATTTCGCCAACAGCTTGTCGCGCACCGGGGGTGTCACGAACTTGCTGACATCGCCATCGAGCCGCGCGATTTCCTTGACCAGCTTGCTGGCGATCGCCTGGTGATTGGCATCGGCCATCAGAAAGACCGTCTCGACGGTATTGTCGAGCGCGCGGTTCATGCCGACCATCTGGAACTCGTATTCAAAATCCGTCACCGCGCGCAGCCCGCGCACGATCAGCCGCGCGCCCACATCATGGGCGCAATCGATCAGCAGGTTCTCGAACGGATGCGCGATGATCTCGGTGCCGGTCTGATCGGTGAGCTTGGCGCATTCGGCCTCGATCATCGCGACGCGCTCCTCGAGCGAGAAAAGCGGACCCTTGTCGCGGTTGATCGCCACGCCGATCACCAACCTGTCCACCAGCAGGGCCGCGCGGCGGATGATGTCGAGATGTCCAAGGGTGATCGGATCGAAGGTGCCGGGGTAAAGGGCGATGCGCATGGGGCGGCTCCGTTTTATGCTTGGGCGTCACGCAACAATATTGCACAGCGGAATGCAAGCCGAAGACGCTCGGGTATAATGTCGCCCTATGGGGGCGCTGCCCCCGTCGCCGCAAGCGGCGACTCCCCCGAGGTATTTATCGCCAGATGAAGGTGCGGGCCTAGTAGCCCATGATCATGCCTTCGAGCGCGTCCTTTTCCATCGACAGCTCCTGCAGGCGGGCCTTGACCACGTCGCCGATGGTGACGATGCCGACGAGCTTGCCATCCTCGACCACGGGCATGTGGCGGAAGCGGCCGTCGGTCATGCGCGCCAGCACCGCATCCGAGCTGTCCTGACGCGAACAGCAGACCGGATTGCGGGTCATCATCTCGTCGACCGTCTCGGTCAGGCAACCGCCGCCGCGCACCGCCAGCGCGCGCACGATGTCGCGTTCCGACAGGATCCCTTCGGGATGTTCGCCATCGCGCGACACGACAAGCCCGCCGATCCGGCGCTCCGCAAGGATCTGTGCCGCTTCGGAGACCTGCGTCCCCGGTTTGATCGTCAATACGCCGTCATCGCCCTTGGACTTGAGGATTTGCTGAACGAGCATGGCCGGTCCTCCGCATGATACGCCCCTCATGTCAGCGTTGACGATAACCCCTGCCCTGTCAAGTCAGTGCCTCCAGCCGCGCCACCTCGCTGCGCACGCCATCGGCCAGAGCGGCGGCGAAACGGTTGAGCCGCTCAAGCCGGCGGTCATCGGCATGGCGCACCAGATAAAAGCTGCGCGTCAGGCTGAAGGAATCGGGCAGCAGTTTCACCACGCCACGCACGAACGGCAGCGAGAAATCGTGCAGCACGCCGATCCCGCCGCCCTGGCGCACCCAGTTGACCTGCACCGACACCGAATTCGAAGCCAGAGTCACCCGCTCGACCCCCGCCTCGCGCATGTAATCGAGCTCCTTGTCGAAGATCATGTCCTGGATATAGCCCACCATCCGGTGCCCCTTGAGACCGTCAAGCGACGTGATCGGGGGATGCGCGCGCAAATAGCGCCGCGAGGCCGCCAGGTGCAGGCGGTAATCGGTGATGCGCTGCACGCTCAGCCGCCCGGCGGTGGGCGGGCTTACGGCAACCACCATGTCGGCCTCGCGCCGGGTCAGGTTGAAGACCCGTGGCAGCGCCACGATCTGCACCTCGAGATCGGGATTGGCCTCGCCGATGCGCGCACAGACCTGGGGCAGCACGAAATTCGCCGCGCCATCTGGGGCGCCGATGCGGATCTGCCCGGTCATGCCGCCCGCGCGTCCGGCCATTTCCTCGGCCACGCCCTCGATCGCTTGCTCGACCCGCACCGCATGGCCCATCAGCCGTTGCCCGGCGTCGCTCAGCGCATAGCCGGTGGGGGATTTGGCAAAAAGCGGCGCCCCGAGATCCGTTTCCAGCCGGGCGATGCGCCGCCCCACGGTGGCCGGGTCGATCCTGAGCACCCGCCCCGCGCCCGAGAGGCTTTCGGCGCGCGCCACGGCCAGGAATATCCGCAGATCGTCCCATTGAGCATCCATCGCGGTAAACCTTTGCATTTTTGCATGACGCTTTTGGAATATTGCCTCTTTTACGATGATATTTGCAAGGCTACCCTGCCCGCGAATTGCATAAAGGGAGGATTCTCCATGAAAGACCTGACGCATTATATCGGCGGCGCGCACCAAAAAGGCACGTCCGGGCGCACATCCGACGTGTTCAACCCCGCCACCGGCGAAGTGCAGGCGCAATGCCCGCTGGCATCCGCCGAAGAGCTGAACCGCGCGGTCGAGATCGCCGCCGAGGCGCAGCCCGCATGGGCCGCCACCAACCCGCAGCGCCGCGCCCGCGTGATGATGGAATTCGTGCGCCTTCTCAACCGTGACATGGACAAGCTGGCCGAGGCGCTTTCCGCCGAGCATGGCAAGACCTTCCCCGACGCCAAGGGCGACGTGCAGCGCGGCCTTGAAGTGGTGGAATACTGCATCGGCGCGCCGCAATTGCTGAAAGGTGAATTCACCGACGGCGCCGGCCCCGGCATCGACATGTATTCGATGAAACAGGCACTTGGCGTCTGTGCCGGCATCACGCCGTTCAACTTCCCGGCGATGATCCCGATGTGGATGTTCGCGCCCGCCCTCGCCTGCGGCAACGCCTTCATCCTCAAGCCCAGCGAACGCGACCCCTCGGTGCCCCTGATGCTGGCCGAACTGATGGAAGAAGCCGGTCTGCCCAAGGGCCTTCTGCAAGTGGTCAATGGCGACAAGGAAGCGGTGGATGCGATCCTCGATCATCCGGTGATCCAGTCGGTCGGCTTCGTCGGCTCGACCCCGATCGCGGAATATATCTACGGGCGCGGCTGCTCAAACGGCAAGCGCGTGCAATGCTTCGGCGGCGCCAAGAACCACATGATCATCATGCCCGACGCCGACATGGATCAGGCCGCCGACGCGCTGATCGGCGCCGGTTACGGCGCTGCGGGCGAACGCTGCATGGCGATCTCGGTCGCCGTGCCGGTGGGCGACGAAACCGCCGACCGCCTGATCGAAAAGCTGGTGCCGCGCATCGAGAAGCTCAAGGTCGGCCCCTACACGGCGGGCGATGACGTGGATTACGGCCCCGTCGTGACCGCCGCCGCCAAGGAAAAGATCCTCGGCCTCGTGCAGTCGGGTGTCGATCAGGGCGCCGAGCTTGTGGTCGACGGGCGCGATTTCTCGCTCCAGGGCTACGAGGACGGCTTCTTTGTCGGCCCGCACCTCTTTGACAAGGTGACGCCCGACATGGACATCTACACGCAGGAAATCTTCGGCCCGGTGCTGACCACCGTGCGCGCGGCCTCCTACGAAGAGGCGATCAGCCTCGCGATGGACCATGAATACGGCAACGGCACGGCGATCTATACCCGCGACGGCGACGCCGCGCGCGACTTCGCCAACCGGATCAATATCGGAATGGTGGGCATCAACGTGCCGATCCCGGTGCCGCTGGCCTATCACACCTTCGGCG
>CAZMZS010000058.1:0-16092 GCA_964570675.1 uncultured Roseovarius sp. | reverse complement strand
CCCCGGCCAGCGCGGTCACCGACGCGGTGATCAGCGTCGCAGCGACGATCACCAGGAAGCGCGTGCGCCCGGCCTCGATGCCAAGCGCGCGCGCCTCGTCATCGCCCAGCGTCAGAACATTGATGCGCCAGCGCAGCAGCACCAGCGGCACAAGGCCAAGCGCCACGGCGGGCAGGGCGGGCAGGATGTCGCCCGCAGTGATCGAGGCCAGCGATCCGAGCAGCCAGAAGGTGATCGCCGGAAGCTGGTCATAAGGGTCCGCCAGCACCTTGAGAAGCGATGTCGCTGCCCCCGCCAGCGCCCCGATAACCACCCCGATCAGCACCAGCGTCAGGGTCCGGTCGGTGTTGCGCACAAGCGTCGCGATCAGCGTGACCACCCCCACCGCCGCCATCCCCCCGACAAATGCCGTGGCCTGGATCGCCGCCACCGGCAGCGACAGGAATATCCCCGCCACCGCACCCAGCCCGGCCCCGGCTGACACGCCAAGGATATCGGGCGACACCAGCGGGTTGCGAAACAGCGCCTGGTAGCTGGCGCCAGCCGCCGCCAGCGCCGCCCCCAGCAAAAGCGCCGCGCCGATCCGGGGCAGGCGGATCGCCCAGATCACCGTCTGCGCCTGTGGCTCGCCCTGTCCGGTGAGCGCGCGCAGCACCTCGCCGGGCGAAAGGCTGAGCGGCCCGATCAGCACCGCGCCGAAGCTCAGCGCCAGCAGGGCCAGCGCCAGTCCGGGCAGCAGGCCCGGCACCAGCCGGGGCAGCAGCGAAAGCCGCGCCCGCGCCGTCATCCGGGGGGGCGCCCGTCGGCCCATTCCAGCAGGCGGTCAAGCGCGTCTTCGTCAAGGTCGACATGATAGAACAACTGGTAGAAATCCCGCACATCCGCGCGCAGATCTCCCTGCCAGCGATCCGGGTAAAGCAGCCCCGCCATCCATTCCAGCCCGATGATCCGGTTGAGCGATGGCGGCCTGTCGATCCAGCCGAACGGCGCGGTCGGCGCCAGATGCACGCGGCCCGTGCGCACCGCCGCGATCCCCTGCCAAAGCGGATCGTCGAACACAGTGTCAAAGAATGTCCTGTCCCAGGTGACGATGATCTCGGGATCGGCGGCAATCACCTGCTCCATCGAGGCGCGCACCAACCCGCGCGTGCGCCCGCCATCATCGGCCACGTTGCGCCCGCCCGCGCGCTCGATGATCTCGGTGTTGATCGAGCCTTTCATCCCGGTTTCCAGCCCATCCGGTCCGCGCGCCAGGTAGACACGCGGGCGCGCCGCCTCGGGGATATCGGCAAGCAGCGCGTCGATCCGCGCGAATGTGCCCTCGACATGGGTCGCCAACGCCTCGCCTCGTTCGGCGCGGCCAAGCGCGCGCCCCAGCAGGCGCAGCGCGGCTGGCGTTTCGTCAAAGCGGCCATTGATCAGGATATAGGGAATCCCGGTCTGCGCCTGCACACGGTCGGCCAGGTCGGCATAAGTGTCGCGCACCGAGCCGAAATCGAGGATCAGGTCGGGGTTGATGGCCAGCACCCGTTCAAGGTTCGCGCCCCCGCCGCGCCCGGTCAGCCGCCCGGTCTCGGGCAGGTCGCGATAGGGCGGGGCGATATAGGGGCGTTCGCCCTCGTGCAGGGCGCGGGGCCAGCCCGTCATCTTGTCGGGCGCCAGCACGTAAAGCAGGATCGCCGCCGGGGGGCCTGCGGCAAAGACGGTGTCCACCCGTTCGGGCAGGGTGACGGTGCGCGCGGCGCTGTCGGTGATCTCGCGCGCGGCGGCGTGGGGCGCGGGCATGGCCAACGCGGCCAGCAGCAGCGCCGCAAGGCGCAGGCAGGCGCGCGCCGCGATCATGTCGGCCCGTCCTGTGCGCCGGGCTTGTCGGGCGCCTTGGGCGAGAATTCGCAACGCGACGGCTTGATGTCGATCAGCGGCGTGCCATCGAGGCAATCGAGCCCGCGCACCACCAATGTATCGCCTTCGACGCGTTCCAGCGCAACCATCGCCGTGCCGATCGGGTTGGGCCTCTGCGGCGAGCGCAGCGCGAATGTGCCGAAATAGCGCTGGCCGTCGCCCTTGGGGTTCTGCCGCACCAGATCGCGGCGCGACTGGTCGAGCCAGTAGAGGATTTCAAGCTGGCCGTAGCCGTCGATCCCCTCCAATGCGCGCACCCATGGCTCAAAGACCGTGATGCGGCAAACGGGGCCGTCCTGCCGCCCTTGCCGGGGGCAGGTGTCGCGGGTGGCCCAGGGCGTCGCGATGCGCCCGATGAACTGCACCGTCGCATCTTCGCGCGGCGCGGTGATTTCGGCGGTTTCCTCGCCGGGGCGCAGGCGGCTCTTCATGATGGGGCACATCCCTGTCGGTCGTCCTGTAATTCAACCCTATGCGGTTTTGCCCCGATGTCCAGACGGGCGCGGTTGTGCGGCGCTCAGGTGATGCCGTTCGCCAGCGCCACCTGCTGGCGCAGCCCGCCCATGTCGAACAGCGGAAAAGGCGAGACCTTGTCGCCCACCTCGATCACCGTGGGTGCAAGGTAGCGCAGGCCCGGCGGCCCGATCCTGAGCCCCGGCCCGGTCATCAGCCCCGCGCCGTCGGGTGCCATCGCAAGCCAACCGCGTGACACCAGGTCTTCGCTGAGCGGATCAAGCGCCAGCCGCGCGCCCGGCCCGGCACAGTTGATGACCAAGGGCGCGTCAAGCTGCATGTCCGCGCCGTCGCGCGTGGTCAGATGCACGCGCGCGCCGGTCGCGGCAGGGGTGACTTGACGCGCGCGGGCGATGATCTCGGTGATTTGCCCGGCCGCGAGAAGGCGGTGAAAGTCGGCGATGCTGTCATGGGTGCCCCGGCGAAAGCGGCGTTCCAGCGGGTGGGTGACGCGGCGGCGCTCGGCGGGGTCGGGCAGCAACTCGGCAAGCTTGTCGCTTGTCGCCCAGTTCTTGAAACCGGGGCGAAGCTGCGACATGCCCGCGCCCTCATCACGCCGCATCCGTGCGATTTCACTGTCGACCGCTGCCAGAAAATCGTCGCAGGTGGCGAAGGGGCCGGTGATGCGCGGCGCCACATCGGGCTTGCGCGGGCGGTCCCAGATCAACGGCTCGGGGCGCAAACCGCTCGCGCTGATCACGGTCATCGAGATGTCGCGCTCAGCCAACAGTGATTGCAGGAAGCGCAGCACATCCAGCATGGCTGCATTGGCGCCAAGGCAGATCACCCTATTGCCGGGTTTGAGCCGCGCGGCGATGGCGTCTTCGCGCCCGTAAAGCATGGGGAACGCGCCCGGCCCGGCATCGGTGCAAAAGGCATCCATAGCCGGGGTGCCGGGGGCCAGATCGACGCTGTCGGCGGTCTCGATGCGGCCATCATCGAGCGTCACGCGAAACCGCGTCCCGTCATGGTCGATGGCGCGCACCCCGGCCTTGATGCGGTTCAGGGTGACACCGTTTCGCTGGTGGCGCGCAAGCGCGGTTTCCACCATCTGCGAGAGGTAATCGCCAAAAAAAGCGCGCGGCGCGAACAGCGCGGCCAGATCGCCCGCTTCGATATGATCGGCGCCGAAACCCAGCCAATCAGGGTGGCGGCCCTGCATGGCGTGCGACACGTGGGGCCAGTGATCGCGCAGCCAGTCGGCGAAATCCGGCAGCACCGCCGCCGAAGGAGAATTGAGCAGATAGGCATAGCGCCAAGGCGCATCGGGCGCATGATCGCCGTAAGCCAGACCGCGGCCAAGGGCCTCGGGCGCATGGGCGATCACGCTCAACCGGTCGCCGGGGTTCAGTCGTGACATTTCGGCAAAAGCGGCGGCGGTGCCGCCATCGCCGATCACGATATGATGCCTCGTCCTGTTTGTCATGGTGCGCTTTCGGATCTTTTGGCCGGTCGCGCCGACTTTGGTCGAGACTGGGCCGGAATGCCAGTGCCGGGGCGCGGTTTTCCCGCCCGCGCCTTGTGCAAGGCTCCGGCTCGGGCTATCGCTCGAAAGGCGCATGCGCGGGCAAGCGGAAGGAAGGGCAGGGATCATGACACGGGTCTTCATCACCGGAACCGCCGGGTTCATCGGCTATCACCTTGCCGACCTGCTGCTCGATGAGGGTATCGAGGTGCATGGCTTTGACGGGATGACTGATTACTACGATGTCGCTCTCAAGCGCAAACGCCATGCGATGCTGACCGCCAAGCCCGGTTTCACCGCTCATGAGGCGATGCTGGAGGATGGTGCGGCGCTGGATCGCGCGGTGGATGCCTGCGCGCCCGACATGATCGTGCATCTCGCGGCGCAGGCGGGGGTGCGTTACAGCCTGGAAAATCCGCGCGCCTATCTAGACGCCAATGTGATCGGCAGTTTCAACGTGATGGAGGCCGCGCGCCGCCACGATGTGCGCCACCTGCTGATGGCCTCGACCAGCTCGGTTTATGGCGCCGAGACGCGGATGCCCTACGCCGAGACGATGAAGGCCGACACCCAGATGACGATCTACGCCGCCACCAAGAAGGCCAGCGAGTCGATGGGCCATGCCTATGCGCATCTGTGGAACCTGCCCACCACGATGTTCCGTTTCTTCACGGTCTACGGGCCGTGGGGGCGCCCCGACATGGCCTATTTCAAGTTCACCGACGCGATCCTGAACGGGCGGCCCATCGATATCTACAATCACGGCGAAATGTATCGCGATTTCACCTATGTCGGCGATCTGGTGCGCGCCATCCGCCTGTTGATGGATGCGCCCCCGGTGCGCGCCGCCACGCCCGAGGATATCGCGCCGGGCGACAGCCTGTCGCCGGTCGCGCCCTGGCGAGTGGTCAATATCGGCAATTCCACCAGCGTCCGCCTGATGGATTTCGTGGCCGCGCTTGAGGGTGCGCTGGGCGAAAGCACCAAGCATAACATGATGGAGATGCAAAAGGGCGACGTGCCCGCCACCTGGGCGGATGCCAGCCTGTTGCAGCGCCTGACCGGATACCGCCCCGAAACCGGCATCCAGGATGGGTTGGCGCGGTTCGTCGCCTGGTATCGGGATTATTACGACCGTTAGCCGGAGGCCGCTTTCACCCCTGCAATGGGGTGAACCGGTATTGCGCGACACCGCTGACCAGAATGTTCAGACCCCACATGACACATGCGAAGGCGACGACGCAGATCAACATGTTGATCGCCGTCTGGACGACCCGTTTCCAGCGCCTGTCGGTTGCGCGAAAGACAGGGATTTCGGGCCGGAGCAGAAAGCGCGATGCCAGGTATCCCAACAGCAATGCACTCAGGCTCCAGTGAATCGCGACCGCCCAGAATGCACCGGTGGTCACTGACAGGAACCGCGCGAAGCCCACGATGAAAGCCCATCGCAGGACGGTGAACGCCTCTTCGGTGAAGGCCTCGAACCGGCGACCGAGCGCGTGGCGCTCTTGGGGTTGCGACATGAGATGTAGCCAGTCTTGCATGGCGCAATTCAGACATGATCGCCGGGCGCGGTCCAGCATGGTCTGCGGTTTTCACGCATGATTGCGCGGCGCGTGATCGCCGAACGCGGCGTGCGCCGGCAAGGCGCGTCAGGCGCCGTCGAAATTGCACAGGGCATGCACGTCCATGCCCATCGCCTCGAGCCGCTTGCGCCCGCCCAGTTCGGGCAGGTCGATCACAAAGGCGCAGCCGACGATCTCGCCGCCCAGCCGCTCGATCAGGCGGATTCCCGCCTCGGCGGTGCCGCCGGTGGCCAGCAGGTCATCGACCACCAGCACCTTTTCGCCTGGCTGAATGGCGTCGTCATGGATCTCGACCACGGCTTCGCCATATTCCAACTGGTAATCCTCGGAGATCACCGCGCCGGGCAGTTTGCCCTTCTTGCGGATCGGCACGAAGCCCAGCGACAGCTGATGCGCGATCGCTCCGCCCAGGATAAAGCCGCGCGCCTCAAGGCCGACGACCTTGTCGATCTGCTCGCCCGCATAGGGGTGCAGCATCTGGTCGATGGCCATGCGAAAGCCGCGCGGATCGGCAAAAAGCGTGGTCACATCGCGGAACATGATCCCCTCATGGGGGAAATCCACGATGGTGCGTATATAATCCTTGACGGTGCGGATCACGGGCATGGGCGGCCTTTCACTGGCTTAAACAGCCCATTGTTTCGCCGATGCCGCGCCACCTTGCAAGGGCGCGATCCGCCGCGGCGGGCCAAGGGCTATTTACTCGGAACCGCGTGGTCAGTATGTGAAACGGCGCATAGAGTGGACATGCGGAGACACTTCTTGAAGTATCGTGCTGAAATCGATGGCCTGCGCGCTGTCGCGGTTGTGCCGGTGATCCTGTTCCATGCCGGATTCGAAGCCTTTGGCGGGGGCTATGTCGGGGTCGACGTGTTCTTCGTGATCTCGGGCTACCTGATCACCACCATCATCCTGGCCGAGATGAACGAGGACCGTTTCAGCCTGATGAATTTCTACGAACGGCGCGCGCGGCGTATCCTGCCGGCGCTGTTCTTCGTGTCGCTCTGTTGTCTGCCGGTGGCCTGGCTGGTGCTGTTTCCCACCGATTTCAAGGATTTCGCGGAAAGCCTGATCGCCGTGGCACTCTTTTCGTCCAATTTCCTGTTCTGGAGCGAGGCGGGCTATTTCGATACCGCCGCCGAGATCAAGCCCCTGCTGCACACCTGGAGTCTTGCGGTCGAAGAGCAGTATTACATCATCTTCCCGGTGTTCTTGATGATAGCCTGGCGTTGGGGCAAGCGGCGCATCACGCAGATCCTGATCGGGGTGTTCCTGTTCAGCCTGGTGCTGGCGCAATGGGCCGCCTACCAGGAGCCCGAAGCGGGGTTCTTCCTGTTGCCGGCGCGGGCGTGGGAATTGCTGGCGGGGGCGTTTGTCGCCTTTTACGTCGACCGGCGCGGCGCGGTCGACGTGGCGCCGGGGCTGGCTAATATCCTGTCGGCGCTGGGGCTGGCGGGGATCGGTTTCGCGATCTTCGCCTATGATCACAGCACGCCTTTTCCCAGCCTTTACGCGGTGGTGCCGGTCTTTGGGGTGGTGGCGGTGATCCTGTTTGCGCTGCCGGGCACATTGGCGCATCGGGTGCTGTCATTGCGCCCGGTGGTGGCGGTGGGGCTTGTGTCCTACAGCGCCTATCTCTGGCACCAGCCCATCCTGGCCTTTTACGGCCATGCGATAGGGCGCAACGCGCCGCTTTGGCATACCGCGCTGATGCTGGCGGCCACGGCGCTGTTGTCGGTGTTTTCTTACTACGTCATCGAAACCCCGACCCGGCGCAGGCAGGTCTTTGGCACGCGAAAGACGATCGGCGGTTTCGCGGTGGCCGGGTCGCTGGCGCTGATCGGAGTCGGGCTGGTGGGGACGCTCAGCAATGGCAACATGTTCCGTTACCCGCAGCCAGTGGTCGACATGTTCGCCCGCGCGGATGCCTATGGGCTGTCCACATGGGCGGCCAAGGATGCCAGCCGCCTCCAGGATTTCGAGAAGGGCGCCGCGACCAAGCTCTTGCTGATCGGCGACAGCAACTCGGCCGATCTGCAGAACGCGCTGGCGGCGGTGATCGACAAGGATGTATCGGTCGTCAGCGCCCAGGTCGGCGCCACCTGCGGCAATCTTTTCATCCCGCCCGAGGAGTTCGCCGCCTTCACCGAGAACAGCCGCTTCAAGCTTTGCGGCGCCAAGCATAACGACCTCATGTCCGACAAGACCTATGCCCTCATTGAGGAGGCCGACATCGTGATCCTCGCCACCGCCTGGAGCGAATGGGAGGTGGATCTGATGCAGGCCAGCCTTGACCGGCTGATCGCGGACTATGGCGACAAGTTCTGGGTGTTCGGCACCAAGTCGGTGCGCTTCTCGCGCTCCGAGATCCTGGATCAGTGCCTGAGCGATTGCATGGCCTGGTCCACCAGCCCGGTCAAGGACGCGCGCAAGATCAACGCCGCCCTTGCGGATATCATGGGCGAGCGCTTCATCGACCCGCTTTCGCTGATGTGCTCAAAAGGTGAGTGCACGGGCTTCATCGCCCCCGGCGAGGTGCTGGTCTATGACGGATTCCACTTCACGCCCGACGGCTCGGTCTGGTTCGGCGAGCAGATGCGCGACGCGGGGCTGATCGAGCGCATGGGCCTCGGCAGCTGATCGCCGATCAGCCGCTCAGAACGCGCCCCGCCACCGCATCAAGCCTGGCCACCAGTGCCGGATCGCGCGCCTCGGGGGCGGTCAGGATGGCATTGTCGAGCGCGCGGTCGCAGCCATGCGGGCAGGGCGCGCGTGTCGCGCCCAGAAGCGCGGGCAGGCGGCGCAGCGTATCGCGCCCCTTGTCGGCATTGCCCATCAATGTCGCGATGATGCGCGCCACATCGACCTCGCCATGCTGGGGGTGCCAGCTGTCGTAATCGGTGATCATCGCGATGGACGCGTAGCACAGCTCGGCTTCGCGCGCGAGCTTGGCCTCGGGCATGTTGGTCATCCCGATCACATCCGCACCCCAAACCTCGCGATACATGCGCGATTCCGCCAGCGTGCTGAATTGCGGCCCCTCCATCGCCAGGTAGGTGCCGCCTTCATGCAGGGTGATCCCGGCGGCGCGCGCGGCCTGCGCACAGGCCGCTCCAAGGCGCGGGCAGGTGGGATGGGCGACGCTGACATGGCCGACGCAACCGGCGCCGAAAAAGCTTTTCTCGCGGGCGAACGTGCGGTCGATGAACTGATCGACCACCACGAAATCTCCCGGCGCCATCTCTTCGCGGAAACTGCCCGAAGCGCTGAGGCTGATCACGTCGGTGACGCCCAGCCGTTTGAGCGCGTCGATATTGGCGCGATAGGGCACGCTGCCCGGGCTGTGGACATGGCCGCGCCCGTGGCGCGGCAGAAAGGCCATCTTCACCCCGTCCAGCATGCCGGTCATGATCTGGTCGGATGGTTTTCCCCAAGGGCTTTCGACGCTGACCCATGTCGCGCCCTCAAGCCCGTCGATATCGTAAAGCCCGGATCCGCCGATCACCCCGATCATCGTCTGCGTCATCTCTGCCCCCATGAAAACCACCATGCCTTTGGGACAAGTGATACTTGCCCCGCGCCGGGATGAAAACGCCAAATCCCGCGCCGCCTTGCCGCGCAAGGGCGCTCAGCCGCCGCAGATACCTTGCAGGCGCAGCCAGTCGGCATCGCTCAACAGGGGCTCGGGTACCTCGCTGGCGAAAGGGTCGGCCTCGATCAGGGGCAGGGTGGATTCGCCGGTGATGTCGCGCGCATATGCATAGGGGGTCGAGCGCACGCCCCAGGCCTCGAACCCCTTGAGCAGCGTGTCATCGGGCAGGGCCGGGCGCGGGCTTGTCAGAAGGCTGCGGGCGTAGTCGGCCAGCACATCGGCCTCGATCTCGCCGGTGGTCAACAGGCGCAGCGTGACCCAGACCCCGGCATGATCCAGTAGCTCCGCCAGCGGGTTGTGCAACTCGGCGCGCAGGCGTTCGGCCACGATATAGCCCGCCACCACATCAGGCTCCTCGTAATCCTCGACCAGTTCGCGATGAATCAGGATCGTGCCCCCCGGCAGGCTGACCGTGCTGCGCGCGCCGTCGCGCATGACCTCGAGCGCGCCGGTGCCGCCACCCGGTGCGGGCAGGCGGCGCGCCAGCCGGGTCAGTGCCGCGCGCCCTTCGGCGGCGCGACAGGCGGGGCCGGCGATGCGCTGCACCTGGGTCATCAGGTCGCTGCCGATCTCGGCGCGCCGGACATCGGGCACCACCGACAGCGCGTGGTCGCGCGCCGCGCCGGGCAGCCAGAACAGCAGCAGCGCCAAGACTGAGAGCACCGAAAGCGACGCCATCACCAGCCGCAGCCGTCCGGGACGTGGGCGGCGGCGTTCGACCGCGGCGCGTAGCTTTTCGATGGCGGCGATCATGTCCTTTTCGCCGTCAGCCAGTTCCAGCGTCTCGCCGGGGTCGCCATCGGGGTGATAGATCGCCGGGTGCCGCCCCGGATTGGCGCGGCTGATCGCCGCCAGCGACCAATGCGCCAGCGGGTTTTCCCGCAGGTCGGTTATCATCAGGGTCGCGTCGCCGATCGACACGATCACATCGCTGCGCTGATCCTCGGGGGATGCGCGCCACAGGCCCGACGCTTCGAGCCTCTGGTATTCGCTGAGTGCGGTCATCTGGCTGTGCGGGCCTGCTCTGCCTCTTTCGGGCCAACGATAGCACGCGCCGCCACGGCGCGGCAATCGCCTTGCTTATTCGGGGCCTTGCTCAGAGGGTCCGGGCAATGCCGCGCAGCTCGAATTTCTGGATCTTGCCGGTGGATGTCTTGGGAAGCTCCTGGAATTCCACATGCTTGGGCGTCTTGAACCCGGCCAGTCTTTCGCGGGCGAAGGCGATCAGCTCGTCCTTGTCGGCGGTGGCGCCGTCTTTCAGTTCGACAAAGGCGCAAGGCACCTCGCCCCAGGTGGGATGGGGCATCGCCACCACCGCGCATAGCAGCACGGCGGGATGCATCATCAGCACGCCCTCGACCTCGACCGAGCTGATATTCTCGCCGCCCGAAATGATGATATCCTTGGCGCGGTCGGCGATCTGAAGATAGCCGTCGGGATGCTGCACGGCGATGTCTCCGGAATGGAAATAGCCCCCGCGAAAGGCCTCGCGCGTCGCGCGCGGGTTCTTGAGATAACCCTTCATCACCGAATTGCCGCGGATCATGATCTCGCCCTGGGTGCTGCCATCCATCGGAATCTGGGCCATTGTCTCGGGGTCCATCGCGGTGATCTCTTCCATCATAGGCATCAGGACCCCGGTGCGCGCCTTGATCGCATAGCGGTTCTCGTCGTCCAGATCGTCCCAGCGGGTCTGCCAGACGCATTCGGTGACATGCCCATAGGTCTCGGTCAGCCCGTAGACCTGCGTCACCTTGAAGCCCAGCGGCTCGATCGCGCGCAGCGTGGCGGCGGGGGGCGGCGCGCCGGCGGTATAGACATCGACAACGCGATCCAGGTCGCGCCGCTCGTCGTCGCGGGCATTCACGATGGTGTTGAGCACGATCGGTGCGGCCCCGAAATGGGTGACGCCCGCATCGGCGATGGCGTCATAGATGGCGCGCGCGGTGATGTCGCGGCAACAGACGACGGTGCCCCCCAGCATCGGCATCATCCAGGTGTGGTTCCAGTTGTTGCAGTGAAACAGCGGCACGATCACAAGATAGCGCGCATGGCGCGGCATCGGCCAGCTGACGGCGGTGCCCATGGTCATCAGATACGCGCCGCGATGGTGACAGACCACGCCCTTGGGCCGCCCGGTAGTGCCCGAGGTATAGTTGAGCGCAAGGCTTTCCCATTCGTCCTGCGGCATGATCCATTCGAAATCGGGATCGCCCGATGCCAGCAATTCCTCGTATTCGGTGTAATGGCCATGGGCATGCACCCCGGCCTCGTCATCGGCCACCTCGATCAGGATCGGCGGCTCGTTTTCCATTTCCTCGAAGGCCTCTGCGGCGACCGGCAGGAATTGCGGATCGGCCAGCAATACCTTGGCGCCGCCATGATCCAGGATATAGGCGATGGTCCCGGCCTCGAGCCGGGTGTTGATCGCGTTCAGCACAGCGCCACAGGCGGGCACGCCGAAATGCGCCTCGGCATGAGCGGGCAGGTTGGGCAGCAGGGTCGAGACCACATCACCGGGCGCAACCCCCAGCTTGGTCAGCGCAGAGGCCAGCCGCGTGCAGCGTTCGTGATATTCGCTGTAATCGCGCCGGATGCCGCGATAGACGACCGCCTCGTGATCGGGAAAAAGCTGCGCCGCGCGTTGCAGATGCGACAGCGGTGTCAGCGGCACGAAATTGGCGCCGTTGCGCTCGAGCCCGGTTTCGTCTGCCATCCAGCCCATTGTGGTCCTCCCCTTCGTGAAATCCGTCCTCACGGTGGGAAAGGATAGTGCGCAGGTGTCGCGCAAATGAAAAGAGTGTTGCGCGGCAAACTTCGCCTCTTTTGCCCCTGCGCGCGCTGCTCTAGCCTCTGGCGCATGATCATCTCGTCCGGGCGCAGCTACATTTTCGTGCATATTCCCAAGACCGGCGGCACCTCGATGGCGCTGGCGCTCGAGGGGCGGGCGATGAAGGATGACATCCTGATCGGCGACACCCCAAAGGCGCGAAAGCGGCGCAAGCGGATCGCCGGTGTGACCAGCGCGGGGCGGCTCTGGAAACATTCGACTCTCGCCGATATCGACGGGCTGGTGACACCGGCCCAGATCGCTGCGGCCTTCACTTTCACGCTGGTGCGCAACCCTTGGGACCGCATGGTCAGCTATTATCACTGGCTGCGTGAACAGGGCTTTGACCACCCCGCCGTCACCCTGGCGAAATCGCGTGATTTCAGCAGCTTCCTCAACGATCCTCAGACGGCAGGCGCGTTTCGCGCGGCGCCTTACGGCAGCTATATGCGTGCCGCCGACGGGCAGGAATATTGCCGCGCCTTCATCCGGCTCGAACATCTGGAAGAGGATTGCGCGCCGCTTTGGGCGCATCTGGGATTCCGCCTGCAACCGGGGGTCGCGAATCGCTCACGCCGGGCGCGCGATTTCCGCGCCTTCTACAGCGACCGCGACGCCGAGACCCTCGCCGCGATCTGCCGGGACGATATCGTACGCTTCGGCTATGGGTTCCATGCCCAGCGATAAGATGCCCGCTGCGGGCCAATCCCCGGCATTCGCCCACTCTGTCGACATCGCGACAATAATGCCCAGATTTCGCCACTTTCCCGACCAAACGGGGGCAAGAGAATCATTGCAGATGGCCTCAACCCTGAGGATTGGCCGGTTGCCCCGGCCGACAGAAAGGACAGGAATGTTGGCATGGTTGTCTGCGCGCCCTGGGGGGCCGAACACATGGCGGAATATGGCGAAATTCATGACGGGGAACCGACCGGAATCATGACGGGACTGGTCGAAGGCACCCGCGTTGCCACCGCCATGGGCTGGCGCCCTGTCGAGGCCATCGCCATGGGCGATAAGGTCCTGACATTCGATGCTGGGTTGCAGCGCGTGACCGAAGTGTTGCGCGATCCGCTCTGGAGCGGCGAAAGCGCCTGTCCGCGCCGGTTCTGGCCGCTCGAGGTACCGCGCGGTGCGCTGGGCAACCGCACGGTGATCCGGGTGCTGCCCGATCAGGCGATGCTGCTGGAAAGCGATGCCGCCGAGGCGCTTTACGGCGATCCATTCGCGCTTTTGCCGGGCGAGGTGCTGGAAGGCATCCGCGGCATTGTCCGCGTGCCGCCCAAGCGCGATCAATATGTGGTGGTGCTGCACTTCGCCGAGGATCAGGTCGTGTTCGACGAAACCGGCGCACTGTTCTTCGCGCCCTCGTCGCGTGACCTTCTGGACCGGGCGATGAGAGACGACGAAGGTCCGCTTTACACGGTGCTGCCGCCCGAGGAGGCGCGCGCACTGGCCGCACAGATCGAGATCGAGCTATCGACCGACGCCATCCCGGCACCAAGGGACATGCGCGCGGCGGTGTCGTCGTTCTAGACATGGCGGAATTGCGCCCGCGCAGCCAAGTTGGGTCGCGCGGGTGCCTTGTCTTTGCTGGCCGTCAGGCGGCGGCTTCGGATTCCGGTGCGAAACGGCGATAGAAGCTCTGGTTGCGCTCGGCCATCTCGCGCAGCAGGGCAGGGCAGGCAAAGCGCGGCCCATGTGCAGCTTCCAACTGGTCGCAGCGCTCGGCGGCATAGGGCGCGCCGATGATATCAAGCCAGCTGAACGGCCCGCCAGACCAGGGCGCGAAACCCCAGCCCAGGATCGCGCCGACATCGCCTTCGCGGATGTCCTCCAGCACGCCTTCTTCCAGCGCGCGCACCGCTTCCAGCACCTGCGCGAACATCAGGCGATGCTGCACTTCGGTCAGATCGGGCTGTTCTTCGGCAGGCGGGAACTTTTCGGCCAGCCCGCTCCAGTAACCTTGCCGCTTGCCCTTTTCGTCATAGTCGAAAAAGCCCGCATTGGCCTTGCGGCCCAGCCGCCCTTCGCCTTCCATCCAGAAGATCACCTCGTCAACCGCCGCGTCGGGATAGGCATCGCCCATCGCCGCCCTTGTGGCGCGCGCGATCTTGGCGCCAAGGTCGATCGAGGTCTCGTCCACCAGTTGCAGCGGCCCCACCGGAAAGCCCAGCTGGCGCGCAGCGTTGTCGATCAGCGCCGGGGTCACGCCCTCGGCGACCATGCGGATGCCTTCGTTGATATAGGGAATGATGCAACGATTGGCATAGAAGAACCGCGCATCATTGACCACGATCGGCGTCTTGCGGATCTGGCGCACGTAATCCAGCGCCTTGGCGACGGCGCGGGTGCCGGTCTTTTCGCCCTTGATGATCTCGACCAGGTGCATCTTTTCGACCGGCGAAAAGAAATGAATGCCGATGAAGGTCTCGGGGCTGTCCGAGGCCTTGGCCAGTTCACTGATCGGCAGGGTCGAAGTGTTTGTGGCAAAGATGCAATCCGCACCCACCACCTCAAGCACCTTGCCGGTGACCTCGGCCTTGATGCCGGGGTCCTCGAACACCGCCTCGATCACCAGATCGCAGCCCTTGAGTGCGGCGTAATCCGTGGTTGCGGTGATGCGATCCAGCAGCGCGGCCTTCGTGTCCTCGGTGGCCTTGCCGCGCTTGATGCCCTTGTCCATGTAATCGGCGCTATAGGCCTTGCCCTTGTCGGCGGCCTCCTGCTTCTGGTCGATCAAGACCACCTCGATACCCGCCTGCGCCGACACCAGCGCAATGCCCGCGCCCATCATACCGGCGCCCATCACGCCCAGCTTCTTCACCTTCTGGTCCGGCGCCTCGGGCCGGTTGGCGCCTTTTTCCAGCGCCTCCTTGTTGATGAAAAGCGAGCGGATCATCGCGCTTGACGAGGGGTTCATCAGAACGTTGGTGAACCAGCGCGCCTCGATCTTGAGGGCGGTGTCAAAGGGCACCAGCGCGCCTTCATAGACCGCGCTCAGCAGCGCCTTGGCAGCGGGAAACGCGCCTTGGGTCTTGCCGTTGACCATGGCGCTGGCGCCGACGAAGGTCATGAAACCGGCGGGGTGATAGGGCTCGCCGCCGGGCATCTTGTAGCCCTTCTCGTCCCATGGCTTGACGATGGCGGGGTTTGACAGCACCCATTCGCGGGCCTTGTCCAGCAACTCGTCTGCGGGCACGACCTCGTCGACCACCCCGGCGGTCTTGGCTTTCTTGGGATCGTTCAGCTTGCCTTCCAGCAGCAGCGGCGCCGCCGCCATCGCCCCGAGCTTGCGCGCAAGCCGCGTGGTGCCGCCCGCGCCGGGAAAGATGCCCACCATGATTTCGGGAAGGCCGATCTTGGCCTTGGGGTTGTCGGCGGCGAAGATCCGGTGGCAGGCCAGCGGAATTTCCAGTCCGATGCCAAGCGCCGTGCCGGGCAGGGCGGCGGCAATCGGCTTGCCGCCCTTGTTCTTGTCGTCCATGCCTGCGCGCTCGATCTTGCGCAGGATGGCGTGCATCCCCATAACGCCCTCGAACAACCCGCGTGCGGGTTCGTCGCCCGCATCGTCGCGCATCCTGGCGATGACGTTGAGGTCCATGCCCCCGGCGAAGGTGTCCTCCTTGCCGCTGGTGATGACCACGCCCTTGACGTCATCATCCGCCAGCGCGTCGTCGATCAGTGCCTCGAGGTCCAGGAATCCCTGCTCGCTCATCACGTTCATCGACTTTCCAGCCGTGTCCCAGGTGATCACGGCGACGCCATCGGCGCCCTTTTCCATCGTGAAATCAGTCATTGTCCTCGTCTCCCTTCGCTGCGGGTCAAACCCGCTCGATGATCGTGGCCGCGCCCATGCCGGACGCGACGCAAAGCGTGGCAAGCCCGACTTCCTTGTCGCTGCGCTCAAGCTCATCGAGCAGCGTGCCGATGATGATGGCGCCCGTGGCCCCAAGCGGGTGGCCCATGGCGATTGCGCCGCCATTGACGTTGACCCGGCCCGGATCGACATCGAACGCCTGCATGAAGCGCAGCACCACCGCCGAGAAAGCCTCGTTGACCTCGAAAAGGTCGATATCGCCGATGTTCATGCCGCTGTCCTTCAGCGCCTTCTCGGTGGCGGGCACCGGGCCGGTAAGCATGA
>CAZMZS010000057.1:11740-16187 GCA_964570675.1 uncultured Roseovarius sp. | reverse complement strand
TTCGGCGTCGTGGTATAGACGCGCGTGCAAACGCCACGCTTCTGCGGGCACCCCTGCAGGTGCATGGACTTCTGACTTCTGATTTTCGGCTGACGCGGTTTACGGATCAGCTGTTGGATCGTTGGCATTGGGTATCTTTCCCCGTCTCTCAACACATGTGTCTGCACGAAAAGCCGTGCGGGTTCATTCCTATGCAGCGCCTCACGCGTCCGCAAAACGCAAAAACCGCTATCGCAGCCTGCTCGTTCAGGTACGACGCGGTGGGTTTCCAGAGGATCGGAGCGCAGGACGCCCGGATCGTGACCACTTCAGTTATGATATCGGCTGCGGGGCGACCCCCTTGGCCGGGATGGGGCGCGTATAGGGGGAGTCGTTTGCCTTGTCAACAGCCCTTGCCGCCTTCTGCTCCGCGGCCTGAGCGGCGTTCATGACGGCGCGCGGCGCGTCCGCGATCATGGCTTTGTCAGGCTTTGGGCTTGTTCCGGCCACAGGGTTTTGCCAGCATGTGCCAAATGCCGTCAAGCAAGGTCTGTTTCATGCGTGTCATTGGTATCTGTCGCTTCTCCTATCCCGCCGAGGGCGGCTTCAAGCGGATGCATGACTCCATCGCCGAACGCGAGGCCTATCTTTATGACCCGGACCGCATGGCGCTCCGGTTCCGGCATTTCGAAACTCTCACCCTGCCCTCGATCGCCGCGCAGAGGGATCCGCGCTTTGACTTCCTCGTGCTGGTCGGCGAAAGCCTGCCGGATGTATGGCGCGAACGGCTCGAGGATCTGACCGCGGCCATCCCCCAGATCCGCATCGTCGCCAGCGCACCGATGAAGCACCGGCTGGCCATGCAGCTGGCGCTCAAGGCCGAGCTGGGCGAGGACGAGACCGAGTCGATCCAGTTTCGCCTCGATGACGACGACGCGGTGGGGGTGAATTTCGTCGGCACCCTGCGCCGCACCGCCCGGCGCGGCGCGCGGATGCGCGAGGGCTGGCGCAACATGGCGTTCGAGTATCGCAGCGGCTACACGGTGGAACTGTCATCCCAGGGCATCCGCGCCCGCGCCGTTCAGGCGCCGTTCTGGGCCTGCGGGCTGGCGGTGCTGTTTCGCCCCGGCGATCCCAAGACGGTGATGAACTACCCCCATCACAAGCTGCACGAGCAGATGCCCACCCTCATCGATCCCACAATGCCGATGTACCTGCGCGCGGTGCATGGGGACAATGATTCCAGCCCCTCATCCGGGCCGCTCACGCCTTTGGATGACAAACAGCGCGCCGACTTCAAGGCGCGGTTCAACGTGGACGAGGCACAGGTGAAAAGCGTCTTCTCCGCCCCAGCTTCGCCTCCCGGTACAACATGAACAGGCCCGAGCCCACCACGATCGCCGCGCCGACCAGCGTGATTGGCGCGGGCCATTCGCCAAAAACCAGCCAGCCCAGCAACAGCGCCCAGATCAGACCGGTATAGCGGAACGGCGCGATGAAACTGACCTCGCCCACCCGCATCACCATGATCGAGGTAAGATAACCGCCCACCGCCATCACCGCAGCGCCCAGGACCAACCCTCCCGCGCGCAGATCCACAGCCACCCACTCGCCGCCCAGCATGGCCAGCCCGAACGCCACCATGATCGCGGCCGAGGTGATGAAGGTGACCAGCATCGAGGGGATATCGCGCGACAGCCGCCGGGTGATCAGGTCGCGCAGCGTGACGAACCCGACCGCCGCCAGCACGTAAAAGGAATAAACCGTGAAATCCTCGGCGCCGGGGCGCACGATCAGCAGCACACCGGCAAAACCGAGCAGGATCGCCACCAGCCGCCGCCAGCCGATCTCGTCGCGATAGAACACCGCCGCGGCCAGCGTGATGGTCAGCGGAATCGCCTGAAGGATCGCGGTGACATTGGCGATCGGCATGTTGAAGAGCGCCGTCAGAAAGAAATACGCCGCACCGATCTCGGAGATGATGCGGATCGCGACACTGCCCATGTCGCGCCGCGACAGCCGCAACCGCAGCACCCCCATCCGCCAGGCAATCATCCCCACGAACAACGTGGTCAGCGCGCCGCGCAGGAACAACACCTGAAACAAGGGAAGTTCACCCGCCAGCGCCTTGATGAACACGTCATTGACCGTAAAGGCCACCATCGACGCCATCATCAGAAGCGCGCCTGTCAGGTTGTCGGATCGTGGGATCATCACGCTGCCTTTTGCGGGGAATGCGCCATCCCGGATGTGCCCCGGATCGTGCCGACGCACAAGGGGCCGATCCCGCCGCGATGCAGCAATGTCAGCCCGTCGGAGCCTCGGGGGCAAGCGCCTCGGCCAGCGCCGCGTGCAGCGCCGGGTTGGCGGCGACCACGCCGCCGACCTGCGGCACGGGATTGTTGAAGCGCAGCGGCATTGCGCAGCGATCCGAGACCCGCGCGCCCGCCTCGTCCAGGATCAGCGCGCCCGCCGCGATATCCCACTCCCAGCTGTCGCGCAGCGTCAGCATCGCGTCATAGCGCCCCTCGGCCACCAGGCTCAGACGATAGGCCAGCGACGGGCGATAGGCGCGTTTTACCTCGGGTACGCCGCGCGGCCAGTGCTCGGGGGCGTAATTGGGCTTGGCCGCCAGCACCTCCGCCCCGGCCAGATCGGTCCTTGCGCTCACCGTGATCGGGCGCGCGTTGAGGGTCGCGCCCTGCCCCAAAGCGGCGGCATAAAGCTTGTCGCGCATCGGCAGATAGACCACCGCCGCCGTGATCTTCCCCGCCTCGGCCACCGCCAGCGCATGCGCCCAGGTGCCGGACCCTTCGATGAAACTGCGCGTGCCGTCGATCGGATCGACGATGAACACCCGCTCGCGCGCAAGCCGCGCGCTGCTGTCCTCGCTTTCCTCGGAAAGCCAGCCGTAATCGGGGCGCGCCCCGCGCAGATGCGCCGCCAGAAGCGTGTTCACCGCCATGTCGGCCTCGGTTACCGGGCCAAGCCCGCCGGGCTTGTCCCAGCGTTTCGCCTTCGGCCCGGCAAAGCGCGCCGCCACCTCGCCCGCCGCGCGGGCGGCCTCGATCAGAAGGTCAAGATCACTCGCCGGCAATCGTCAGCCCCTCGACCAGAAGCGACGGCACCACCCGGCTCAGCCAGGGCCGCGCGTCATTGGCGGGCGTGATCCGGCGCAGCATCTCGGGCAGGTTGCCCGCGATGGTGCATTCATTGACCGGGCAGACGATCTCGCCATTCTCGACCCAGAACCCCGACGCCCCGCGCGAATAATCGCCCGTGTTGGGGTTGACGGTCGAGCCGATCATCGACGTCACCAACAGCCCGGTGCCCATCTGGGCGATCAGATCCTCGCGGCTCTGCTCGCCCTCGGTCAGCGCGACATTCCAGGTGGTGGGGCTTGGCGGCGACGAGGCACTGCGCCGCGCGTTGCCAGTGGACGCCATGCCCAGCTTGCGGGCATTGGCAAGATCCAGCGACCAGCCCGCCAGCACGCCGTTTTCCACGATGGCGCGGCGGCGCGTCGCCAGCCCCTCGCCATCAAAAGGGCGCGATCCCATGGCGCGCGGACGCTTCGGGTCTTCGATCAGCGAAAGCGACGCGGGCAGCACCTCTTCGCCCAGCCGGTTGAGCAGCCAGGACGACCCCCGCGCGATCGCCGCGCCATTTGCGGCCATCAGCAGATGCCCGATCAGCGACGCCGAAATCCGCTCGTCAAACAGGACCGGGTAAGCGCCGGTGCGCGGGCGGCGCGGGTTGACCGCCGCGACGGCGCGTTCCCCGGCGCGCTGGCCGATATCACCTGCGCTGCGCAGATCGCTCTGAAAGATGCGGCTGTCGCCATCGTAATCGCGCTCCATGCCACTGCCCTCACCGGCAATGGCGACGCATGAAATCCCCCGGTCGCTGCGCGCATAGCCGCCCGCGAACCCGTTGGTCGCGGCCATATGCACCGCCCGCCAGCTGTAACCGGCACTGGCGGATTGCACCTGACTGACGCCCTTGACGGCCAGTGCGGCGGCCTCGGCGGCGCGGGCATCCTCTTGCAACGCATCGGGCGAAGGCTCGGGCGCGGGATCGGCCAGTTCCAGCGCGTCGGCGTCGCGCGTCTCGGCCAACTGCTCGGGATCGGCCAACCCGATCCAGGGGTCCTCGGGCGCCTCGCGCGCCATCGCAACGGCGCGTTCGGCCAGCGCGGTCAGTACCTCGGGGCGCGCATCCGAGGCCGAAACGCAGGCCTGACGCTGCCCGATCAGCACCCTGAGCCCGATATCCAGCCCCTCGGCCCGCTCGGCCTGCTCCAACGTCCCGCCGCGCATGTCGATGGTGACGGAACGCCCGTTCATCGCCAATGCGTCGGCCCCGTCGGCCCCGGCCTTTCGCGCGGCGTCCAGCAACGCGTCGGTGATCTGGTCAAGCGCCTGTGTCATGCATCTCTCCTGTGGCGCGCAACAGGTAGCCCCTGCCT
>CAZMZS010000057.1:0-11640 GCA_964570675.1 uncultured Roseovarius sp. | reverse complement strand
CACCACCCTGACAGCCGCACCGGCGCGCATTCAGCTGGCCCCACGCGGCTACGCGCAAACCGATGTCTGGGCGTATGATGCGCAGGTGCCGGGGCCGACCCTGCGCCAGGTGCAGGGCGATATGCTGAATGTGCGGCTGGAGAACCGGCTGGAGCAGGCCACGACCATCCACTGGCACGGGCTGCGCCTGCCCAACGCAATGGATGGCGTGCCGGGGCTGACGCAGGATCCGGTGCCGCCCGGCGGCACCTTTGATTACAGCTTCGCGCTGCGCGACGCGGGAACGTTCTGGTATCACCCGCATGCCAATTCGCTTGAGCAGATATCGCGCGGGCTGGCCGGTGTGCTGGTGGTCGAGGAACCCGAAGCCGCGCGCCCAGACGTGGATGGCGAGGAAGTGCTGGTGCTCGATGATTGGCGCGTGGCCTCGGATGCGGTGATCCGCGACGATTTCGGCACGCCGCACGATATGTCCCATGCCGGACGGCTGGGCAATCACATCACCGTCAATGCCCGCCCCGAGCTGCCCCGCACGGTGCCTGCGGGCGGACGGCTGCGCCTGCGGCTGGTCAATACCGCCACGGCGCGCATCTTCGATCTGCGCTTTCGCGGGCTGGCGGTCTGGCTGGCGGCATTGGACGGGATGCCGCTGGAACGGCCCCTCGCCATTGACGAACTGCTGCTTGCCCCCGCACAGCGCGCCGACCTGCTGGTCGATGTGACCGCCGCACCGGGCGACGAGGCGCTGATCGCATCGCAGGAGCGCGACGGCACCTTCGCGCTTGTCGGTCTTGACGCCACCGGGCCGCAGCGTGCCATCCGCCCCGCGCCCGCGCCCCTGCCACCCAATGACATGCCGGTGATCGACACCGCGAAGGCGCGGCAGGTGCCGCTGACGCTCGAGGGCGGGGCGATGCGCGGCCTGCCCGATGGCGGCACCTGGAAGGGCAACCGGATGGACATGCGCGCACTGGCCGGGGCCGGGCAGTTCTGGGCCTTCAACGGCATGGTCGGCATGCCCGATGCGCCCATGGTCGCGGCCTCTCTTGGCGAAACCATCCGCATTCCCATCGAGAACCGCACGGCCTTTGCCCACGCCATGCATCTGCACGGCATGCATTTTCGCGAATTGCGGCCCGGCGGCGTGACCGGTCCCTGGCGCGATACGCTGCTTCTGCGCGCCGGAGAGATGCGCGAGATCGCCTTCGTCGCCGACAATCCGGGCGACTGGATGTTCCATTGCCACATGCCCAGCCACCAGATGTCAGGCATGATGAACTGGATCCGCGTGACCTGACTCCCTCCGGGCGGATGCCGCGGGAATGGGCGTTGAGGGCGCTTGAGGGCGAATTACCTTGCCCCTCGCGGCGCGGGCGGGTTGTAACCCGCTGCCGCGCTGCCCATAGTGAACGGGGATCGATGCAGGGGACAATGGGAACGAAAGACGAAGATAAGCTGGCGCGGGTTCTGGGCGAGACCGAGAGCGACGCGCGCGTGCGTACCACCGCATTGGTGATCATCGCCTTTGCCGTGGTGCTGTTCCTTCTGGTGCAGGCGCGGTTCCTGCTGATCTCTCTGGCGGTGGCGATCATTCTCTTTTCGCTGACCTCTGACGTGATCCGCCTGATCGCACGCCAGCGCATCGGGCGTTTCGCCTTTCCCAACTGGCTGGCCTCGATCATCGCGCTGGTGCTGATCTCGGGCGCGCTTCTGGTGCTGTCCTCGATCCTTCTGGCGCAGCTCAACACGGTGATCTTCACCACCGTCTCCTATGCCGAGCGCGCCCCCGAGGCGGTCGCCTCGCTGTTCTCCTGGATGGGCGAGGACGTGGAGCAGGCGGTTCTGAATTCGCTCAGCAGCGTGCAGATATCGGGCTATGTGCGCACCGTGGCGGGACAGGCCGGGAACCTCATGCAGGGCACGGTGCTGGTGATCCTCTTCGTCGGCTTCCTCTTTGCCGAGCGCATCTGGTTCGACACCAAGATGGGCAACTTCCTGGGCGATCCGGCACAGGCCGAGCGTGTGAACAAGATCATCTCCTCGATCATCCACCGGGTGAACTATTACCTGCTGGTCAAGACCGCCGTCAGCCTGATCACCGGCGCGATGATCTATGTGCTTGCGCAGTTCTTCGGTATCGAACTGGCGCTGGCACTGGGAATCCTGACCTTCATCCTGAACTACATCCCCAATATCGGCTCGATCGTGGCGACGGGGATGGTGGCGCTGGTGGCCTATGTGGAAACCGGCGACGCGCAGACCACGGGGCTGATTTTCCTTGTGTCGGCGGCGATCCAGTTCCTGAACGGCAACGTGATCGACCCCTGGATGATGGGCCGCGCGCTCAGACTGTCGTCGTTCGGGATCATCATCAGCCTCGCCTTCTGGGGCGCGGTCTGGGGCATTCCGGGGATGTTCCTTTCGGTGCCGATCATGGTGATGCTGCTGGTCATCTGCAGCCACGTGCCGGGCCTGCGCAAGGTGGCGGTGCTGCTGTCGCGCGAGGGGCTGCCCGAGGACGAGCAGGAACTCGACCGCATCGGCGAGGAGCTCGCCAACCGCAAGGCGTCCTGAACGCTCAGCCCCGGCACATGCCCTTGATCGTGGCGGAATGCAGGTAATCTGCGGACAGCACATCGGCGGCGATGTCATGCGCGGTCTCGATCAACGCATCGGGCGCGGCAATGCGGTCATAAAGACCCCACAGGATCGCCTCGTCATGGTCGATCTTCTGACCGCCCATCAGGATCATCTTGGCGCGGGCCGGGCCGACCAGCGCCATCAGCCGCTTGGGATCCGAGGGCTGGGGCAGAAAACCCAGCTTCATCACCGGGTAGAAGGCCCGCGCGCCCGGCACGGCGATGCGCAGATCGCAGGCCAGCACCATGCCCATGGCACCGCCCGCGACGGTACCGTTCAGCGCCGCGATACTGAGGCCGGGAAAGCCCGCGATGGCGGCGCTCAGGCGCTCCCAGACCGCCGAAGTGGCCAGCCCGGCGCGCGCCGCCTCAAGATCGGCGCCCGCCGAGAACACCTCGCCCGCGCCGGTCAGGACCAGCACCCGCGCGCTTTCCTGCGCCGATTCGACGATGCGCGCCAGCTCCACCAGCATCGCTTCGGTCAGTGAATTGGCCTTGTCGGGGCGGTCGATCGTCACCACCCAGAACCTGTCGTCGCTGTCATGCTTGTCGAGCCGGATCATGCCACACCTGCCTTTTGTCGGATTTCGGGATCGCGCAACGAGATTTCCTCGCCGCACCACGGATCGGCCCCGGGGCCGCACATCCACAGAAGCGCCCTTGCGGGCCATTCGGGGGGGATGTGGTCGGACCAGTCCAGCGCACTGACCGGGTTGATACCGCTTGCGCGGATCTTGCGCTGCATGGCGGTCGCCACGGTGCCGGGCGAAAGGCCCATCACCCTGAGCCCCAGCGGCGCGGCTTCGAGATGCGCCGAGCGGGTCAGCATCGCCGCCCCGGCCTTGGCGGCGCAATACTGGCTCCAGCCTTCCAGCGGGCTGTGCGCCGCGCCGGAACTGACTGTGATGATCGTGCCGCCACCCTGTGCCTGCATCACCGGCATCGCCGCGCGCATGCCGTGAAAGACACCCTTGAGATTGATGTCGACGGCCTTGCCCCAAGCCTCGGGGTCGGCTTCGGCCAGCGGCGTGATCGGGTCGATCACCCCGGCATTGCCGATCAGGATATCCAGCCGTCCGGTCGCGGCCACGCAGGCATCCACGGCCGACTGCACCTCGTCGAACCGGCTGATGTCGCAGGGCGCGGCGATGGCGCCCGGACCGATCTCGGCGGCCAGCGCGTCAATGGCGTCGCGGTCGCGCGCGGCCAGCGCCACGGTGGCGCCCGCCGCGGCGAACAGCCGCGCGGTGGCCTCGCCGATCCCGCGGCTTGCGCCGGTGATCAGGGCAGTCTTGCCGGTCAGGTCCATCTCGCCTCCCCTTTTTCCTGTGGTTGCAGGGGTTGGTAGCGCGCCGTTTGGGCAAGGTCCACCCAGAACAACCCTTGACCCTGCCGCCGCATCATCAGAAGCTATGCGCGCATTTCAAGTAAAGGGGTTCGCCATGACGTTCCGTATAAGATCCGCCACAGCACTGGCCGCATTGTCGATTTCCATGTCCGGATCGGCGGCGTTCGCGGATGTCACGCCTGAACAGGTCTGGCAGGACTGGCAGGATTACCTTGAGGGATTCGGCTATTCGATCGAAGCGAGCGAGGCGCAGTCGGGCGACACGCTGACCGTCAGCGACATCGCGCTTGGCATCGACATACCCGAGGATCAGGGCAGCGCCAGCATCGCGCTTGACGAATTGGTCTTCACGGATAACGGCGACGGCACCGTGAAGGTGTCCTTCCCCGAGAACATGCCGATGGTAATCAACGGCACCGGACCCGATGGCGAAACAGTCGTCACGCGGCTCGATTATCGCACCAGCGGGTTCGAGATGTCGGTGGCGGGCGACCCCGATGACATGACCTATGAGTACAGCGCCGGGTCGATGACCCTTGCGCTGGCCGGTGTCGAAACCGATGGCAAGTCGATGGATGTCGGCACCGCCAGCATGACCGCCGACAATGTCGCGGGCAAAAGCCGCATGGCCACGGGCGATCTGCGCAACGTGACGCAGGAGTTCAGCGCCGGTCCTGTGACCTATGCGCTGGATGTGACCGATCCCGAAGAGGGCGGGCAGGTTCTGGCCACGGGCGGATATGAAAGCGTGCGTTTCGAAGGCACGGGAACGCTGCCGGAAGATGTCAGCAGCGACGACATGGCGGCGATGCTGGAGGCCGGGTTCACCATGGACGGGCGCTTCACCTTCGAGAACGGCACGAGCCAGTTCAGCGTCGAGGATGAAGACGGCCCGATGCAGGGGCGCACGCAATCGGGCGGCGGCACGCTCGACATCGCGATGAACCAGGAACAGCTGCGCTATGGCGCCGCGACCCGCGACATGCAGATGCAGCTCGAGGGCGCGGGGCTGCCCTTCCCGGTTGAACTGGCCATGCAGACACTGGCGATGGATCTGACGGCGCCGGTCTCGAAAAGCGAGGAGCCCCGGGATTTCGCCGCCAGCTTCAAGCTTTCCGATTTCACCATGTCCGAGATGCTCTGGGCGATGTTCGACCCCGGCCAGGAACTGCCGCGCGAGCCGGCAACGCTGGTGCTCGATATCGCGGGCAAGGCCAGGCTGCTGGTTGACCTGCTCGACCCCGAGCAGATCGAGACCATGGAGGAGTCCGACGCGGCACCGGGCGAACTCAACGCGCTGACGCTCAACGACCTGACCCTGCGCCTCGCGGGGGCGGAACTGACCGGTGAGGGGGATTTCACCTTCGACAATGACGACCTTGAAAGCTTCGATGGCATGCCCGCACCCCAAGGAACGCTCGATCTCAAGCTGGTGGGCGGCAACAGCCTGCTCGACAAGCTGATCGCCATCGGCATCCTGCCCGAGGAGCAGGCCAGCGGCATGCGCATGATGATGGGGCTTTTCGCCCGCCCCGGCGAGGCCGAGGACGAGCTGATCTCGACGATCGAGGTCAATGCCGAAGGCCAGGTCCTGGCCAACGGTCAGCGCATCAAGTGAAGGCCGGGGGGCCAGCCCCCCGGACCCCCCGAGGTATTTGCAGCCAGATGAAGAGTACGAAAAGCGGCGCCATTGGTACGCTTTTCATCCGCCCGCCCTGTTAACCCCTGGCCTTTACCGATCCGGTACCGACGCGATACCGACGTGAAACCGTTGCGAAACCGAAGCGGGTTTTACCTTGTTCATAAAGTGATGGTGGCGAGACGAATCGGTCGTTAACGCCTGCGCCGCCCGCCGGGGGTTTTCGAGTGGAAACCGGGCGGTCGTTTCGCGACCCAGCGGATGAACCGCGCCAGGCGCGGATGCGTTCGCAGGGCCTCGATACTGGCATAGTCGCGCGCCAGTTCCGCCTCGCTCAGCGAGGCGTGGATCTCGTTGTGGCAAATCTGATGAAGCAGCACCACCGGCCCGCCCTTGCCGCCTTTCAGCCTGGGGATCAGGTGATGCAGGCTTTGGCGCGCCTCCGGCGGGATCGGCCTGCCGCAAAGCGGGCATACCGGGTGCTGATCCATCGCTTTTCCTTGATCCCCAAGCCACTTGCGGGCATGAGGATGGCGCCAAGGTGCCGTTTGACAAGAGGTTGCGTGATGAATTGGGATAACCCGCCGGCATTCATCGGGCAGGGGATGACATATGCCCTGCAGGGCTGGGAGCTGGCCAAAGGGTGGCTTCTGAGCCCGGCTGCATGGTCGCAATTCGCGCTGCTTGTCGCGGCCTACCTGCTGGCATTCGTTCTGGCGCGCAAGTTCAGGCCCGCCCTGACCCGCCTGCTCACACCGCCCCCCGGGCAGGACAATGTCATCGCCCGCAGCCGCCGGTTCATGTTGCTCTGCATCCCATTGATCCTGCCGCTGCTGGCCTACGGGCTGACCGGCATGGGCGAAAGCCTGACCCGCTCGATTTTCGGCTCCGGTGCCGTCATCGCCTTTGGAAAAAGGGTTTTCCTGTTCCTTGCCGTGCGGATTCTGGTGCGCGATATCCTGACCGACCCGTTCCTCAAGCTGATTGGCAACTACGTTCTGATCCCCGTGGCCGCGCTTTACGCGCTTGGTCTGCTGGACCCGGTGACAGCCAAGCTGGCGGCCACGGTCGTGCCGCTGGGGAACCTCTCTTTCGACCTTCTGTGGCTGATCAAGGCCGTTGTCGCGGGTGGGGTTGTCTTCTGGCTGGGGCGCTGGTCGAACGACCAGACCGGCCAGTATATCCAGACCCAAGCCGAGATGCGCCCCGCCACCCGGCAACTGGCCGCCAAGGCCGCCGAGATCGCGATCTTCGGCGCGGCCTTCCTCGTGCTGATGAATTATCTCGGGATTTCGCTGACATCGCTCGCGGTGCTTGGCGGTGCGGTCGGTGTCGGGCTGGGTTTCGGGTTGCAGAAGATCGCCTCGAACTTCATCTCGGGGGTTATCCTGCTGCTGGAGGGACAGGCCACGGTGGGCGACTATGTCGAACTTGACGGGGGCGAGGCCGGAACCATCGTCAAGATGACGGCGCGCGCTGCGATCCTTGAAACCGTGGATGGCCGATGGGTCGTCGTGCCCAACGAGGATTTCATCACCACACGTGTCGTCAACTACTCCGACCAGGGCAGCGCCAACCGATATGAAGTCGCGTTTTCAGTATCTTATGGAACCGATATCAACATCATCCCCGACATCATCCAGGAGGCCGTCGCACGCCTGCCGCAAGTGTTGGACCAGCCGGAACCACCTGATTGCGAGTTGCGGAAATTCGGCGACAGCGGGGTCGAGTTCGTTGTCGAGTTCTGGATCAACGGCATCGACGAGGGCGCCAACAAGGCCTCGCCGGATGTGCTGTTCGCCATCTGGAACGCCCTCAAGGCGCATGACATCGAGATTCCCTTCCCGCAACGCGTCGTGCATCACGTCGGGCTCGAAAAGCCGTCGGTGGCGCCCGTCGCATGAGCCATGCATTGGTCATCGGCGCGGGTCCCGCGGGGCTGATGGCGGCGGGTGAACTGGCGCGTGCGGGGCATGACGTGCGCTTGGCCGAGGCCAAGCCCTCGCCCGCGCGCAAACTGCTGATGGCGGGAAAATCGGGGCTGAACCTCACGAAAGACACGCCGCTCGAGGCCTTTCTGGCCGCCTATGGCGGCGCCGCAACCGCCCTGCGCCCGATGCTCGAAGCCTTCGGGCCAGAGGCCGTGCAGGACTGGGCGCGCGGTTTTGGATTGCCTCTTTTCACCGGTAGCACGGGGCGGGTGTTTCCCAAGGCCATGAAGGCCTCGCCGCTGCTCAGGGCATGGCTGGCCGAGCTCGATGCCCTTGGTGTGCGGCTTGAGACCCGCTGGCGGTGGCAGGGCTGGCAGGGCGATGCTGTCAGGATCGAGACATCCGATGGCATTCGCTCGCTGACCCCGGACGTCACGGTGCTGGCATGTGGCGGTGCAAGTTGGGCGCGCCTGGGGTCGGACGGGGCCTGGGCCACGCATCTGCCCGCACCCGATCTTGCGCCGTTTCAACCCGCTAATATGGGGTTCGTGCTGCCGTGGTCCGAGCACATGCAGCGCCATTTCGGCAAGCCTGTCAAAGGCGTCGCGCTCAAGGCCGGGACGCAGGTTTCGCGCGGCGAGATCGTCATTTCAGCACAGGGGATCGAGGGCGGCGGTATCTATGCCATATCCGCCGCACTGCGTGATGGCGCACCGCTTACGCTGGACCTGGTGCCTGACCTCGATATCGAAAAGGTCCGCGCGCGTCTTGCCCGCCCGCGCGGCAAGGCCAGCCTGTCCAATCACCTGCGCAAGGCGCTGAAGCTGGAGCCGGTAAAACAGGCGCTGCTGATGGAGTTCGCCCGCCCCCTGCCCCCCGATCCTGCGCCTCTTATCAAGGCGCTGCCGGTTCCCTTGCAGGGGCCACGCCCGATGGACGAGGCGATATCGACCGCGGGCGGGCTGCGCTTTGACGCGCTTGATGCGGGGCTGATGCTGCGCGCGCGCCCCGGCACATTCGCTGCCGGTGAGATGCTGGACTGGGAAGCGCCGACCGGGGGTTACCTGCTGACCGCTTGTCTTGCCACGGGCCGATGGGCCGGGCGCGCGGCGGCGGATTACGCGGCACAGCGGGGCTGAACCCCCTGCAGGTTCGTGTCAGACAGGCGAACGTCGCCTATCGCTTCGCCATCATCGACAGCCGGATCAGCGCACGTTCAACGAGGGCCATCGCCGGTGCGCGCTGCCCCGCAGAGCGCAGTTGCAGATCGGTATCGGTCAGCAGGCGAAGCGCGTCTTCCAAACGCGGCGCGCCCCATTTCTGCGCTTGCCGCAAGATCCGGTCACGGCGCGGGCCATAGACCGGCGGGCGCAACCGCCCGATCCCCTGCGCCGCGCCCCCAGGGTCCGCAGCCACGGCATAAAGCCTGCGAAAATGGCGCGTGGCGCTGATACACAGGGTCACTGCCTGCACCCCCTGCCCGCGCAGACGCTTCATCACCGGGCCGATCTCAGCGGAGCGGGCTTCTGCGACGATATCGAGGATATCGTCCAGTTCCGCCTCGGTGGAACTGGGCGCGCAAAGCGCGACATCCTCCGGGGTAAGCGGCGTCTCGTCACCGAGCTTGTAAAGCGCCAGTTTCTCCATCGTCTGGCGAAAGTCGCCGGGGTCGAGATCACGCGCCAAAGCCGTCAGATCGCGCATCGCGTCGCCGCCGATATCCTTGAGACCCGCCTTGGCCAGCGTCGCCTCGATCTCGTCGCGCGAGGGCGGATCGTCATAGATCACGGCAGCATAGGCGTTGGGGTGGCCTTCGAAAAGCTTGCGCAGTTTCGATGCGGGTTTGAGCGCACCGGCGGTGACGATGACCTGCGCGTCGCCCTCCTGCCAGTCGCTCAGCGCGTCAGTCACGACCGGGGCAAGCGCGTCAGTCGCATCCTCGACAAAGGCCACGCGCGGCCCCGGAAAGAACCCCTGCGCCTTCACGGCATCCAGCAGCATCGCGGGGTCCTTGCGCAGATCGCTCGCAAGAATACGCGTGAGGCGCATTTCCTCCTCGCCCGCCGGGCCGATCAGGGCGGCGATCACCTCCTGACGGCGCAGCGCCACGCGCATTGCATCCTGCCCGTAGATCAAAAGCCCCGCGCGACGGGGATCGGGGCGGGCGAAATACCCTGGTGCGTCACGGCCCGAGAGCTTCATGCCGGCAAGGCCCGTGATGCAGCGATCAGCCGCGCCACCACCCGGTCTGCAAGATGTGCGAAAAGGTCTGCGCCATGTGCCGCGACCTTGCCAGAAGTCAGGACCACGCCGCCTTGCAAGTCGTTGAGCGCATAGATCATTTCACCCTTGAGGGTGTCGCGCGCTGTAAAGAGGTCGCGCGTCATCCTGACCGGACGCTCATCGTGCTTCAGCGCATAGAAGAGCCCGTAGCGCGCATTCCGGTCGCTGCGACCAAGCCGGGTTTCCAGTGCAATTGCCATGAGCTCAGCGCCCCGGCCCGTCGACGGGTTGATCGCGACCGCGTTGCGCAAATGAGCCAACTGACCGGGCCGTTCGCCAAACGCAAGCACGCCGCAACCTGTCGCCGCGATCAGCGTGGTGGCACTGGCGGCCAAGCCTCCAACCAGGATCTGGCGGCGATCAAATGACGACATTCACGATCCGTCCGGGGACGACGATGACCTTTCTGGGCTGGGCCCCATCCAGCGCCTTGATCACAGCATCCGCCGCCAGCGCCTGTTTTTCAACCTCGGACTTGTCCATGTCTCTGGGCACGCTGATTTCGGCGCGGCGTTTGCCGTTGATCTGGATCGGCAAGGTCACGGTATCGTCGACCAGCATGGAGTCATCCGCCACCGGCCAGGACGCCTGCCCGACCAGCCCCTGCTGACCAAGCTCAGCCCAGAGTTCCTCGGCAAGATGCGGGGTCATCGGCGACATAAGCTGCACCAGCGCACAGGCTGCCTGCTGGCGCGCCTGCGCCCCGGCCTGCGATTTCGCCAGCGTATTGGTAAAGGCGTAAAGCTTGGCGATGGCAGCGTTGAAACCGAAGGATTCCACGCCCCCCGTCACGTCATGGATGGTCTTGTGCATCTCGCGCAGCAAGGCGGTGTCATGGTCGTTCGCAGGCTCGTCGCTGGCGGCGATGCCGGTGACAAGGCGATGCACGCGCGAGAGATGCTTGAAGGCGGCTTCGGCGCCCGCGGCGGTCCATTCCACGTCGCGCTCCGGCGGGCTGTCGGAAAGAACGAACCAGCGCGCGGTATCCGCGCCGTACGCGCCGATGATGCTGACCGGATCGACCACGTTCTTCTTGGATTTGGACATCTTGGCCGAGGGGATGATCTCCACCAGTTCGCCCGTCGCCTTCAACTTTCCATCGGCCACATCCTCGGGCAGGTGATAGACCGGGCGGTCGTTTGCGTCGCGGGTCTGGTAAATTTCATGCGTGACCATGCCCTGCGTGAACAGCGCATTGAACGGCTCGATCGCCTTTTGCGGCAGATGGCCGGTCAGCTGCATGGCGCGCGCAAAAAAGCGCGAATAAAGAAGGTGCAGGATCGCGTGTTCGATCCCGCCGATATACTGATCCACGTTCATCCAATATCCGGCCTCCTCGAGGTCGGTCGGTGTCTGGGCGCGCGGCGCGGTGAAGCGGGCAAAATACCACGAGCTGTCAACGAACGTGTCCATTGTGTCGGTCTCGCGCCGGGCGGGCGCACCGCAAGCCGGGCAGGCACAATCGCGCCAAGTCGGGTGGCGGTCCAGCGGGTTGCCGGGGATCGAGAAATCAATCGGCTGGCCGCCCTCGTCATAGGGCAGTTGGATCGGCAGGTTCTCTTTCTTTTCCGGCACCACACCGCAGGATTCGCAATGCACCACCGGGATCGGGCAGCCCCAATACCGCTGGCGGCTGAGGCCCCAGTCACGCAGCCGGAACTTGGTCACGCCCTGGCCGACGCCGTTCTCCTCGCAAAAGGCGATGGCGCTGTCGATACCCTGCTCACCGGTTTGCAGCTCGTCCCCGGCAAAGCCCTTGATATAGCGAACTTTCTCCGGCTTGGGCGGCACATAGGCATC
>CAZMZS010000056.1:0-16215 GCA_964570675.1 uncultured Roseovarius sp. | reverse complement strand
TCACGATGCGGTCGCAGAACTTGGCGACAAGATTGAGGTCATGGCTGATGAACATGAGGCCCATGCCCCGGTCGCGCACCAGCTTGTCGATGATGTCCAGCACCTGAAGCTGCACCGACACGTCCAGCGCCGATGTGGGCTCGTCGGCGATCAGTATCTCGGGATTGGGCAGCAGCATCATGGCAATCATGATCCGTTGCCCCATGCCGCCCGACACCTCGTGAGGGTAAAGGTCATAGACCCGTTTCGGATCGCGGATCGCCACTTCGTCCAGCATCTCCAGCGCGCGGCGGCGCGCCTCGCCGCGCGACACTTTTTCATGCGCGCGCAACGCCTCGACCAGTTGCTGCCCGACGCTCATCACCGGGTTCAGCGAAAACTTCGGGTCCTGCATGATCATCGAAATGCGCCCGCCCCTCAATTGGCGCATGCGCTTTTCGGGCGCAGTCAGGATATCTTCGCCGTGCATGTCCAGCTTGTCGGCCTCGATCATACCCGGCGGGCGGATCAGCCGCAGGATGGCGCGCCCAGTCATGGATTTCCCAGAGCCGCTTTCGCCTACGATGCCCAGCCTCTCCTTGCCAAGCGTGAATGACACGCCGCGCACCGCATCAAAGACGCCTGAGCGGGTGCGAAACCGCACCCAAAGGTTCTCCACATCCAGAAGGGGGGCGTCGTCGGTCATGAATGGTCCTCTTTCGGGTCGAGCACGTCGCGCATCCCGTCACCCAGCAGGTTGAAGGCGAGACTGATGGCAAAGATCGCGATTCCGGGGATCGTCGCAACCCACCAGTAATCGAGGATGTATTTGCGCCCCTCCGATATCATCGCGCCCCATTCCGGGCTGGGGGGCTGCGCGCCAAGGCCCAGAAAACCGAGACCCGCCGCCGTGAGGATGATCCCCGCCATGTCCAGCGTGACCCTGATGACCAGCGACGATATGCAGAGCGGCCAGATATGACGCGTGACGATGCGGAACGGCCCCGCCCCCTGCAGCTTGATCGCGTGGATGAAATCGGTGTTGCGGATGGTCAGCGTCTCGGCCCGTGCGATACGGGCATAGGGCGGCCATGCCGTCAGCGAAATCGCCAGCACCGCGTTCTCGATCCCCGCGCCAAGCGCGGCGACGAAGGCCAGCGCAAGGATCAGCCGCGGAAAGGCGAGGAAGATGTCTGTCACCCGCATCAGCAGCACATCTATCCAGCCCCCCGCATAGCCCGCGACGGTCCCCATGATCAGCCCGACAACCGGCGCGACCATGACGACAAGCGCGACGATATAGATCGAGATCCGCGCCCCATAGAGCAGCCGCGAATAGATATCCCGGCCAAGACTGTCGGTGCCGAAAAGATGGCCGTTCTCACCCGGCGCCAGCAATCGCTGCCCCAGATCCTGCGCAAAGGGATCATGCGTCGCCAGAAACGGCGCGAAGATGGCCGCAAGGATCAGGAAGGCCAGAACGAACAGCCCCAGCATCGCCAGCGTGTTCGACCGCAGCGTCAGCCAGCCCTTGTACCATGCCGCAAGCCGCGCCTGACGGCGCGAGGCCGGTTCCTCGGCCAGAAGCCAGTCGCGTAACCCTTGGGATGCACTCATTTGGACCTCGGATCGAAGAAACGGTAAAGCAGGTCGGAAAGGATGTTGATCGCCACGAAAATCGTGCCGATGACGATCGTGCCGCCCAGCACCGAATTCATGTCATTCGCCAGCAGCGATGTGGTGATGTATTGGCCAAGGCCGGGCCATGCAAAGATGATCTCGGTCAGCACCGATCCTTCCAGCAGGTTGGCATAGGCCAGCGCGATCACCGTGATCAACTGGATGCGGATATTGCGAAAGGCATGGCCCCAGACCACCTGCCACTCGCTGAGGCCCTTGACCCGTGCGGTGATGACATATTCGGAGCCAAGCTGTTCCAGCATGAAGGACCGCGTCATCCGGCTGATATAGGCCAGGCTGTAATAGCCCAGCAGGGATGCAGGCAGGATGATGTGCGAAAAGGCGCTGCGAAACACCGCCCATTCGCCGCGCAACGCGCTGTCGATCAGCAGCATTCCGGTGATCGGCTCGACAATGCCCTGGTAGAAGATCCCCAGCCGCCCCGGGCCGGCCACCCAGCCCAGGATGCCGTAAAAGATCAACAGCCCCACAAGGCCCAGCCAGAAGATCGGCATCGAATACCCGATCAGCCCGACAAAGCGCGCCAGCTGGTCGATCCAGCTTCCGCGGCGCACGGCGGCGATGACACCCAGCGGAACGCCCAGCACGACACCGAACAGCGTGCCCAGTGTCGCCAGTTCCAGCGTCGCGGGAAACACGCGCGCGATATCTGTCGTGACCTCCTGCCCGGTGCGGATGGATTTGCCCAGATCCCCCTGAAGAACATCGGTGACATAGATCCAGAACTGCACCAGCAGCGGCTTGTCCAGTCCGAGATCGCGGAAGGTCTGGTTGTATTGCTCCTGCGTCGCCCGTTCACCGATGACCGCCAGAACCGGGTCGATCGGCATCACGCGGCCGATCATGAAGGTCACGAAAAGAAGGCCAAGGATCGTCGCCGCCACGGTCGCCAATGTGGACAGCGTCTTCTTGAGCCACGGCGGGAGGGACGGCCCGTGCCGTCCCTCCCCATGTGTCGTATCCGCCATTTACTTGGTGATGACCCAGTAGGAAACCGCGGTGGTCGCACCACCGGCTACGAAGTTCTCGACACTTGCATTCATGCCGTTCTGCTCGATCTGCTGGAACATTACCCCGAACGGGCTGACCTGTTGATGCTCGCGCTGCAATTCGCGGTACATCTCGCGGCGGGTGTCGGTGTCGTTCTCAACCACCGCGGCAAGGGTCGCTTCGGACATCTCGGGGATGCCCCAGGCATTGCGCCAGGCCAGCAGGCCGGTCGCGCCCGCCTCGTCCGAGTTGTCGGGGTTATATGCAAAGGTGCCCGCGTTGGTATTGGGGTCGGGATAGTCCGGGCCCCATGCGCCAAGATAGATGTCATGCTCACGCGCGCGGTAGCGATCCAGCGTTTGCGCCCCGGTCCCGACGATCAGCTCGATATCGCAGCCGAGCTGGCCCCAGGTGTTCTGAAGCGACTGGCCGATATCCAGACGCTCCTGCGCATCGCGCACCGAAATCTTGATCGCGCCGCAGTCGGGATGCGCGGATTCGGCCAGCGCCGCCTTGGCGGCCTCGATGTCGAACGCATAGGGCGTTTCCTCGAGCGCCCCAAGGAACGTGCGCGGCAGGAATGCCTGATGCACGGTATACTGCCCCTTGAGGAACGAACCCGACATGCCCTCGTAATCGGTCGCAAGCTTCAGCGCTTCCAGAACCTTCGGGTCCGACAGCATCTCGTTCTTCTGGTTGGCGGCCCAATACATCAGGCGGCCGCGCAGCTCATCGACGATCTTGACGCCCTCGGCTCCGTCAAGCCCGGCAACGTCCTCGGGCGACAGGTTGCGCGCCACGTCGATATCGCCGCGCTCAAGTTGCAGCCGCTGGGTGGCGCTTTCCTGGATATGCTGGACGATCACCCGCTCCATCGCCGGCGTCTCGCCGCTGTAATTCGGGTTGAGATCAAGCAGCACGCTTTCGCTCGGGCGCCATTCCACCACCTTGTAGGGGCCGGACCCGGCGGTATTGGTGCGCAGCCATTCGCTGCCCATGTCGCCATCGGTCTCGTTCGCCATCGCGGTTTCCATGTCGACGATCCCGCCGATGGTCGCCGTCAGGCAGTTCAGCACGAAGGACAGCGCATAGGGCTTGTCCAGCGTCAGCACGAGCGTCTTATCATCCGTTGCGACGATGGTCTCTTCGACGTTTTCGGGCGTGAAGCCGAACTGGGTCAGGATGAAGGACGGGGTCTTGTTCAACGTTACCGCGCGGCGCAGCGAAAATTCCGCATCCTGGGCCGTCACCGGATTGCCGGAGGCAAAGACATGCCCCTCGGCCATCGTGAAGGTGATGGTCTTGCCGTCCTCGGAAATCTCCCAGCTTTCGGCCAGTTGCGGCTGGTATCCGGCATCAAGATCGAGCGGGTCGAAATTGACCAGCTTCTGATAGACATTGCGGCTGACATCAGCGCCCGCGAATTCAAAGCTTTCCGCCGGATCGAAAGTCTTGATGTCATCGATTCTGTTGGCGATGACCAGCATGTTGGGTGGCGTTTCAGCGGCAACCGGCGCGGCAAGACCGACCGCAAGGAACGACGCGACCGCCGCTGCGACAAATGAATTCTTCATTGTATAACTCCCTGTTTCATTTATTTTTCCCACGTTTTGCGCAGGATCCGTAACCAGTTTCCATGCGTGATCTTGGTCATAAGACCATCATCCACACCATGAGAACGCAGCGCAGTCAGCAGATGGGGCAGGCCCGCGCAATCACCGATCGGTTCGGGAACCAGCGCACCATCGAAGTCGGAGCCGAAGCCGACCCGATCCTCACCCAAATTCTCGACCAGATGGTCAAAGTGTCTGAGCATGATGTCAAGCTCAAACTCCGAATCCATCCGCCCGTCCGGTCGCAAAAAGGCGCTGGCGAAATTGATGCCCACCATTCCATCACTGTCGCGGATCATGCCCAATTGGCGATCGGTCAGATTACGCGAATGCGGGCAGACGGCCCAGGCATTGGAATGCGTGGCCACAAGCGGGGCATCTGAAATGCGCGCCACATCCTCGACTCCCTTCGCGTTGAGATGCGACAGGTCGACCAGGATTCCCAATCGGTTGCACTCACGGATCAGGGCCTTGCCGGCCTCGGTCAGCCCCGGCCCGGTATCCGGGTCGGACGGATAACGGAAGGGCACGCCATGCCCCCAGACCGTGTCGCGGCTCCAGACCGGGCCAAGCGAGCGCAGCCCGCGATCATACCATGCGTTCAGACGCTCGAACTCCCGGTCAACGGCCTCCGCGCCCTCGATATGAATGACCGCGGCCATCTCGTCGCCAGGCAGCGCGGCGGCCACCTCCTCGGCGGTGCGGCAGATCCTCACCGCACCCGCGCCTTCCAGATCCTGCATCACGTCAAAGCCGCGCTCGGTCCAGGCCAGCGCCTCACCCTCGGGCACCGGGTCGGGCAGGGGGATGTCATAGGATGCGTTGCGCATCTCGTCATGGCGGACATCCTTGTTGCCGGGGCTGGGCACGAAAATAGCGAACATTCCCCCGCCAAAGCCCCCGCGCACGGCACGAGGCTTGTCGATATGCCCATCTGCCAGCCCCTCGGCAACGCCCTCGGCGGTCACATCACCCCTTAGCAGGCGCAGGGTCAGATCGTTATGGCCGTCAAAAACTGGAAATCCGCTCATTCTTTCACCTGTATTTTATTGATATGAAGCCGCCCTGATCTCGGGCCTCTGCCGCCGCTCCGTAAACTCGGATGCGGGCAGATGGTCTGGGGGCAATTCGGTCAACTGCATGTCACCGGTCAAACCTCGACCAATGCGCGCCGATCCGCAATCGGATTATTCGGGGGGTCACAAGGAAGACGGCGCGTTCTCTGAAAGTGCACGCTCGAAACGTTCCGACGACACCGGCAGTTTGGTAGCCAGGATGTTGACGTGGCCGGTCTGCGTCCTCGTGAATTCGAGTATTTCATCTCGCGTCACTGGAACTAGGCTGCGGGTTTCAAGATAAAGATGTGGATAAGAAGAAAACACCAGCCGATCGATTGTATCGATACTGTCTTGGCTTGGTTGTTCGTAAGTGTACTCGAAATAGAGTGTCGGATGATCTTCAAGCATCTCGGACATTCCCTCCAGGGCCGCCGCTTCATGCTTTTCGACATCCATCCAAATTAACGATATCTCATGTGGTGAAACACCAATATCATTCAACAAATCTGCACCTCGCACCGTGTCGATATCGATGTAGGTTTTCGTCCCCCCGCTCTGCTGATCCGTGAGCGCTTCCAGTGTCGATGCTCCGGAATGATAAGGGCTAACCTGCATTCTTGCAGTTCCCTCACGATTTGAGAAAGCAACTTCGTGGAGTTCGATTTCGAGATTCTCAGCATTCATTGCAGCATTCGCGCGAAGCAACCGAAAGTTGCTAGGATCCGGTTCCACGGAAATAACGCGTGAAAAGCAGTGACATAGCTGAGCGTAGACGCTTTGGGTTCCGAAATTGGCCCCAACGTCGAGCATGGCTCCATTCGGTCGGAGTTCATTTGCGATGGCAAATACTGCTTCAGTTACATCGCGATGAAAGTGTCCGTGATTATATACGCGGCGCCCCATCGCTTCGGCTGCATTGAACACAAGTTTATGATCTGCAAAATCTTTGTAGAGAAGGTACCCTTGACTTGCGAGATTCGATAAAATCCATGCTGAAATCCTGTCGTTCGATAATGCTAACGCGACAGCCGTACGAGCGAAATTCCCAATAAGTCCCAATGCCAACCTCTTTTAATATTAAAGATATTTCCCCAAAAATTCTCCAGCCCGTAAGCTAGGCTGACATTTCTTAAATGATATGCGACTGGTTTGCAGTCTGGCTCGAACGCGCTTGCTTATCAAGTTTGCGAAAAGTGAACTCTAGCGGATGCCCGATCAAGGGCGCTGTCCGAGAGCCGCGAACCTGTCGCATCAAGAGCAAGATAACCAGCGCAAGTTTGCATCGGAGATCGTGCCATTCGGCGAGAGCGGTGGAGCGGGTCGGCTTGAAGTCCGATATTGAATAGAAGTTGCGCTTCGAGTTTGACACCCTACCGAGCGAGGCATGACGCTCAATCGCCCGGTTCCGCATTCTATATTGCGTTTGCACAACGTTCCGTGTGCGCATCGGTCCTAATCTCCTTTCAAACGACATTCATACCTGAAAGGAGAATGACAATGCTGACCAGAAGAGCCGCAATGATGGGGGTCGCCGGAATGGCGTCCCTGCCCATCCTCGCCAAGGCCGCGAAAGCCGACGAATCCTTCACGCCCGACGCCGCGCCTGCCGACCTGTCCAAGCTCAAGCGCATCCGCCGCGAACTGGTCGCGCCGCCCTTCGTGCATGAACACGAGCAGGTCGCGACCAATGAACCCTGTATCGTCGAATTCGAGATGACGATCATCGAAAAGGAATTGCAGGTCGCCGATGACGCCTGGTTGCAGGCGATGACCTTCGACGGCTCGGTTCCCGGCCCGATGATGGTGGTGCATGAGGGCGACTACGTCGAACTGACCCTGATCAATCCGGCCGAAAACCTGCTTCAGCACAATATCGACTTCCACGCCGCCACCGGTGCGCTGGGGGGCGGGGCGCTGACGCTGGTCAATCCCGGCGAAAAGACGATCCTGCGCTTCAAGGCGACGCGCCCTGGCACCTTCGTCTATCACTGCGCGCCGGGCGGCCCGATGATCCCCTGGCATGTGGTCGCCGGCATGGCCGGCACGATCATGGTGCTGCCGCGCGACGGATTGCGCGACCATGAAGGGCGGCAGGTGAAATACGACCGCGTCTACTATATCGGCGAGAACGAATACTATATCCCGAAGCACGCCGATGGCAGCTACATGCGCTTTGCCGATGTCGGCGAAAGCTACGCTGATACGGTCGATCTGATGAACGGGCTGATCCCCAGTCACGTTGTATTCAACGGCGCAGTCGGCGCGCTGACCGGGGATAACGCGCTCAAGGCCAAGCAGGGCGAAAAGGTTCTCTTCGTCCACAGCCAGGCCAACCGCGACACGCGGCCCCACCTGATCGGCGGGCATGGCGACCTGGTCTGGGAGACGGGCAAGTTCAACAACCCGCCCGAACGCGACCTTGAAACCTGGTTCATTCGCGGCGGTTCCGCCGGGGCGGCGCTCTATGAGTTCCTGCAGCCGGGTGTCTACGCCTATGTGAACCACAACCTGATCGAGGCGGTGAACCTTGGCGCGACGGGCCATGTGGTGGTCGAGGGCGATTGGAACAACGACCTGATGGAACAGGTGCTGGCGCCGACCGAACTCACCGGGCTCTGAACCAAGCGGAAGACCGGGCAGGGCGGGGCGGTCGTGCAAAACGGCCGCCCCGCTTGTCCTTGAAAGGATCGCGATCATGAAATCGATGCTGTTGCTGCCATTGCTTGCCGTCACCGCGCTGGCCGGAGTGCTGGCAGAGCGCGAGTCCCTCGCGCCCGCGCCGCCGCTTCCGCCACAGGATCTGCCCGCGACCGTCGCCATTCCCGCAGGCGAGATCGCCTTTCGCCCCATGGGGAATTTCAGCCATGCGGGCAAGACCCGGATGCCGGGCTGGACGACGGTGCCCGTCGCCGCCTTCGAGATCATGAAACACCAGGTCAGCCGCGACGCCTATGCGCAATGCGTGGCCGATAGCGGCTGCGCCCAGGTGCCCGCGCAGGGCGGCAGCCTGCCCCAGACCCATGTCAGCTGGCAGGACGCCAGCGCCTATGCGGCGTGGTTCTCGCAGCGCACCGGCATGAGCTGGCGCCTGCCCACCGAAACCGAATGGCAGCGCGCCGCCGCCGAGCGCCACGGCGATGCCCTGCCTGAACCCGAGGATCTCGATCCGGGGCAGCGGATGCTGGCGCAATACCAGTCCGGCACCCTGCTGCGCGGCAGCGCCAACCTTGCTCTCAGGCCGCCCGGCGGCTTTGGCGAGAACAGCCTTGGCGTGGCCGATATGGCCGGGAATGTCTGGGAATGGACCGATGATTGCTTTCGCAACGGCACCATTCTCGCGGATGGAAGCCTTGCGGAAACCGAGCCCTATTGCGGCGTGCGGATCGCGGGCGGGCGCCACCGCGCGGCCGTGATCGACTTCATCCGCGACGCCAGCGTCGGGGGCTGCGCCGCCGGGCTGCCGCCGGATTTCCTGGGTTTCCGGCTGGTGCGTGAGAACTGACCGACGAAAACGGCGCAGGGCGGATCATCATTCCGCCCTGCGCCGGTCTTGTCGTCATGCTTAGGACGCGCGGCTGTAACGCACACCCTCGGGCATATGGTCATCAAGCGCGCTGGCCACGATCCGCGTCAGCGCGCGCCCGTCGGGGCGGATCTCCAGCGCATCATCATCCAGCGCCACAAGATCGCCGAACCGCTCCGCCAACAGCGCCAGCGTTGCATCAAGCGTGGATGCCTGCGCGCCGAACGTGGCCTGCAGTTCGCGCCGGTCCAGACGGAATTCACACATCAGCATCTCGATGGCACGCGCCCGCAGCAGATCGTCCTGCGTCATCACATGGCCGCGCGCCCCCGCCAGTTCCCCGGCCTCGATGCGCTGCACATAGGCCGCCGTCGCGGCGGCGTTCTGAACGTAGCCCCCCGGCAGCCGCGAGATCGAAGACGCGCCCATGCCGATCAGCGTCGGGCAGGTGTCATCGGTGTAGCCCTGGAAATTTCGCCGCAAGCGCCCGTCGCGGGCGGCGCGTGCCAGCCCGTCGTCATGAAGCGCGAAATGGTCGATGCCGATCGCGTCGAACCCCGCGCCACGGAACCGCGCGGAGGCCTGTTCGGCCAGGTGATAGCGGTCCAGGTCAGCCGGCAGCGCGGTATCGTCGATCAGCTTTTGGCGCTTCGACACCCAAGGCACATGCGCATATCCGAACAACGCCACCCGGTCCGGGGCCAGTTCAAGCACCCGGCTCACCGTGTCGTCGATCCGCACCAGATCCTGATGCGGCAGACCGTAGACCAGATCGGCATTGAGCGAATTGATCCCCGCCGCGCGCAAATCGTCAACGCAGGCTTTCGTGATGTCATAGGGCTGGATGCGCCCGATCGCCGCCTGCACCTCGGGGTCGAAATCCTGAATGCCGATGCTGGCGCGGTTCATGCCCTCGCTGGCCAGCGCGTCGATCTTGGCGCGATCCACCATCGTCGGGTCGATCTCGACCGAGAACTCCCAGTCATCCGCCGGCGGAATCACCGCCTTCACCGCCTGTGCCAGCCTGTGGATCAGCGCGGGCGGCAGGATGGTCGGCGTGCCGCCACCCCAATGCATGCGCCCCATCTTCAGCCCCTCGGGCAGCACCTCGCGCATCAGCGCCAGCTCCTGTTCCAGCGTGCCGACATAGCTTTCGACCGGGCCCAGGGTCTGGGTGCCCTGCGTGCGGCAGGCGCAGAACCAGCACAGCCGCTCACAGAACGGGATATGCAGATAGACCGAGACCGGCACCGCCGGATCGAGCGCGGCCAGCTCGGCCGCCTGTTGCGTGGCTCCGACAGCCGGGGTGAAAACCGGCGCGGTCGGATAGGATGTGTAGCGGGGCACTCTCGAGTCGAACAACCCGAGTTCGGCAAGGCGGATGATCTGTTTCATGACTCTGATATGCCGGTTTCCAGAGGCGCTGACTTTGCGCCGGATCAAGTTTCGTCAAGGAAATGGTGAAACACCGATAACAGGCGCATGCAGATGCAAGAGCCCCAACCACACGATCAGCGCGATTGTCGCGCGGATCGCCATTCGCCGCCCAATGGCCCGCCACCAGCGCCGATTCGCAAGCGGCGCAGGCGACAGGATGGCCGTGCGCGCAAAGAAGGCGGGGGCCTGCTTGCCAAGCGCGCGCGCCGCGCGCCGGTCAAACAGCGGGATCGCCCCGAAGGCCAGCGCGGCGAACGCCCCGAACAGCGTCAGATGCGCCAGATCGCCATTCACCACCCCATGCGCCGCTGCCCAAAGTCCCAATGCGATCAGCAGCGGATGACGCGACAGCGCGGCGAACCCGGGCGCATCGCTTGTGGCGCTCTCCGCGTCGCCGCGTCCGCCCAATGTCCAGGGGTTGTTCACACCCGCGCCGCCAATCGCCAGCAGCCCCGCCAAGGGCATCGCCAGATTGGGCAGCCAGCGCATCCATGGCATCTGCGCCCAAAGCTCGACATATGGCGCGCGCCCGGCGGCCAGGATCACCCAGGCCAGCAGCAATAGCGATACCATCCCGTAGACCGAGAAATACATCCGCCGCCCGACGGCGCCGATCAGCCGCTCGCGCAGCCCGCCGATACGCGGCAGGAAATGGCTGGCGATGAACAGCCCCATGGCCAGCCCGTATTCGCCCCATCCGCCCATGCGCTCACCCGTCCCCGGCCTGTTGCATCAGCCTGACGATATGACAGGCGAAGGCCCATGTCGCGGGCAGGCCGATCACCAGCCCCCCGGCAGCGGCCTGCCAGGGCGTCAGCACCGGCCAGCCCAGCCAACTGCCGATCAGCGCGGCAAAGAACAGGTTCACGCCCATCGCCCCCGCGCCGAACGGGTAAAGCGCCAGGAACAGGCGCAGTGACGGGCGCGGTCTCATCGACGGTTCACCATCACCTGAACCATCGCCAGCGCCACCACCAGCGTCAGCGAGGCGATGAAATACCAGACCTCGGCAGAATCGGTCTGCGGTTGCGGTATCGGCCTCTCGAACGTCGCCGCGGCCAGTTGTCCGGGCAAAAGCACGGCAAGGGCGGCAAGGCGGGCAGGGAAGCATATCTTTTTCATGTCAGGTCTCCTGTGTCAGGGTTTGGTAAATCTCGGGCAAGGCCCGTGGCAGCCGGTCGGGATCAGGCAGCAGGGTGAACCCGGCGCGCCCGAAGATGCGCGCGAACCAGTCCTGCCCGTCGGCATCAACGATCACACCGTGAATCGCCTGCCCAAGCGCGCGCGCTTCGCGCACCGCCATGCGGCTGTCCTCGATCCCGTGAACGCCCTCGTAATGGTCAAGATCGTTGGGCTTGCCATCGGTCAGCACCAACAGCAGGCGGCGCGTTGCGCCCTCGTCGCCCAATTGCGCGGAGACATGCCGGATCGCCGCGCCAAGCCGCGTGTAATGCCCCGGCCTGAACCCCCCGATCCGTGCAGTGACGTCGGGTGACATCGGCTCGTCGAAACCCTTGGCGCGTTGTATGAATACCCGGTCGCGGCGCAGCGATGAAAAGCTCCAGATGCCCAGCCGGTCGCCCGCCGTGTCGATCCCGGCGGCCAGTGCCGACAGCGCCTCGCGCGCCGCGCCGATCACCGTGTGATCCCCCAGCGCCGCCTCGGTCGAGCGCGAACTGTCCAGCAGGATCGCCACCGAAAGATCGCGCGCCACCGCGCGCCCCGCCTGCCAGACCCGGTCGCTGCCCTCATGCCCGGCGGCAAGGTCGCTTCGCGACGCGATCACCGCGTCAAGGTCCAGATCGTCGCCGTCCAACTGGCGGGGCAGGATCACCCGGCGCGGATGCAACGGCGCGAATTGCCGCTTCACCCGCTCCACCAGTCTTGGGTCGGGGCAATACTGCGCCGCCGGCTTCGCCTCGATCTCCAGAACCCTTGTGTGATCGGGCATGTAATCGCCGCTGCGCCGGTTCCATTCGGGATAGGTGAACTTGCCCGCCAGCCGCTCGTGTTCGGCATCCTGCGGCGACAGGTCAAGCGACAGGCGCAGGCGTGTGGCGGCGCGTTTGAAATGCTGGCTGAGCGAGATGTGATCCTGATCCTCGGCGGCCTTCTGGGCGTTGTCCTGATCGTCGTCATCCACCATCCGGTTGATATTGAGGCTCTCGGCCCAGGACATGATCGATTCAAACCGGTGGATGATGAAACTGTCGTTGCGATTGGCCTGATCGCGTTCTTCGCGCCGCGCTTCCTTGCGGGTCCGCGCGGCAAAGGCCGGCTGGTTCGCGGCAGCCTCGTCACCATCGGGCGCGGCACCGGGGCCGCTTTCGCGGCTGCGCAGACGCAGCCAGATCGGCACCGGCGCATAGCTGCGATAGCCGCGCGGGGCAGGGCAGGTCAGGCATTCCTCGGCCGGGCTGATGCCGTTGAGCTGGTCAAGGATCAACCGCTCGACACCGCGCTCGCAGGCGGGCAGGCCAGTTCGCGCCCGGTTCGCGGCCACATGACGGCACAGCGCCGCATAAGGTGCGCGCAGCCCCGGACAGGCATCATAGGCGATATCCGACGCCTCGGCGATGGCGGCGATCTCGGCCCGGTCAGCGGCCAGCGGATCGTTGCGCCGCGCCGGGACCGTCACGCAGGCCGCCAGCGCCGCCAGCCACAGATAGGCGGTGCGGTTCATCTCGCGGCTGGGAAAGACATCCAACACCGGCGGCAGGCGCAGCTTTTCGCCGTCGAAATCGGCCACATGCAGCATCTCTCGCGGCGTCCCGATCCGGCGCAGCCGGTCGGGCCGGTGATCCGAAGCGGCCGCCGGGGCGGGGACGATCTCGGTCCCCGCCGCGCCGCCAAGCGCGCGATAAAGCGTGGCCGCGCTCGGGCGGATCGCTGCAAAGGTGACCGCGCGGTCCTCATCGCCCTCGCCGCCGCCTTCGCTTGCGCGCCGCGTCGCCATGTCATGCCAGAGGTTGCCGACGGTTTCCTCGGGCTCCATGAGGTCAAGCAGATGGATCATGGCATCACCCGTAGACGCTGGCGGCAAGATCGCGCAGGGCCTGCTGCACGTCCGGCTCGTCGCTCAGGGGTTCGATGATCGCCGCCTCGATGGCGCGCTCGACCTTGGTGCCGCGCGCGATCATCGTCGCCGCATAGATCAGCAACCGGGTCGAGATACCCTCCTCCAGATCCATGCCCGACAGCGTGCGGATATGTCCCGCCAGCCGCACCAGCGCGGCGCTGCGCGCCTCGTCCAGCCCGCTTTCGCGCGCCACAACGGCGGTTTCGACACCCGCTTGCGGGAAATCGAACCCGATCGACAGGAATCGCTGCCGTGTCGACGGCTTCAGCTTTTTGAGGATGTTCTGGTAGCCGGGGTTGTAGCTGGCCACCAGCATGAACCCCTTGGGCGCCACCAGCTCCTCGCCGGTGCGGTCGATCATCAGCCGGCGCCGGTCGTCGCTCAGCGGGTGCAGCACGACTGTCACGTCCTTGCGCGCCTCCACCACCTCGTCGAGGTAACAGATTCCCCCCTCGCGCACCGCCCGCGTCAGCGGCCCGTCCACCCAGACGGTCTCGCCGCCCTTGAGCAGATAGCGCCCGATCAGGTCCGCCGCCGACAGGTCGTCATGGCAGGCCACCGTATAGAGCGGCAGGCCCAGTTTCGCGGCCATATGTTCGACAAAGCGGGTCTTGCCGCAGCCGGTCGGCCCCTTCAGAAGAAGGGGCAAACCGTTTTCATGCGCGGTGCGAAACAAATCGCATTCATCCGCGACGGGCCGGTAAAAGGGCAGGTCGGGTTTGGTCATGACGGTCATGGCTTATTCTCCCGGAACGGTCAGCGGGCCGGGTTCGACGACCTCGCGCCGCACCACCAGCATGGCATAGATGAACAGCAACGCACCCAGCACCACCGCCACGCCCGAGCCGAAACGCATCAGGTAGAACAGGTCCAGCTGATCCTGCACGTCCATGTAGTAATCACCGACGATCCGCTGCATATGGGTCTGGATCGTGCCCGCGAAGGTCAGCGTGAAGGTCATGAACGCCATGCCCCCTGTCATCAGCCAGAACGATGCCATGTTGAGCACCTGGTTATAAGGCGCGCGCCCGCGCAGTTGCGGCATCGCATAGGTGAACATCGCCAGGTTCAGCGCCACATACGCCCCGTAAAAGGACAGGTGCCCGTGCGCGGCGGTGATCTGCGTGCCGTGGGTATAGAAATTGACCCCGTGCAGCGTGTGCAGGAAACCCCAGACACCCGCCCCGAAGAACGCCACCGTCGAGGCCCCCAGCGACCACAGAAGCGCGGCCTTGTTGGGGTGGTTCTTGCGCCCCTTCCAGACCATCAGGAAGGCAAAGGACATCATCGCGAAGAAGGGGATCACCTCGAAGGTCGAAAAGATCGACCCGACCCATTGCCAATATCCCGGCGTGCCGATCCAGTAGAAATGGTGCCCGGTGCCAAGAATGCCGGAAAACAGCGCCGTGGCGACAATGACATAAAGCCATTTCTCGATCACCTCGCGGTCCACGCCGGTCATCTTCAGCATCAGGAACCCCAGGATCGCGGCCATCACCAGCTCCCAGGTCGCTTCGACCCACAGATGCACGACCATCCACCAATACATCTTGTCCAGCGACAGGTTGTCGGGGTTGATGAAGGCGAACACCCAGAGCAGGCACAACAGCCACAGCCCCATCAGCAGGATATTGGTGATCGCGGTCTTTCGTCCGGCCAGCACCGTGAGCGAGATATTCACAAGGAAAATCACCGCCGCCACCAGAATGCCGAACTTGACCCAGAGCGGCTGTTCCAGGAATTCGCGCCCGCCATGGATGCCGACAAGGTAGGACCCCACCGCCCCCAGCGTGCCGACCACCAGGATCGCCAACTGGATATAGGCCAGCTTGACCGAGAAAAGCTCGCGCTCGGATTCCTCGGGCACGAGGTAATAGGCCGCGCCGAAAAAGCCCAGCAGCAGCCAGACGATCAGCGCATTGGTATGGATCATGCGAATGATGTTGAAGGGCACAAGCTCGGACAGCGTGTTGGGCGCCACATAAATCCAGCCGGCCAGAAGCCCGCCCATGACCTGAATGGCAAACAGGCCCATGGCCACAAGGAAATAGGCGTAAGCCACCTTTTGCGATTGGTATTTCATCTTCATGTCTCCTCAGCCGGCGTCGTTGGGCGGCCAGTTCTGGGTGTCGGTCTGATCGGCCCAGCGAAGGAATTCGGACAGCGCCCTCATTTCCTCCTCGGTGATCTCGAAATGCGGCATCTGGCGGCGGCCCTCGATTCCCGAAGGTTGCGCCTGCATCCATCCGTCAAGGATTTCATAGGCCGTCTCGGGATCGTCCAGCGCGCCCCAGCGGGTCATGACATTGCCCAGCTCGGGGGCGAAATAGGCGCCCTCGCCATGCAGCGTGTGACAGTTGATGCAGGAATGGCGTTCCCAGACATGCTTGCCCAGAATGACCTCCTCGCTCAGCTCCATGCCCGCCGTGGAGGTCTGCGTGATGTGACGGTGACTCTGCGCCGTCAGGGCCACGAACACGACGACGAAGAAGATGGATCCCCCGTAGAACACGTTCCTGGCCCGCGATTTCGTAAGTAATTCTGACATTTCGCGGTCCTGACATTCGTTTTGAATGCGCTCTGGATAGCCGCCGCCGCCGCGCCGCTTGTTGCGCAATCGCAAAGAAGGCGACGAAACGCGCGCTCAGAATGGATGGACGGACTGGAGAGAGCCATGAGACGCCCCGATTTCGACGACCCCGACCTGCCGCTATCGGATCTGTTTGCCCAATGGCCCGAACTGATGCAGGTTTTCCTTGCGCAACGCATGCTCTGCCCCGGCTGCCCGATCGCGCCGTTTCACGCGATTACCGATGCCTGTATCGAATACGATCT
>CAZMZS010000055.1:0-16546 GCA_964570675.1 uncultured Roseovarius sp. | reverse complement strand
GGGCTGTACCAGAACCCGTTATAGATCAGCTCCGCATAACGCGGCATCAGCTCATCTTTCAGGTGCGCCGCACCCCGGTCCAGCGTGATCTGCTCGATCCCCCGATGCGCCTCCAGCAACACCGTGCCACCCGGTGTTTCGTAGATCCCGCGCGACTTCATGCCCACAAAGCGCCCCTCGACCAGGTCAAGCCGCCCGATCCCATGCTTGCCTCCCAATTCATTGAGCTTTGTCAATATGTTAGCAGGACTCATCGGCTCGCCGTTGATGCTGACCGCATCGCCTTTTTCGAACCCGATCTCGATAAATTCCGGCGTATCCGGCGCATCCTCGGGGTGAACAGTGCGCTGATAAACATAGTCCGGCGCCTCGACCGCCGGGTCCTCCAGCACCTTGCCTTCGCTCGACGTGTGCAACAGGTTCGCATCCACCGAGAACGGCGCCTCGCCGCGCTTGTCCTTGGCGATTGGAATCTGATTTTGTTCTGCAAAATCAAGCAGTTTGCTTCGGCTGGTCAGATCCCATTCGCGCCAGGGCGCGATCACCTTGATGTCGGGATTAAGCGCATAGGCCGCCAGTTCAAACCGAACCTGGTCATTCCCCTTGCCCGTCGCCCCATGCGCCACCGCATCCGCGCCGGTCTCCTCGGCGATCTCCACAAGACGCTTTGAAATCAATGGCCTGGCGATCGAAGTGCCCAGCAGATACTGCCCCTCATATACCGCGTTGGCACGGAACATGGGAAAGACGAAATCGCGCACGAACTCTTCCCGGACATCCTCGATAAAGATGTTTTCCGGTTTGATTCCAAGAAGTTCCGCCTTCTGGCGCGCCGGGTCCAGTTCTTCTCCCTGGCCCAGATCGGCGGTAAAGGTCACCACCTCGCAACCATATTCGGTTTGCAGCCATTTCAGGATGATCGAGGTATCAAGCCCCCCGGAATAGGCCAGCACGACTTTCTTGGGCGCGGACATCGTTTTTCCTTCCGTCAAATATGCGCTCGGCGCTTAGCCGGTTTTGCCCGCAGGGGCAAGATGCCGCCCCCTCGCTCCGGTATTCCCTTGTATGCTTTGCGCCCCACCCTTGCCAGCGCGCAAACATTGCGCCAAGCAAGGCTCATGACAGATTTTCGCACCCTTGCCCAAGCCGCCGAAACCGCGATGCGCGACGTGTTCGAGCCCACGCCCCTTCAGCGTAACGACCACCTGTCCGAGCGTTACGGGGCCAACATCCTGCTCAAGCGCGAAGACCTCTCGCCGGTGCGTTCCTACAAACTGCGCGGCGCCTTCAACGCGATGCGCAAATGTCTGGCTCAGGATTCCGAGGTCTCGCAATTCGTCTGTGCGAGCGCGGGAAACCACGCGCAGGGCGTCGCCTTCATGTGCAGGCATTTCGGGGTGAAGGGCGTCATATTCATGCCGGTCACAACCCCACAGCAAAAGGTCGGCAAGACCGAGAAATTCGGCGGAGATGCCGTTTCGATTCGCCTGACCGGCGATTACTTCGATGATACGCTGGCCGCAGCGCAGGCCTACTGCGCTGAAATCAATGGTCATTTTCTGTCGCCTTTCGATGATGAAGACGTGATCGAAGGTCAGGCTTCGGTCGGGGTCGAGATCGAATCTCAGTTGGAGACGATGCCGGATCGCATCATCATGCCGGTTGGTGGCGGCGGGCTGTCCTCCGGTGTGCGCAGCTATATCGGCGACCGCGCCGCGCTGACCCTGGTCGAGCCATCGGGCGGTACCTGTCTTGGGGCCGCCCTTCGCGCCGGACAGCCCACGCGGCTTGGCCATGTCGACAGTTTCGCAGACGGCGCAGCCGTTGCGCAAATCGGCGAAAAGACCTTTGCCCGCCTCTCGGGTATCGACCCGAAGGATGTTCTCAGCGTCAGCGAAGACCGGCTTTGCACAACCATGCTCGAGATGCTCAATGTCGAAGGGATCGTTCTTGAACCCGCAGGCGCACTAGCGGTGGATGTGCTCAAGGACTTGGCCGACGTGATCCAGGGCGAGACCGTGGTTTGCGTAACTTCTGGCGGCAATTTCGATTTCGAGCGCTTGCCCGAAGTGAAAGAGCGGGCTCAGCGCTATTCGGGGGTCAAGAAGTACTTCATCCTGCGGATGCCGCAGCGGCCCGGAGCGCTGAAGGATTTCCTGACGATCCTGGGACCGGAGGACGATATCGCCCGCTTCGAATACCTCAAGAAATCGGCCCGGAATTTTGGTTCCGTCCTGATCGGAATCGAAACAACCCGGTCGGAAAATTTCGCGCATATCCAGCGCAAGCTGGAGGCCGCGGGCTTTGATTATCGCGATATCACCGACGATCAGGTTCTCGCAGAGTTCCTGATCTAGAGCGTGCTCATCGCCTGTTGGCGTCCGGCGACGAAGGCCGCGCGAGACCGTTCATAGCTTTTGATGATCTCATGCAGATCGACATGGTGGGATCGCCCCTGCGCCGCTGCAGTTTCGCCCGACTGGCACAGCCCCGCGAAATCCGAAAAGCCAAGGTTCAGCGCGCTGCCCTTGAGAAAATGCAACTGTGCCTCGAGTTTGTCGTGGTCCGAACTGTCTCGAAAGCTGGCGATTTCGGTTTCCACCTCTTCAAGGAAGAGGCCGACGATCTCGTCGAATTCATCGGCACCGATATCGGATTGCAATTCGCTGATTCTGTTCCAGTCGATCATCAATCTATCCGTTCTGCGGGCCAGCCCAGAATGCAGGCTAATCCGTTAACGGCGGGCAAAGAGTGGCGGTGGGATTGTGTCAATTTTAGGATTCACACCACGTTAAACGGCGGTGCGATACCGAGAGCCCAGAAGGCAAAAGGTGGCGTAATTGGGCGAGTCCGTCGAAACGATCGAAGATATTGAAACCGGCGGGGAAGCCATCCGGCAAATCCTTGTCGTCGATGACAGCCGCGTTCAGCGCAAGATCGTCAGCGCGTCGCTCAGGCGCTGGGGCTTCAGCGTGACCGAGGCGGATTCCGCCGCCAACGCGCTTGAACTATGCCGCACGGATCCACCTGACCTCGTGCTGAGCGATTGGATGATGCCGGGCATGACCGGGCTGGAATTCTGCCGCGAGTTTCGTGGCCTTCCGCGCGAGGATTACGGCTATTTCATCCTTCTGACCTCGAAAAGCGAAAAGGAAGAGATCGCACGAGGCCTCGATGCGGGGGCGGATGATTTTCTGACAAAGCCGGTCAATGCCGCCGAACTGCGTGCCCGGATCAAAGCGGGTGACCGTATCCTGAGAATGGAGCGAGAACTGATCGACAAGAACCGATTGATCGCCTCGACCCTGGGAGAACTGCAAAAGCTCTATGATTCTCTCGACAGCGATCTGATCGAGGCGCGCAAGCTACAGCAATCCCTTGTCAGTGACAGGTATCGTGATCTGGGCGTTGCCGAAGCGTCGCTTCTTCTGCGCTCCAGCGGACATGTTGGCGGGGACCTTGTGGGGATGTTTCCGGTCGGGGAATCGAGGATCGGAATCTATGGAATTGACGTGTCCGGGCATGGGATCAGCTCTGCCCTGATGACAGCGCGGCTTGCCGGGTATCTCTCGGCCTCGGCGCCGGATCACAACGTGGCGCTGTTTCGCACTGCGGGGGGCGCCTGTGGCATGCGCCCGCCCGCTGACACCATCGCTGCGTTGAACCGGCTGATTCTGGATGAAATGGACACCGAGCATTACTTCACGATGGTTCTGGCGGATGTGGATCTCGCCCGGGGCGAGGTGATCCTTTCCCAGGCGGGGCATCCGCACCCTGCCGTTCAACGCCGCAACGGTAAGATTTTCATGGTGGGCTGCGGGGGCCTTCCTGTCGGGCTGTTGCCGGATGCCGAATACGATCAGGTAAAATTTCATATGGCGCCGGGCGAGCGGCTTCTGATCCACTCGGATGGAATCGTGGAATGTGCCGATGCGCAGGGACGACTGCTTGGCGATGAAGGGCTTGAAACTATCATGCGCGACATGCGCCATACGCATGGGCCAGCGTTTCTGGAGGCGCTTATCTGGAAACTGACCGAGCATGCAGGCGCGGAGGGTTTCAAAGACGATGTCTCGGCGGTCCTGCTGGAATTCAAGCCGCCGTTGGCTGGTCTCTAAGGGCGGCAATCACCCTCACGCGTGCGTGCCATGCCCTTGGACGACGAGTTGCCCTGCCTATATAGACGCGATATGCCACCTTCGGCACACAAGGAAATTCCATGACACTTGGACAGAAAATCGCGTGGGACGACACGATCCTGCCGTTCCAGTTGGACAATGCGGATATCCGCGGACGCGTCGCGCGGCTTGACGGGGTTCTGGACGGAATCCTGAAGCAGCATAATTACCCTGCTCCGGTCGAGGCCCTGGTCGCGGAGATGGCTCTTTTGACCGCGCTGATCGGCCAGACGATCAAGCTGCGCTGGAAGCTGTCCCTTCAGGTTCAATCCAAAGGCCCGGTGCGCATGATCGCGACCGATTATTTCGCCCCCGAGGTCGAAGGCGATCCCGCCAGGATACGTGCCTATGCCAGCTTTGACCGTGATCGCATCACCGAAAGCGCGCCCTATTCGCAAGTCGGCGAGGGGTATTTCGCCGTGCTGATTGACCAGGGCAAGGGCACGGAGCCCTATCAGGGAATCACCGCGCTTGCCGGTGACGGGCTGAGCGCCTGCGCCGAGTCTTATTTCGACCAGTCCGAGCAGCTGCCGACCCGGTTCGCGCTGTCATTCGGGAAATCGACCGAGGCCGACAGCGCCGAACACTGGCGCGCCGGCGGGGTCATGCTTCAACACATGCCGCAGATGTCGCCTTATCATCAGGGCGACGCTGACGAAGACGGCATGACGTACATTGTGAACGAGAATGACGAAGAGAACTGGGATCGCGTCAACATGCTGCTCGATACGGTGGACGATCTTGAGCTGATCGGCCCATCGGTCGCGCCTACGGACCTCTTGGTGCGGCTTTTTCACGAGGAAGTGCCCCGTGTCTTCGACCTTCAGGCAGTGCGCTTTGGATGCACCTGTTCCGAAGAACGGGTCCGCAACAGCCTTTCGATCTATTCCGCCAAGGATATCGCCAGAATGACCACTGACGACGGGATCGTGACCGCTGACTGCCAGTTCTGTGGGGCGCATTATCGGCTGGACCCCAAGACACTGGGGTTCGAGGCCGAAGAGGCGCCAGGCGACAATGCATGATCCGCTAAGGCTGGTTCACGAGGCGCTCGAGCGTGCCCGCACCGCATCATCGGATTATGATCTGAATCCCGAAACGGTTCTGCCGCCGGGGCGCAAGCTGCGCCCGGCGGGTGTTCTGGTCCCGATCCTGTGCGAGGGGGCCGCAGCGCGAATTTACCTCACCAAGCGGTCGTCAGCGCTCAAGCATCACCCTGGCCAAATCGCCTTTCCCGGCGGCAAGCAGGATGAGGGCGACGCGGATGTCGTCGCGGCCGCCCTGCGCGAAGCCCATGAGGAAATCGGTCTGGATCCCGCCAATGTCGAGGTTCTGGGCCGGATGCCTTCGCATGAAACTGTAACGGGGTTCATGGTCACGCCCGTGGTTGCCCGTGTCAGGGCGCCGTTTGATCCCCGGCCGGAGCCGGGCGAGGTCGAAGAGGTGTTCGAGGTGCCGTTGATGCATCTTCTGGATTGCGCGCAATTCAGTGTTCAGGCGCGGCGCTGGCGGGGAAACTGGCGAAAATACTATACGGTTCCCTTCGGTCCCTATTACATTTGGGGGGCAACCGCGCGTATCTTGCGGGTGATGGCCGATGCTGCGGAGGCGCAATGAAGCTGACCGGCGACTGGATTGAACGACCCGCCACGCAGGCCGTGTGCCGAATGATCGAACAGGGTGGTCATCAGGCTTTGTTTGTTGGCGGCTGCGTGCGCAACGCGATACTCGGCGCGCCGGTCCATGACATTGACATCGCCACGGACGCCCACCCGGAAACGATCATCACCTTGGCTGAGGGGGCTGGAATGAAGCCAGTTCCCACTGGGTTGGATCACGGCACCGTGACGGTGGTTTCGGATCACGTCCCGCATGAAGTGACCACCTTTCGCCGGGATGTCGAAACCTATGGGCGGCACGCTGTTGTAGCCTATTCCGAAGATGTGGCCGAGGACGCACGGCGGCGTGATTTCACCATGAATGCGCTTTATGCGCGCCCGGACGGCACGGTGATTGACCCGCTGGACGGGCTGAAGGATCTGCAGGCGCGCCATGTCAGGTTCATCAATGATCCCTCGCAGCGCATTCACGAGGATTATCTCAGGATCCTCCGGTTCTTTCGTTTTCATGCGTGGTATGGCGATCCGCAGGGGGGGCTGGACGCCGATGGGCTGGCGGCCGTGGCGGCGCATCTCGACGGTTTGTCAGGCCTCTCGCGCGAACGGGTTGGCGCCGAGATCGTGAAACTGCTGAATGCTGCGGACCCGGCGCCTTCAGTGGCGGCGATGCGTACTTGCGGTGTGCTGGCAATCGTTTTGCCGGGATCGGATGACGGGGCGCTTGCGCCGCTTGTTCATCTTGAGCAACAGGCCGGAATCGCGCCCGAACCGATGCGCCGTCTGGCGGCGCTTGGCGGTGATGGCGTGTCTGGCCGCCTGCGTCTGAGCAAGGCCCAATCCAAGCGGCTGAGCCTGCTGCGGCAGGAGGCATCCAAAGTTACGACTGCACAGGAGCTGGGTTACCGCCACGGCGCCGAGGCGGGCGTTGATGTTTTGCTCTTGCGGTCCGCCCTGCTTGAGCTTCCGTTCGACCCTGCTCTTTGCAGCGTTGTCGCCGAGTCGGCACAGGCGACATTGCCTGTCACACCGCATGACCTGATGCCCGAATATAGTGGTCCTGCGCTTGGGGCGCGACTGGCAGAGCTGGAGCGTCTCTGGATCGACTCGGGGTTTCGGCTGACCCGTGATGAACTGCTTGCAAGGTAAGACGGCGGGATGAAACGAATTCAGATCAACCGGTTGGGTCATCACGGCGACGGCATTGGCGACGGGCCGGCCTATGCGCCGCGGACCCTTCCCGGCGAAGTGATCGAGGCCAATGGCGACGACCGCTTGAGTGATATCCGCATCATCGAGCCCTCGCCTGATCGCGTCGCTCCGCCGTGCCGCCATTTCAAATCCTGCGGTGGCTGCCAGTTACAACATGCGTCGGATGAATTTCTGGCCGCATGGAAACAGGACGTGGTGCGCGCCGCTCTGGATGCCAATGGCCTTTCTGCGGCCGAGTTCCTGCCGATCGCCACGTCTCCGCCACGCTCGCGTCGCCGCGCCACGCTTGCGGCAAGGCGCACCAAAAAGGGCGCGATGGCGGGGTTTCATGCGCGCGGCTCGGATGTGATCGTCGAGATACCGGATTGCCAGTTGCTGCATCCTGATCTGATGCAGGCCTTGCCACTGGCCGAGACGCTGGCCTGTGTCGGCGCAAGCCGCAAGCATAATCTGGCGGTGGCGGTGACACTTTCGCTTAATGGGCTGGACGTGTCGGTTACTGGTGGAAAACCGCTTGATGGGCCATTACGCCTCGAGTTGGCGGCGCTTGCCGGGCGGCAAGACGTGGCGCGCCTGTCCTGGGAAGATGAGGTGATCGCGACCCGTTTGCCGCCAGAGCAGCATTTCGACGGGCTGGCGGTGGTGCCCCCTCCCGGAGCGTTTCTTCAGGCCACGAAGGAGGGCGAAGACATCTTGCGAGAGGATGTGGCGCAGATCGTTGGCGCGGCGAAGAAGGTTGCTGATCTCTTCGCCGGCTGCGGAACCTTCGCGCTACCTTTGGCGCGCCGCGCGGCCATACACGCGGTCGAGGGTGACAAGGCGATGGTCGCGGCCCTTGATATGGGATGGCGCAAGAATGAAGGCCTGAAGGCGGTCACACATGAAGCACGTGACCTTTTCCGGCGACCACTGATGCCAGACGAGCTTGCTCCATTCGATGCCGTCGTCATCGACCCGCCCCGCGCGGGTGCGCAGGCGCAAATCGCCGAGCTGTGCGCCGCATCGGTGCCAACGATCGCCTATGTTTCGTGCAGCCCTGCCAGTTTCGCGAGGGATGCCAAAACGCTCGTTGAACACGGATTTCAGCTTGAAACGATCCGCGTCGTCGATCAGTTTCGATGGTCCGCGCATATCGAACTGGTTGCGGCATTCCGGCGCCATTGAGCCGGACACCAAAACTGTGCTTTGAAAAAACCCAAGATGCGCTAAAATCTCCCGTGAGCAGAAAAGACAGGCGAACTAAGAAAATGAACGTCATTCGTTTGATTGCTGGCGGGTTGTTGTTGGCGGCACTCGCCAGTTGTGGCGCGTCCAAGTTCAAAACTTATCACGGGCCCGAGGTGACAAGGATCATTGTCAACAAGAGCGACCGCAGAATGTATCTGTTGCATCACGAACAGGTGCTGAAGGCATATGATGTAGATCTCGGTTTTGCGCCTGATGGCCACAAGGAAGTCGAAGGTGACGGGAGAACGCCTGAGGGAGACTATCTTATCGACCGGCGTAATCCCAACAGCAGCTTCCACCTGTCGCTGGGCATTTCATATCCGAACGATATCGATGTCTCGCGAGCCGCTGCGGCTGGCATGAGCCCGGGCGGAGACATCTTTATTCACGGCGGGCCGCGGAGTTCGCTGACAAGGCGCCCGGACTGGACCGCGGGCTGCATTGCGGTCACGGATTCGGAAATGGAGGATATCTATGCGATGGTTCGCGACGGAACGCTGATCTCGATTTACCCCTGACAGGGGTAGATTACTGGCCCATGACCAGGGTCCACCAAATCTTGCCGCTATCTTCCTGAAGCCAAGAGAAGCCCAGTTGTCGGGCGTCTGGAGCAAGAATGACATCCCGCGTTGTCGGCTCCTCCATCCACGCAGCAAGGGTTTCCACCTCGGTTTCGTAGGTTTCCGAGATATTCTCGCCGACCAGTTCGCCCTGGTATCCGACGCGGCGCACCCGGTCGATCGGGGACGAACCGTCCGATCCGAAATGCCAGGGCCGGTTCTGGATGGACATATCACGCGAATGTGTCGCCGCCGCCGCGTTGAGCTTCGAGTTGAGCTCCACGGGTTGTTGGCCTGCGGCCTGCCGCAGAGAATTAACCGAGTCGAGCATGCGAAACTGAATTTGCGCGGCCTGATTGTCGCGGATTCGATAGACCTTGGGGAGCGGTTTGCCATCCGGGCCGAGTTGCGGCTCGGGTGGCGGCGCGGCACAGGCCGAAAGCGCCAGAAGTGCCGAGAGAAGCAATATAAAAACGCGCACCATGATCGCCATCCTGCTGATTTCGGTTCACAAGCTCTAGCGCGGGTTGCGCTGTGTTTCAAACCCACATCCCACACGAAATGCGAAATCGCGCCGGTTTGAATTGCGACTGCGGCTTGCGCGCCATATATTCAGGAGTCAAAGATAGAATCCAAGCCGGAGTTCAGATATGGCTTCCAAGTTCGCAAAGCCGCTAAACCGCCGCATGTTTCTTGCCGGAAGCGCAGCGGCAGCAGGGGTGCCCGCCTTCGCGCAGAACCTTGATGGTGACGACACCGTCGAGATCGAAGAAAGCGTAAAGCAGGCGGTGCGCCGTAATATTTCGAGTTTCCGGTCGCTTGACTGGCAGCCCTATTTTTCAAACCTGAATAACGGTGCGATCCTGGTCGACATATCCTCGCGTGCCTTGCATTACTGGTCGGAAGGCGGGGAAACCTACAAGCTCTACCCGTCGAGCGTGCCGCTTTCCGAGGATTTGACTCGCCGTGGTCGCACCAGTGTCGTGCGCAAGGTCGAGGGGCCAAGCTGGCGGCCCACTCCGGCAATGCTCAAGCGCAATCCGGAATGGCCGGCATATGTGGGCCCGGGTCCTGACAATCCGCTCGGCACCCATGCGCTTTACTTGGGCTGGACCTATTATCGGATTCACGGAACGCACGACACGCGCAAGATTGGGCGTCGCTCGTCCAATGGCTGCATCGGCCTTTACAACGAGCATATTTCCGAACTTTTCAAGTTGGCAAAGATTGGCACGCAAGTGTTGCTAATTTGACGAAATAACGCCCGTCTTTTTCTGTGAAAGGCATTGTTGCGTTTGCAAACTAATTAGATTGCTGCATAGAGAAGTTCACGAGGTTAGACTTGGGTGCTTGTTGCCAAAATGAACGGCAGCAAGCCAGTATCAGGAGGATATAATGAAGAAACTCGTTCTCGCCGCTGCATTGACCGCCGCTGCTTCGACCGCTTTTGCCGGCAACATGCAAGAGCCCGTCATGGAAGCTCCGGTTGTTGTTGAAGAAACCACCGCAAGCTCGTCCGCAGCCGGTGTGTGGATTCCGCTGACGATCCTGGCAATCATCGCGGCTGCGATTGCAGCTGACGCCTGATTACGTCAGACACGGTTGATAATGCGAAAAGGCAGTGGATCATCCACTGCCTTTTTGTTTGTCGTTCTGTGCGTTACTGCCTGACAGGGCGGGATTTCAGTCAAGCCAGCCCTTGAGGTTGTTTTCGACCACTGCGGCAAGCGCCTTGATATGCGCTTCATTGTCGTTGAGGCAGGGAATATAGGTGAATTGCTCACCGCCCGCCTCTTCGAAACTTTCCCGGATCTCTTCATTGATCTCTTCCAGCGTTTCGATGCAATCCGCAGAGAAGGCCGGTGCGATGACTGCGATCTTTTTCTTACCTTGCTTGGCCAGTTCGGCAACGTGCTCGACAGTGTAGGGTTTCAACCACTCTTCCGGGCCGAAAACCGACTGGAAGGTCGTCGTGATCTGGGTATCGTCCCAGCCAAGCCGCTCCTTCAGCAGGCGCGTCGTTTTCTGACATTGGCAATGATAGGGATCCCCCTGCAACAGGTAACGCTTGGGCATCCCGTGATATGAAACCACCAGAATATCCGGCCGGTCGCTGATATCCGAATAGGCATCCTCGACGGATTTCGCCAGGGCCTCGATATATTCCGGTTTGTCGAAATAGGGCTCTGCGACGCGTGCGATGGGTTGCCATGTCTCATCCATCAGGGCGCGAAAGAACTGGTCGTTCGCAGTGGCAGAAGTGGCACCGGCATAGTGCGGATAGAGCGGGAAGAACAGGATCCGGGTGCAGCCCGCCTTGACCATTTCGCGAACCTTGGATTTCGTGGACGGGTTCCCGTAGCGCATGCAGAAATCCACCATCACCTGATCGCCATAACGTTGATGCAGCGCCTCGGCCATTCTGGCGGTCTGGTCGCGGGTGATGGTCATCAGAGGGCTTTCGTTCTTTTCCTCGTTCCAGATGGATTTATAGGCTTCGCCGCTGGTAAAGGGGCGCTTGGTCAGGATGATCAACTGCAAAAGGGGCTGCCATTTCCACGGGCTGTAGTCGATCACACGGCGATCCGACAGGAATTCGTTCAGATAGCGGCGCATCGGCCAGTAGCCATAGTGATCCGGCGTGCCCAGATTGGCTAGAAGAACCCCTGTCTTGGGTTTCGCGATGGCGGGATGATCGGCCGGAGCGTTCTCCGGGCGTACCGCGTCGGTGCCTGCGTCAAGCATTTCCAGTACCTCGTTGTGGCGGATTTCGCATCAAGATAGCCGCTTCATAGTATCGTCAATCCTTGAGCGCTGTTTCTTTCGTTCCAAGTGCGTCGGCAAGTCGCGCCGAGGCAGAGCCGGGACGCATGGGTTTTGGCTGGCTTTCGTCAGGGGCCCAGCCGGTCAGCACCATCAAATCGAAGGTTGCCGGGATGCGTCCGTCTGCGTCGCCAAAGCTGTCAGCGTATATTTCGCAAGCGCGGCGCATCACGTCGCGGCGCATTGGTTTTCTGGGTCGGCCCTCAAGCGCGCTGACCTCTCCCATGGCGCGCAGATCGCGCATCAGAGCAAGCACGGACGGATATGTCGCTGTCAGCTGTACGTTATCTGCGACCGGCAGTGCGAACCCCGCCCTTTGCATCAGGCCGCCCAGATCGCGGATTTCGCCCATCGGAGCCACGCGCGGCGACAGACCTCCGGTTACATCGGATTCCGCCTGTGCAAGGGCGCTGCGCAATTGGTGCAGGGTCGTGCCCCCGAAGAAGATTCCCAGAAACAGACCATCGGGGCGCATCGCGCGGCGCGACTGAATCAGCTGCCCGACGGGATCATTCGCCCAGTGCAGGCACATCGCATGTACAAGCAAATCGACACTGCCCTCCGAGAGCGCCAACGTTTCGTCATCCGCATGAAGGCTGGCTTCGGGCAGTTGGTTTTTCCAAAAGGCAGGAAAACCGGTGACCACAGCGGTATTCGTAAACGACCTGTTAACCAGAGAGAGGCGATCCTCGATCTCGGCGGCGGCGGCTTCGTGAAGGAAAAACGCGGGCGCGCGCATCGCCCGGTGACGGTTTCGGACAAGCGCGGCACGGTCGGTGATATGGTTCATCATGCGGGGAAGAATAGGATGCGCGGCCAGGCTTTTCAAACCATGTTGCGGCTTCTTTACCCGCCAAGATGCACTATTTGCGGCGAGCCCGTCGAAAGCGATTTCGGTCTTTGCGGCCCATGTTGGCGGGATACTCCGCTGATTTCGGGATTGTGCTGCGAAACCTGCGGTGTCCCGCTACCGGGCGAGGGTTCGGGGCAGGCCGAATTCTGTGACGACTGCCTGACCATCGCCCGCCCCTGGAGCAAAGGGCGCGCTGCGGTTCTTTATCGTGACAACGGTCGCAAGCTGGTTCTGGCGCTCAAGCACGGGGACAGGCATGATATCGTTCGTCCCGCGGCGCAATGGATGGCGGGCGCGGCAAGGCCAATTCTGAGCCAAGATATGACGATCGCACCGATTCCACTGCATTGGACGCGCTTCTTGCGTCGACGATTCAATCAATCCGCTTTGCTGGCGCAAGCGGTCGCAACACATCTCGATTTGCCATATTGCCCAGATTTGCTGATCCGAAGCCGGCGCACCCGCGTTCTTGACGGGCTTGGCCGGGACGGGCGCCATGAGACCCTGTGCGGGGCGATCAAGGCGCATGCCGGTCGGCGCCATCATCTCGATGGGCGGGTGATTCTTCTGGTGGACGACGTGATGACCTCGGGCGCGACGCTGTCAGCGGCGACCGAAGCATGTTTCGCTGCTGGCGCAAGGGATGTGCGTGTTCTGGTACTGGCGCGCGTGGCCAAGGATGCATAGGTTGATGCCAAACATCTTTACGGAAAATGAACTATGCAACCAGTTGAAATCTACACCTCTCCCCTTTGCGGATTTTGCCACGCCGCCAAGCGCCTGCTGAATCAAAAAGGTGTCAGCTATAGCGAAGTCGACGTGCTGGCGAATGCGGCGCGCAAACCCGAAATGATCCAGCGCGCGGGCGGCAAGCGAACGGTGCCGCAGATCTTCATCGGCAGTACCCATGTGGGTGGATGCGACGAGCTATATGCGCTGGAGCGTGCAGGTAAGCTCGATGCGCTGCTCGCGGCGTAACAGGAATGCGGAGCGCCCTTCTTCAGCTGAACAGTAGCGATGATCCGGCAGAGAACCTGCCGGTGACGCAGACGCTGATTGCCGAAGCGAAAGCCGGCGGGGCGGATCTTGTGCTGACACCCGAGGTGACCAATTGCGTCTCGGCCAGCCGGACGCGGCAGCAAGAGGTGCTTCAGACCGAGGACGAGGATGCCACACTTGCCGCATTGCGCTTGCAGGCGAGTGAACTGGGGGTTTGGCTCCTGATCGGGTCTCTTGCGCTCAAGACCGACGATAGCGACGGGCGGTTTGCGAACCGGTCGCTCCTGATTGCGCCCGATGGCGGGATCGCAGCACGCTACGACAAGATCCACATGTTCGATGTCGAGGTGTCGGAGACCGAGAGCTATCGCGAATCAGCTGGCTATCGCCCGGGGCGCAACAGCACCCTCGTGGAAACGCCGCTCGGCGGGATCGGCATGACGATCTGCTACGATATCCGCTTTCCGCATCTCTATCGCGGTCTTGCGCAGGCCGGTGCCGCCATCCTCTCGATACCCTCGGCGTTTTCCCCAGTGACCGGAGCGGCCCACTGGGAGTCGCTTTTACGCGCGCGGGCCATCGAAACCGGCGCATATGTGCTGGCGCCCGCGCAGACCGGACAGCATGGCGCTACGCGCGGCAAGCAGCGCAAGACCTACGGACACTCCATGGCGGTCGGGCCTTGGGGGGACGTACTGGCCGATGGTGGTCTGGAACCGGGTGTCGTATACGTTGATCTTGACCTTTCCGAGGTGGCAAAAGCACGCCAGCGCATCCCGTCGCTACATGCGACATCCGAATTCGACGGCCTTTGAATGAATGAAAGTAACAACAATTCCCTGGCCGTGGCTCTGTTCAGTGAAATTCTGACCAACGACCAGCTGATTCGGAACAGGCTGAGCCGGGTCTTGCCCAAGGGTATGGAGATCAGCCATTTCTCTGTTCTCAACCACCTTGCGCGCGCCGGAGACGAGCGCAGCCCTGCACAATTGGCCAAGAGCTTTCACGTCACGCGCGGTGCGATGACCAACACGCTGGGCAAGCTGGAATGGGCAGGATATGTGCATATTCGACCCGATTGGGATGATGCGCGCCGCAAGATGGTGGCGATCAGCCCGGCGGGAAGACAGGCGCGCGACGCGGCGATCGCAGCCATCGCGCCGATGATTTCGGAACTCGTGGGCGAACTGGGTGACGAGAAGGTGCGCGCGACGCTCCCGGTCCTGCGGGAGCTGCGCGCCAAACTCGAGACCGATTGACGTTCAGGCGGGTTTCACCGATGCGGTGACGTAGTTCACGCTCAAGTCGCGTGCCGACAGTGACCAGCTCCAAGCAACGGGATTGAAGACGAAACCCTTGCGATCCACAGGGCTTAGCCCGGACTGTTCCAGAAGGCGGTAAAGCTCTTCGGGGGTGATAAACTTGCTCCATTCATGGGTGCCCTTGGGCAGCCACCGCATGACATACTCAGCCCCGACGATCGCCATCGCAAAGCTTTTTGCGTTGCGATTGATTGTCGAACAAAGATGAAGGCCGCCCGGCTTCAGAAGAGCCTGACAGGCGCTGAGATATGCGAGCGGATCGGAGACATGCTCGACCACCTCCATGTTCAGGACCACGTCAAAGCGTTCACCCGCTTCGGCCAGGGCCTCGGCGGAACTGTGGCGATAATCAATATCGAGCCCTGATTGCTGGGCGTGCACCTGAGCCACCGGGATGTTGCGCGCCGCAGCATCGGCGCCCACGACATCGGCACCAAGCCGCGCCATGGGCTCGGACAACAGCCCGCCGCCACATCCGATGTCCAGAATGCGCAGGCCTGAAAAGGGGGCATCGGTTTGAAGATCCCGGTCGAATTCGACGGCGATCTGTGACGTGATATAGTCAAGCCGACAGGGATTGAGCATGTGCAACGGCTTGAACTTGCCGTTCGGATCCCACCATTCGGCGGCCATCGCTTCGAATTTGGCGACTTCGGCGGGATCGATCGTGGTTTGAGCGGCTTGCATTCTGCTCTCCATATGCTCATCTGTCTCTGCGCCCTCTATATAGGACTCTCATGGATAAATTCTCAGGCCAAAAGAGCGCAGTCCAGTATTTGCATCCGCCGATCGACCCTTTCGACCGGCGAATGTTGGATGTTGGCGATGGGCATGAGATTTACGTCGAACAGTCCGGCAAGCGGGATGGCTTGCCTGTTGTGGTGTTGCACGGCGGGCCGGGTGGTGGCAGCAGCCCGGCGATGCGGCGGTATTTCGACCCGAACGTCTATCGGGTCGTCCTGTTTGATCAGCGCGGGTGTGGGCGCTCGCGGCCGCATGCCAGCGTCGAGGCCAATACGACGTGGCATCTGGTGGCGGATATCGAGCGGATCCGCGCGGCGTTGAAGATCAAGGACTGGATCGTTTTCGGCGGTAGCTGGGGGGCGACGCTGGCGTTGATCTATGCGCAGGCGCATCCGGATCATGTCCGGCATCTGGTGTTGCGGGGTGTTTTCACCATGACGCAGGCCGAACTGGACTGGTTCTATGGCGGTGGGGCTGGGCGGTTTTGGCCGGAAACATGGCATAGATTTCAAGAGCTTATACCGACCCAAGAGCGGGGCGACATGATCGCGGCCTATCATCGGCGGCTGTTCTCGGGTGACCAAGCCGAGGAGGTACGCCATGCAAGGGCCTGGTCGGCATGGGAAAACGCGCTGGCGACAGTGCAATCCAATGGTACGGGTGGTGACAGCCCGCCGGAATACGCGCGCGCGTTCGCGCGGCTGGAGAACCACTATTTCATCAATGCGGGCTTTCTGGAATACGACGGCCAAATCATTGATCAAATTGGAAAAATTACACATATTCCGGGAACGATCGTGCAGGGGCGCTATGACATGATCTGCCCACCGCAGGCGGCTTATGCACTGGCGAGCGCATGGGAAAAGGCCAGTTTACGGATGATCCCGGTGGCTGGTCATGCGCTGTCCGAGCCCGGGATCAGTGCGGAGCTCATCAAGGTGATGACCCGTCTGGCGCAAGAAGCTTAACGGATTGATTGGATCGAAAGGGCCTCTCGGTTTCGTGTCGGTAT
>CAZMZS010000054.1:0-16578 GCA_964570675.1 uncultured Roseovarius sp. | reverse complement strand
CGAGATCGAAGCGGTCGGCGTTCATCACCTTGGTCCAGGCGGCAACGAAATCCTTGACGAATTTCTCCTTGTTGTCGTCCTGGGCATAGACCTCGGCATAGGAGCGCAGGATCGAGTTCGAGCCGAACACCAGGTCCATCCGTGTCGCCGTCCACTTGACCGCGTCGGTCTTGCGGTCGCGGATTTCATAGGTGCCGTCTCCGGCCTTCTGCCAGCGGTTCGTCATGTCGGTCAGGTTGACGAAGAAATCGGTCGTCAGCGCGCCTTCCTTGTCGGTGAACACGCCATGCGAGGTGCCGCCGTGGTTGGTGCCCATCACCCGCATCCCGCCGACCAGAACGGTCATTTCATTGGCGGTCAGGCCCATCAGCTGGGTGCGGTCCAGCATCAGTTCCTCGGGGCTGACGATGTAATCCTTCTTCAGCCAGTTGCGATAGCCATCGGCCAGCGGTTCCATCACGTCGAAGGATTCCGCATCGGTCATCTCGTCGGTGGCGTCGCCACGACCCGGTGCGAAGGGAACGTCGATCTGGACACCGGCGGCCTTGGCGGCCTGTTCGACACCCATGTTGCCCGCCAGGACGATCACGTCGGCGACGCTTGCGCCGGTCTCGGCGGCGATCGGTTCAAGCACCGACAGGACCCGCGCCAGGCGCTCGGGCTCGTTGCCCTCCCAGTCCTTTTGCGGGGCCAGACGGATGCGCGCGCCATTGGCCCCACCGCGCATGTCCGAGCCGCGGAACGTGCGCGCACTGTCCCATGCCGTCGCGACCATGTCGGCCAGCGACAGGTCTGATGCTGCGATCTTGGACTTTACCGCGTCGACATCATAGCTGGAGCTGCCTGCCGGCACCGGATCCTGCCAGATCAGGTCCTCTTGCGGCGAGTCCGGGCCGATATAGCGCGCCCGGGGGCCCATGTCGCGATGCGTCAGCTTGAACCAGGCGCGTGCGAAGACCTCGGAGAGGTAATCCGGGTTCTTGTAGAACTTCTCCGATATTTCGCGATAGATCGGATCCATCTTCATCGCCATGTCGGCATCGGTCATGATCGGGTTGTAGCGGATCGAAGGATCCTCGACATCGACCGGCTTGTCCTCTTCCTTGATGTCGATGGGTTCCCACTGCCATGCGCCGGCGGGGGATTTCTTGAGCTCCCATTCATAGTTGAACAGCAGGTAGAAATAGCCGTTGTCCCACTTGGTCGGATGGGTCGTCCAGGCGCCCTCGATGCCCGAGGTCACGGTGTGGCGTCCCTTGCCGGTCTCATTCGGGTTGGCCCAGCCAAAGCCCTGCTGATCGACATCCGCCGCCTCGGGGTCTGGCCCCAGCAGCGAGGCATCGCCATTGCCGTGGCACTTGCCGACAGTGTGGCCGCCCGCGGTCAGCGCGACGGTTTCTTCGTCGTTCATCGCCATTCGGGCAAAGGTCTCGCGCACCTGCGCGCCGGTCTTGAGCGGATCGGGCTGCCCGTTGACGCCTTCGGGGTTCACATAGATCAGACCCATCTGCACGGCGGCCAGCGGATTTTCCATCGTCGAAGGATCGTCCACGTTTTCATAGCGCTCGTCGCTCGGGGCCAGCCATTCCTTTTCCGACCCCCAGTAGGTGTCGGTCTCGGGGTGCCAGATATCGGCGCGGCCAAAGGCGAAACCATAGGTCTTGAGGCCCATGTCCTCATAGGCGATGGTCCCCGCCAGAACGATCAGGTCGGCCCAGCTGATCTTGTTCCCGTATTTCTTCTTGATCGGCCACAGCAGTCGGCGGGCCTTGTCGAGGCTGACATTGTCGGGCCAGGAATTGAGCGGTGCGAAGCGCTGGTTGCCGGTGCCACCGCCGCCGCGCCCGTCCGACACGCGGTAGGAGCCCGCCGCATGCCAGGACATGCGGATCATCAGGCCGCCATAATGTCCCCAATCGGCGGGCCACCAATCCTGGCTGTCCTTCATCAACGCGCGCATGTCGTTCTTGAGCGCCTCGAAGTCGAGCTTTTTCACCTCTTCACGATAGTCATAATCCGGCCCCATCGGGTCGGTCTTCGTGTCGTGCTGATGCAGGATGTCCAGATTGAGGGCATTGGGCCACCAATCCATGTTGGAATTGCCGGACGCCGTGTTGCCGCCATGCATGATGGGGCATTTGCCGATGTCGTTTCCGTCCATTTCTCTCTCCGATTCTGGCTGCGTGACTTGAACCGCGTTCGCGTCGCTAAGCTGTGATGCACCGGGGCGATTCTTTAGTCCAGACCGCGCGTGCGCGCAGGTTGCCGCACATGATCGCAGAATCACCCGCCCGGTGACGATGCCCTTGTGTAGCAAATCTTCGTCATTGGTTTAAGTTGCATTTATTGATCGGAATGATAATTTCAGATTATGAGCAATCTGACCCTTAAGCAGCTTCGCTATTTCGAGTCTCTGGCCCGGCACGGACATTTCGGCCGCGCCGCCGAGGCCTGCGCGATTTCGCAGCCCGCGCTGTCGGTCCAGATCCGCGAGCTTGAGCAAACGCTTGGCATGGTGCTGTTCGAGCGCGGCGCGCGCCAGATCCGCCTGACCAGCTTTGGCGAGGAAATCGCGCTGCGGGTGCGCACGATCCTGCGCTCGGTGGATGAACTGGGCGATCTGGCGCGCGCGTCGCGCGACGGCATGGTCGGGCGGTTGCGCATCGGCGTGATCCAGACCATCGCGCCCTATCTTCTGCCCACGCTTTTGCGCAACCTTTCGGCGGCCCATGCGGGGCTGGACGTGCATGTGCGCGAATCCCTGACCCCGCGGCTTATTCAGGAACTGTCCGAAGGGCGTCTGGATACCGCCATCGTCGCGCTGCCGGTATCGGAACCCTCGTTCAGCGAGGTGGCGCTTTTCACCGAGAATCTGATGCTCGTGCGCCCCGCCGGGGATGCGGACAAGCCCGTTCCCGACCGCGACATGCTGCGCGAAATGCGCCTTCTGCTGCTCGAGGAAGGCCATTGCTTTCGCGACCAGGCGCTGTCCTTTTGCAACCTGCAATCGGCCCTCCCGCGCGACGGGTTGGATGGCAGCTCGCTTTCGACGCTGGTGCAGATGGTGGGCGCAGGGATCGGCGTCACCCTGATCCCCGAGATGGCCGCCCCCGTCGAGACCCGCTCGGCCGAAGTATCGGTCGTGCCGCTCCATGCGCCACAGCCGACGCGGACGGTCGGCATGATCTGGCGCAAAAGCAGCCCGCTCGACGATCAATTGCAGGAAATCGCCCGGATCGTGAAGCAATCGGGCGCGGATCTGCGCCAGCAGCGCGAAGCGCAGGGCGAACCGGCCTGAACCGCCATTGCCTCAGCCCGGCGGCGGCCCCAACGTGCCGCGCAGCCGCAGATCGGTCTTCAATTCGACATTCTCAGCCAAGGGCGCACCGCTGCGCACCATCTCGATCAGCAATTGCGCCGCTTGCCGGCCCATGGCGCGATGCGGCACATGCACCGTTGTCAGCGCCGGATCGACCAATGTGGCGACCTCGATGTCGTCAAACCCGGTGATCGACACGTCGCCGGGCACATGCAGCCCCATTTCGCGCGCCATCTGAAGCGCCCCGGCCGCCAGCACGTCATTGCCGCAGATCACCACGCCGGGCCTTGGCCTGCGCCGCATCAGCCGGGCAAAGGCCTGCCGCCCGTGCTCGATTGAATAGGGCGTTTCGACCAGCGCCAGATCGTCGGGCGAAAGCCCCGCGGCCAGCATCGCATCGCAAATTCCCTCGACGCGGGCGCGGGCACGGTCATTGTCCCGCTGCTCGGCGGTGATGACGGCGATGTGGCGATGCCCCTGCCGGATGACCTCGCGCGTCAGCTCCTGCATGGCCTTGCGGTTATCAAACCCGATCGAGGGACGCGGGGCGTCGGAGTCATGGACCCAGGCCACCAAAGCAGGCACGCCGCGCCGCTCCAGGAACTGGTAGATCGCATCGCTGCGCTGATGTCCGATCAGCAACAGCGCATCCGCGCCGCGTGCCACAAGAGCGCGGATCTGCTCGTCCTCGATCTCGGGGCGATAGGATGAACAGGCCATCAGAAGGGTGACGCCATGGGTGCGTAACTCTTCCTGAAAGGCCTGGATCGCGCGGGCGAAAATGGCGTTGTCCATGGTCGGGATGACCGCGCCCACGGTGCCGGTGCGCCGCGCCGCCAGCGCGCGGGCGCCGAAATTGGGCGAGTATCCCAGCTCCTGCACCGCCGCCAGCACGCGCTCGCGGGTGGGTTTGGCGACCCTCTCAGGCGCGTTGAGGCAGCGCGACACCGTCGCGGTCGAAACCTGCGCGCGCTCGGCCACATCAGCCAGCGTCGCAATCCCGGCTGCGGTGTCCGACTGACCAGAGTGATCGTTACCTTGTGACATCTCGTTTCACCATGCGCTGACGGATGGCCTTAGCTGGTTCCTGCAATCAATACCACGCAGTGTAAGCGCTTGCATGAGAAATTGTAAGCGCTTACATTCGAGGCGAATCGTCGGCCCGCCCGGCGAGAGGGAGGATTCGATGTTTTTGCTGGTTGCCGCTGCGCTGTTTGGCGTTTTCGCGGCCAACGTCCTGGTCGGGTCGTCTGGCGGCACTGCGTTTCTGAGCGATGTGGGAGAAATGCTCATGCTGCTTGGTGCGTCCAGCGCCTTCGTTGTGGCTGTCCTGCGCAGCGAAGCGGCCCGCAAGGCGAAGCGAAGAAAACAGGACACTCAAGGGAGGAATGGAAATGTCTGAAGAACACGAGGAACTCGCGTCAGAGACACGGCGCAACTTCATGAAGCTGGCCACCACCGGCAGCTTTACCGCGGCGATGGTCGCCGGGGCGGGGGGCCTGCTGTGGTCGTCCCGGGCAACCGCCCAGACCGCCGGCGAGGAACGCGAGCGCGAACAGGCCGCCGATCACGTGCTGACGCTGGCCACCGAATATGTCATCGGCACCACGCGCAGCTACCCTATGATGCAGCTCGATCTGAAAGAGAACCTTCAGAACGCCTCGAACGGCAAGATCTATGTCAAGCTGGCACCGGGCGGGCAGCTTGGCGTCGGCTCGGCGCTGGCCCAGAAGGTGCAGGGCGGCACGGTCAATGCCGGTCAGTTCTCGCTGTCGAATTTCGCGCCCTTCGCGCCTGCGGTCGACCTGATCAACCTGCCCTATTTCTGCGGCGCCAATCAGCGTTTCGTGAATCTCGTGACCTCGGATATCTGGAAATCCGAAGTGAACGCGATGGTCGAGCAGCGTGGCTTCCGCCCGATGTTCTATTTCTGCATCGACCCGCGCGTGATGGCTGTGCGCAAGGGCGGCGGCGGCCCGATCATGACGCCGGGCGATCTGGAAGGCGTCAAGTTCCGGGTGCCGGGATCGAAGATGCTGCAACAGTTCTACCGCATGGCAGGTGCCAACCCCACGCCGGTCGCCTGGGGCGAGACCCCTTCGGCGATCAAGCAGGGCGTGGCCGATGCGCTCGATCCGGCGGTCGGGGCGCTTTATGCCTTCGGCTTCAAGGATATCCTGAGCCACGTCACCTTTACCCAGGCCGTACCCGACAGCCAGTGCTATGCCTGCAACCTCGAATGGTTCAACACGCTGCCGTCGGATGTGCAGGATGCGATCGACTGGGCCTCGGAAATGACCTTCCACCAGAACCTGGCCAAGGTTCCGTCGGCGCGTACATTCGCCATGGCCGAAATGGCCAAGTCGGGCGTCGAATTCCATTCGCTCAGCGCCGATCAGCTTGCCGAGTGGAAAGAGGCCGCAGGCTTCCAGCGCTCGGAATGGGACCCGTTCAAGACGGAATTGGCCGGGTCGATGGACACCTTCGACAAGCTGGCCGAAGCCGCCGGAACGCAGGGGCGCTATTACGTGCATGATGCCTGACACCTGAAACCGGCCGGGCGCACAGCCGGCGCCCGGCCTTCCGATTTCTCGATGAACGCACCGGCCCTGCGCAGTCAGGGTCCGGGCTGGAAGGGTCCGCATGCTCAAGACGCTGGACAGGAACGCGGAACGTTGGGCGCTCTTGGTGTTCTACGTCATGCTCGTCGTCACCATGGCGGTCGAGGTGCTGCGACGCGAGCTCTTTTCCTACTCCTCGATCTGGGGCGAGGAAATCGTGCGCTACAGCTTTATCTACCTCGCCTGGATCGGCGCGGCGGCGGCTGTACGCGAACGTGGCCATATCCGCATCGATGTGCTGATGCATTACCTCGGGCCGCGCGCCAAGGCGCTGCTCTATATCTTCGGCGACCTGGTGATGGCCGCCGTGGCATTGGTGGCGCTTTACTGGTCATGGGAAACCGTGACCGTATCCTACCGGTTCGACTCGGTCAGTCACGGGCTCAGGGTGTCGATGATCTGGTTTTTGATGGCGGTGCCGCTGGGGTTCGGTCTGATGCTCCTGCGCCTTGTGCAGTCTTTCCTGCGTGACCTGCGCGCCCTTCGTGACGGAACCCCCGTCTACGAGGGCGACAAGATGTTCGACTGAAGGGGGCGGCGCGATGTGGCAGACCCTCAATCATTCGGTCGAACTGGGCTGGGATTTCTATACGCCCATGATCCTCTTCGTGGTGCTGTGCGCGCTGGCGGTGCCGGTCTGGGCGGCCATCGGCGCATCGGCCATCGTGATGCTGCTGATGTCGGGCGCGCTGCCGCTGAGCCTTGTGGGCGAAAGCCTGTTCGACGGGATCGACGCCTTTGCCCTGACCGCCGTGCCGCTCTTCATCCTGACCGGCGACGTGCTGGTGCGCACCGGGCTCAGCCGCAAGTTCCTGGACGTGGCAGAGGCGCTGACCTGCTTTGCCAAGGGCGGATTCGGCTCGGCCACGGTGCTGGTCTGCGGGATGTTCTCGGCGATTTCGGGATCTGATGCGGCGGGGGCGGCGGCCGTGGGGCGGATGACGATCGAGCGGCTGGTGGAGTCGGGCTATCCGCGCCCATATGCCTGCGCGCTGGTCGCGGCGGGCGCCTGCACCGGCATCCTGATCCCGCCCTCGATCGCCTATATCATCATCGGCCTCGTGCTGGGGATATCGGCCTCGACCCTGTTTCTGGCAGCGGTGGTGCCGGGGCTTGCCATCCTTCTGTCGATCCTCGTGACCAATATCGTCGTTAATCGCATCTATGGATACGAGGGCGGCGGCGGCATTTCGTTTCGCGACTGGCTGAACAACCTGGGCCGCGCGCTGGCGTCGGGCTGGTATGCCTTCATCGTGCCCGCGATCATCTTCGGGGGCATCTTTTCGGGCAAGTTCACCCCGACCGAGGCCGGTGCCACGGCAGTGGTCGTGACCATCTTCATGGGCCTTGTTCTTGGCACGCTCAAGCTGGCGGATTTTCCGGCGATGCTGGTCAGTTCGGCCAAGGTGAACGGGGTGATTCTGCCGATCATCGCCTTCTCTCTGCCGCTGGCGCAGGCGCTGGCGATCCTTGGCGTGCCGCAGGGTTTCGTGCAGACGGTCACCGGGATCACCGACGAACCCGCCATCCTGATCCTGCTGATGATCGCCATCCTGATCGCGGCGGGCTGCGTGATGGAAACCACGCCCAATATCGTGATCCTCGCCCCGATCCTGAAGCCGCTCGCCGACAATATCGGCATGAACGAAATCCAGTTCTGCGTGATGATGATTACCGCGCTGGGTGTCGGCTTCATCACCCCGCCGCTGGGCCTCAACCTGTTCGTGGTTTCAGGTCTGACCGGCGAATCCATCCTGCGCATCGCCGCCCGTGCGGTACCGTTCGTCTTCTTCATGCTGCTGGTGGTGCTGCTGATCGCCTATGTGCCCGCACTTTCCACCAGCCTTCTGCCTGACATTTACAAATAGGATTTCTCACATGGCCCAAGAGTATCTGAAGAAAGCCGCTCTGACCTCGCAATCGGGGGCGTCGGATGTGCATGAAACCGTCCAGACGATCCTTGACGATATCGAGGCGGGCGGCGATCAGGCGGCGCTGGATTATGCCGCGCGGTTCGACCAGTACGAGGGCAATATCGTCCTCACCCGCGACGAGATCGAGGCCGCCAAGGCAAAGGTACCCGAGAAACTGCGCCGCGACATCGCCTTCGCTCATGACAATGTCCGCCGCTTTGCCGACGCGCAAAAGGAAACGCTGCGCGATATCGAGGTCGAGGTCGTGCCGGGCCTGATCGCGGGGCAGAAAAGCATCCCCGTGAGGGGCGCGGGCTGTTACGTGCCGGGCGGGCGCTACAGCCATATCGCCAGCGCGATCATGACCGTCACCACCGCCAAGGTGGCGGGTTGCTCGCATATCGTCGCCTGCTCGCCGCCGCGCCCCGGCATTGGCGTGAACCCGGCGATCATCTATGCCGCCGATCTGTGCGGCGCGGATACGATCCTGGCGATGGGCGGGGTACAGGGCATCGCGGCGATGACCTTCGGCCTTTTCGGTCTGCCGCCCGCCAATATCCTTGTCGGCCCCGGCAACCAGTTCGTCGCCGAGGCCAAGCGTATCCTGTTCGGCCGGGTCGGGATCGACATGATCGCCGGACCTACCGATAGCCTGATCCTCGCCGATGCCGGTGCCGATCCCGAAGTCGTCGCCACTGATCTCGTGAGTCAGGCCGAGCATGGCTACAATTCGCCCGTCTGGCTGGTCACCGATGACCGTGCGCTGGCCGAACAGGTGATGGACCTGGTCCCGCGCCTGATCCAAGACTTGCCCGAGGTGAACCGCCAGAACGCCGAAGCCGCATGGCGCGACTACGCCGAGGTGATCCTTTGCGCCGACCGCGAAGAGATGGCCGCGACATCGGATGCCTATGCCCCCGAACACCTGACCGTGCAGGCGGGCGATCTCGATTGGTGGCTGGGGCGGCTCAGCTGCTATGGCTCGCTCTTTCTGGGCGAGGAAACCACCGTCGCTTTCGGCGACAAGGCCAGCGGCACCAACCACGTTCTGCCGACCTCGGGCGCGGCGCGCTATACCGGCGGGCTCAGCGTGCATAAATACATGAAGATCGTCACCTGGCAGCGCGCCACCCGCGACGGATGCCGACCCGTCGCCGAAGCCACCGCGCGGATTTCACGGCTCGAAGGGATGGAGGGGCACGCGCGCAGCGCCGATATCCGGCTGCGCAAGTATTTCCCTGGCCAGAATTTCGACCTTTCGGCCAATGGCTGATCCGGCGCGCCTGTTCGATCTCACCGGCAGTGTCGCCTGCGTCACCGGGGCCAGCGCAGGGCTGGGCCGTCGCGCGGCCAGCGTGCTTGCAGCGGCGGGGGCCGAGGTGGTCGGCGTCGCCCGGCGCAAGGACGCGCTGCAGGACTGGCAAAGCGAAACCGGCGCCCGCGCCGCCATCGTCGCCCATGATGTCTCGCAGCGCGACACGCTGCCCGATCTTGCGCGCCTTGTGGCCGAACCTTTCGGGCCGCCCGATATCGTGGTCCATGCCGCCGGGATCAACCGCCGCGAACCGGCCGACGACGTGACGCCCGAGGGCTGGGACATCACCCTTGGCCTCAACCTAGGGACACCGTTCTTTCTCAGCCAGCATCTGGTGGGGGCGATGAAGGAGAAAGGCTGGGGCCGGATCCTCAATTTCGCTTCGCTTCAGACCTTCCGCGCCTTTCCCGCCGGCATCGCCTATGGCGCCAGCAAGGGCGGCATCGCGCAACTGACACGCGCCATGGCCGAAGCCTGGTCGCCCCATGGCATCACCGCCAACGCCATCGGGCCGGGCTTTTTTCGCACCGAACTGACCGCAGCGGTCTTTGACGACCCCGAGCGCGCCGCGCGCAACGCCGCGGCCACCTGTATCGGGCGCAATGGCGAAGTCGAGGATATCGACGGCCCGCTTCTGTTCCTGGCCTCGCCCGCGTCGGATTACGTGACCGGGCAGGTGCTGATGGTCGACGGGGGGTTCACAGCACGATGAAGGCGCTTGTCTATACCGGCCCCGAGACACTGATCTATCGCGACGCGCCCGAACCCCGGCCAGACGAAGGGGAGGCGCTGATCCGCGTCGAAAGCGTCGGTATCTGCGGTTCCGACATGCATGCCTATCTGGGCCATGACGAACGCCGCCCCGCCCCGCTGATCCTTGGGCACGAGGCGGCGGGGGTGATCGCCCTGGGGCCGCGCAAGGGAAACCGCGTCACCATCAACCCTCTGGTGACGTGCGGGGCGTGCCCCGCCTGCCTTGCCGGGCGTGACAATCTTTGCCCCGCGCGTCAGATCATCTCCATGCCGCCGCGCGAAGGCGCCTTTGCCGAATGGCTGGCGATGCCAGAAACCAACCTCGTGGCGATGCCCGACCATATCACCCCCGATCAGGCGGCGCTGGCCGAACCCATCGCCTGCGGCTGGCATGCGGTGCGGCTGGGGCTCGCGCGCCTTGCGACCGGCCACAGCCCGCGCGCATTGGTGATCGGCGGCGGGGCGATCGGGCTGGGCGCGGCGCTCAGCCTTGCGGCGCAAGGGGTGGGGGATGTCACCATGCTGGAACCCAACGCTCCGCGCCGCAGCTATCTTGAATTGCATTGCGACCAGAAGGTGCTGGCGCCGGATACTGTCGACCCCGGCGCGCTTTTCGACATCGTGATCGACGGCGTGGGCTACGAGGCCACCCGCGCGCAGGCCTCGGCCCTGGTGCGCCCCGGCGGCGTGATCATGCATATCGGCCTCGGGAATGCGGCGGGCGGGCTCGATATCCGCCGCATGACCCTTCAGGAAATCACTTTCATCGGCACCTATACCTATACCGCCGAGGATTTCCGCCAGACCGCAGAGGCGATGTTCGATGGCCGTCTTGGCGCGCTCGACTGGACCCAGACACGCCAGCTCTCCGAGGGGCCAAGGGCCTTTGCCGATATCCGGCGCGGAGAGGTCGACGCGCCCAAGATCATCCTGCGCCCCGGTTGACCGGGGACGGGATGCGCGGCGTTCAGATCACCTGGATCACATCCTTGTCGATGGACAGCATGTAACCGCGCCGCGCGATGTTCTTGACCAGCAATTCGCTGACCATCTGATTGCCCAGCGTGTCGCGCAGCCGCTTGATCCTTGTCGCGCCCGCCGCCTCGTCGCAGTCGGCGGCATTGCGCCCGGAAATCACCGCCTCGATCTCGGCGCCGGTCAGCACGTCGTCATCCATCCGCGCCTCGGCCAGAACCGCCAATGTCTCCATCGCGGCGGCGGTCAACGTGAATCCCATGTTGTTGAGGTAGACCGCGTTCTCGTCGCGGCTGATCAGCAGCGAACTGACCTGGATGCCCGAGCGCTCGATCTGCGCCATGCGCCGGTTCATCGCCACCAGCATCACCAGGAACACCAGCGCCGCCACCAGCAGCGCCGCAGCAAAGACCAGCAACACGAACATCACCATCCGGTAGCTGGTCAGCGTCTCGGAAAACGCCGTACCCGACAGCGCCAGGATTTCCAGCAGCTTGATCTCGGAGTCGGTGGTCAGGGTGTCGTTCTCGACGAAGATGCGCTCGACACGCGCATTGAAGGCATTGGCGTCGGGCAGGCTCAGGAACAGGAAGATCGCGGCCAGCGACAGGATCGCCACGATCGCGAAGACACCGAAAACCACCACCCGGTTGCCCGAGCGGCGTGCATCTGCGGCCGTTGCGCTTGTCTCCTTCAAGGGCCTGTCCTTTCTAGTTGGTCTTCACAGACAGCACCTTGAGCAGGGTCAGACCCTGACGCGCCAGCATCTGTTGCAGCTGGGCGCGGGCGTTGGCCTTGGTGCATGGGCCGCTGATCTGCGCCACGTCGTGGAACAGTTCAAGCGGATTGTCGCGCTTGGCCTTGTATTCGGCAAAGCAGGCGGCCTGCGCTGTGGCTGCGCCGCCCAGCGTCATGACCATGACGGTCGCGAGGATGATTATATTCCGTTTCATGTCAGGACCATGCGCGCAACCGCTTGGCTATTCAATATCCGAGGCGCCGGTCAGGGCCGTTTCGGGTGCGTTATCCGATAACAGCGTGGCGTTATTGCCTGTTCTTTCGTGCCGGGCGCAGTCTTGGGTATCAGCCTGTCCCATGCCGGGGCGGGCGCTGCCGGATCATCAAAGGAACAACCGGCCCCCATGACAGCTGAAAGGACATCCCATGGTTCACCGCAAATTCATCGCAGCGATTCTGGCCTCTGCAATGGCCATCACCGGAATGACGACCGCGCCGGCCCGTGCCGGCAACGACACCGCCAAGATCATCGCCGGGGCCGCCGCCCTGGCTATCATCGGCGCCGCCGTCGCCGACTCGCGCTCGAACCGCAATGTGACGGTCTACCGGACTCAGCCGCAGCGCTACCAGCGCCCCAGGACCGTCTATCGCCACGCGCCGGTGGGCCGCGCCGCCGTGATCCCCCATCGCCGGTTCAATGCGCCGCAACATCACGTGCGCCACAAGGGATATCAGCAGCCGCGCAGCACGTCGCGCAACCGCGTCGCCCTGCCCAATGCCTGTCTCGTGCGCGGTGGCGGGCAGCGTTCGGTCTACAACGCGCATTGCCTGCGCCGTCACGGCTATCGCTAACCCAGGCACAAGAACCGGGCAGGCAAAAGGGAAGGGCGGGGCAGGGCCCTTCCCTTTTGCATTTCGCGCCCCGTCATGCCATCAAAAGACATGATCATGGGTCCCGACTTCTCGCTTGAACTTACCGCGCAGGCTGGCGGCGCGCGCCGCATCGCGGGTGTCGACGAGGTCGGGCGCGGACCGCTTGCCGGGCCGGTCACCGCGGCGGCGGTGGTGCTCGATCCCGCGCGCCTTCCCGAGGGGCTGGACGATTCCAAGCGCCTCAGCGCCAAGCGCCGCGCCGAATTGCATGATGCCATCTTCGCCGTCGCCGAGGTGTCGATCGCCCATGCCAGCGTCGAAGAGATCGACATGATCAACATCCTGCGCGCCAGCCATCTTGCCATGGAACGCGCCATCGCGGGGCTTTCGGTGGTGCCCGATCTGGCCCTGATCGACGGCAACATGATCCCGCGCGGGCTGATGGTTCCGGCGCAGGCGGTGATAAAGGGCGACGGCAAATCACTCTCCATCGCGGCGGCTTCGATCGTGGCAAAAATCACCCGCGACCGGATGATGTGGGATTTGGCGCAACAGTTTCCCGGCTACGGCTGGGAGACCAACGCCGGATATCCGTCGAAAAGCCACAGAGAGGCGCTTCAAAATATCGGGCTGACCCCTCACCATAGACGTTCGTTCAAACCCGTCCACAATATATTGTATCAAGCAAAATCAATAAGTGACTGATTCAAAAAAGAAATTGACGGCGAATCGGCTTTGAATCATCTTTGTCCTCAACCAACCAGAGCGCAAAAAGCGCCGGGGACAGAGGCAGAGAATGAAAACGATGACCAAGTCGAAGGGCGCGAATGCGCTCCCCCTCAATACGATTCTCGATGGTGACTGCGTCGAGGCGATGAACAGCCTCCCCGAGGCGTCCATCGACCTGATCTTCGCGGATCCCCCCTATAACCTGCAATTGCGCGGCGATCTCCATCGTCCCGACAACAGCGCCGTCGATGCGGTCGACGATGCCTGGGATCAGTTCGCCAGCTTCGAGGTCTATGACCGCTTCACCAATGACTGGCTCAAGGCGGCCCGCCGCCTGCTCAAACCCAATGGCGCGATCTGGGTGATCGGATCTTATCACAACATCTTCCGCGTCGGCGCGGCCTTGCAGAATAACGGCTTCTGGATCCTCAATGACGTGGTCTGGCGCAAATCCAACCCGATGCCGAATTTCCGCGGCAAGCGTCTGACCAATGCCCATGAAACCATGATCTGGGCCAGCAAGCAGGAAGGCGCGAAATACACCTTCAATTACGAGGCGCTCAAGTCGCTCAATGACGGCGTGCAGATGCGCTCTGACTGGGTGCTGCCGCTCTGCACCGGCCATGAACGGCTCAAGGACGAGAATGGCGACAAGGCCCACCCGACCCAGAAACCCGAAAGCCTGCTGCACCGTGTTCTGGTCGGCAGTACCAATCCCGGCGACGTGGTGCTTGACCCGTTCTTCGGCACCGGCACCACCGGGGCGGTGGCCAAGATGCTGGGCCGCGATTATATCGGCATCGAGCGCGAGGCCGCCTATCGCAAGGTCGCCGAGAAACGACTTGCCAATACCCGCAAATACGACCGCGAGTCGCTTCAGGTCTCGGCCTCCAAACGCGCCGAACCGCGCGTGCCCTTCGGCCAGTTGATCGAGCGCGGCATGCTGCGCCCCGGCGAGGAACTGCTCAGTATGAATGGCCGTCACAAGGCCAAGGTGCGCGCCGATGGCACGCTGATCGGCGATGACGTCAAGGGCTCGATCCATCAGGTCGGCGCCGCCCTCGAAGGCGCGCCCAGCTGCAATGGCTGGACATACTGGTGCTTCAAGCGCGACGGCAAGACGGTCCCGATCGACCTTCTGCGCCAACAGATCCGCGCCGAAATGGCCGACCGCCCAATCTGATCTTCACGACATTCGAACACCGCCGGTGCCCGTGGCCTGACATCACGGGCACCTTACCTCTGCCCCGCCTTTCATGGCGGGGCTTTTTTGGTTGCTTGGGCCTGCTTTGCTTCATCCATCAACGCGCGGCCCCTGAGCTTCATCACCAGCGCGCGGAATCGACGCGTGCTTGCACGCCGCCGCGCGGTTCATCTCTGAAACAAGGAATGGCAGTGCGCCCCTCAAGGCAGGCTTTGCAACCGATAGCGGGTCAGCACGCGCCGCGCGTCTTCAGAACAGCCCCTCGGGCGGGTCGGCGACGATGCGCCCGCTGGCCAGATCGACGGTCGGCACCGCCTCGCGGGTGAAGGGCATCAGCACGCTCGCGGTCTTCCCCGCCGCGTGGATTTCCAGCAGGTCGCCCGCCCCGTGGTTCAGCACCGCCTTGACCCGGCCCAGTGGCGCGCCGCCGGTGTCGAACACCTCCAGCCCGATCAGATCGGCGTGGTAGAACTCGTCATCGGGCAGGGCGGGCAGGCGGTCGCGGTCGGCATAAAGGCGCACACCGCGCAGCGCGTCGGCCTGTTCCTTTGTGCCCACGCCCGAGAGCCGCGCGATCAGCGCGCCCTTGCCGCTCTGCCCGGTCAGGGTGATCTCAAAGCTGAGCGCCCCATCCTCGCTTTCCAGCGGGCCATAGGCGGCGATATCCTCGGGCTCTGCGGTAAAGCTTTTCAGGCGCAGCTCGCCCTTGACGCCAAAGGCGCCTGCGATGGCGCCAAGACAGATGCGTTGCGAGTCACTCATCCCGTTTCTCCCCGGCAAAGACCGTCGCTGACCGTGCCACCCGCATCGGTGCAGCGTTCAAGGTGCTGATAGCGTTCATAGAACACACCGGCGCTGAACAGAACCACCATCAGGATCAGGGTGCGGACAGGGCGCAGCATGGCCTATCTTACCTCGGTGGGCAGATGGCCGCGCCGGTCTTCCCAGCCGGCGCGTTCAAGTTCCGGGGTCTCGCTGACGGCTTCGGGCCAGCCGACGCACAGATACCCGACCAGCGCCCAGCCTTCGGGCACCCGCAGGTCGCGCGCCAATTGGTCGGGGTCAAGGATCGAAACCCAGCCTACGCCCAGCCCGTAGCTGCGCGCCATCAGCCAGAAATGGGTGATCGCGCCCACCACCGAATAGCGGCGCATCTCGGGCATGGTCCCCGCGCCCAGCCCCGCGCCCTTGTCGGTTCCCTCGTCGCAGAACACCGCCAGCTGAACCGGCGCATCGGTCATGCCCGACAATTTCATGCGGCTGTAAAGCTGCGCGCGCTCGCCATCGTAACCCGCAAGGGCAGCGTCATTGGCGGCACTGTAATTGGCCAACGCCGCCTTGCGCGCCGCCGGGCTTTCGACCCGGATGACGCGCCAGGGCTCGCTCAACCCGACAGAGGGGGACAACAGGAACGTATCGAGGCAGGCGCTCAGCACCGCCTCGTCCACCGGGTCGGTGCGGAAGCGGCGCACATCGCGCCGCCACCGCATCAGGTCGATCAGCCCGGCCTGAAAATCCGGGGTGAAACGCGACATGCCCGATCCCCCTTGCCAGCTTAGCTCTCGCTGGCGGCCTCTGCTGCGGCCTCTTCTGCGGGCGCGTCCTCGGCCGGTGCTTCCTCGGCAGGGGCGGCGGCTTCAGCGGCCTTGGCGGCTTTCTCCTCGGCGCGTTCCTTGGCCTTGGCGCCCGGTGCGCCCTTGTTGGGGTTCGCGCGTTCCTTCTTGGCCAGCACGCCGGCGGCTTCCAGCATCCGCGCGATCCGGTCCGACGGCTGTGCGCCCTGGTCCAGCCAGTATTGCACGCGCTCCATCTTCATGCGGACGCGGTCTTCGCTGTCCTTGGGCAGAAGCGGGTTGTAGGTGCCCAGCTTCTCGATGAAGCGGCCATCGCGCGGCATGCGGCTGTCGGCGGCGACGATGCTGTAATGGGGGCGCTTCTTGCTGCCGCCACGGGCGAGACGAATTTTCATGGCCATTGGTGTATCTCCTTTTGGAATGGCTTGGGTTCGGTGCGTTTAACCTTGCACCTTACGACTGGTGTTTCTGGTGGTGCCGAATGACTTCGGCGATGATGAAGTTCAGGAACTTCTTGGCGAATTCCGGGTCCAGATCGGCCCGGGTCGCCAGGTCTTCAAGCCG
>CAZMZS010000053.1:0-16991 GCA_964570675.1 uncultured Roseovarius sp. | reverse complement strand
TCCCTTCGTCTCCGCCATTTCAACATTGTCATATTGACCTCACGCGGACAGTGCCGGTTGCGGCTGGTTGCGCGTGCAGGCCGGGGCGGAGCGTCGGATCTTCGCGAACGGGGTCAGGTTTGCGCGTCGTCTTCGGCTTCGCGCTCGGCTTCGGCTTGCTGGGCGGCCCAGGCGGTGGCGGCTTCCACTGCGACGGTCGATGCGGTCGGCAGGACGCCGAGGTAGCTTTCGGTTTCCTCGACCGGCACGACAGCGCGCTGGGTCATGCGATAGGCCGCATAAAGAGCGATGAGGCCGAAGGTTGCCCCGAGCACCAGCCAGAACGCGAACGGGCCGAGTCCCTGCATCGCCCAACCGGTGACAAGCGGACCCGCGATCGCGCCCAGACCGAAGGTGAAGACCAGACCGCCGGACGCCGCAGGCATGTCTTCGGCGGAGAGGGCATCATTCGTATAGGCCAGGAACAGCGCGTAAAGAGGCGTCGTCACGCCGCCTGCGAAAAAGGCGGAGGCCATCAGGGGCCACAGCCCGCCGCCGGTGATCCACCCTGCGGCGCAGGACGCGGCACCCAGGGCAGCGGCGCCGAAGATCAGCTTGCGCCGGTCCATCCGGTCCGAAAGCCAGCCGATCGGGTATTGCATCAGGAGCGCCCCGGCAAAGAGCATCGCGACGAACAGCGCGACCTGGGCCGTCGTCAGGCCGATCTGGGTGCCGAACACCGCGCCCATGCCCGATTGCGTCGCATAGACATTGCCCAGAAGGAAAATCCCGACCGTGCCAAGGGGCGAGCCCATGAAAAGGGCGCGCAGGGGCATCGGGCGCGCCACCTCGGCGGCGGGAACAGGGGTGACGGACAGAAGGATCGGCGTGAGCGAGAGCGAGACAAGCACCGAAGCCCCGATGAACAGCACGGCGGTGCCCGCGTCGCCAAGGGTCAGCAGGCCCTGCGCGCCGATGATGCCGAGGGTCTGCGCGATCATGTAGGCCGACAGAACCTTGCCGCGCGTCTCGTTGTTGGCGGCGTCATTGAGCCAGCTTTCGGCGGTGACATAGACGCCGGACATGCAAAAGCCCACCAGAAGGCGCAGCACCGTCCAGGCCCAGGGTTCGGTGAGCAGCGGAAAGGATATCAGCCCCGCCGACATCAGGCTGCCCAATGCCGCGAAGACACGCACATGCCCCACGCGCCGGATCAGACCCGGGCTGAGCCGCGCGCCCGACAGGAAGCCCACGAAATAGCCCGAGGTGATGATCGCCAGTTCCGAGGCCGAAAATCCCTCGATCCCGCCGCGCAGGCCGATCAGGGTGAAATGCATGCCATTGCCCAGCATGATGAAGACGATGCCGAGCAGAAGGGCCCAGACTGTGGACAATACCTGGATCATGAAATGTCCTTTCGGGACCGTGGAAATCCCTTGCTGAGCGGGGCGTTGCACAATGCGTCTGCCCCTGTCCCCGCATGAGCGCCGCCTGCGTCGCATTTTGCGACATTTCCCCGGGGCCGGGCGTGATCCGCAGCGCATGGAAATGCCGTCAGGGCCATGAATGCACAAACGAAGTGCAAATCGGGAATGGTTGCACAGAAAGCGGGCTTTGGGCTCTGGACTCCATGCCTGGAGCTGCCGTCTATTGGCACAGAGCATAAATGAGTTTACCGTTTGGTCAAACATCAGCGCGCGGAGCGCACAACACGGGGGATCACCACATGGATCAATCACGCAAAGCTGTTGCCGGGGGCCTGTCGCGCCGCCGTTTTCTGGGAAGCACCGCAGGCGGCGCGCTTGTCGTCGCGCTTGCTGCGTCGGGCCTGCCGGGGACGGCACGCGCGGCCGAGCCGCTCAAGGTGGCGGGCATCTACACCGTGCCGGTCGAGCAGCAATGGGTCAGCCGTATCCACAAGGCCGCCACTGCCGCCGAGGAGCGGGGAGACGTGGAATACGTCTTCTCGGAGAATGTCTCGAACACCGATTACGCCCGCGTGATGCGCGAATATGCCGAGCAGGGTTATCAGCTCATCATCGGCGAGGTCTTCGCCGTCGAGCAGGAGGCGCGCGAGGTCGCGGCGGAATATCCCGACATCGCCTTCCTGATGGGATCGAGCTTCAAGCATGACGATGCGCTGGGCAATTTCGCGGTGTTCGACAACTACATCCAGGACGCCTCGTATCTGAGCGGCATCATCGCCGGGTCGATGACCGAAACCGCCAATATCGGCATGGTCGGGGGCTTTCCGATCCCCGAGGTGAACCGTCTGATGCATGCCTTCATGGCCGGCGCGCGCGAGATGAACCCCGATATCACCTTCCAGGTCAGCTTCATCGGCAGCTGGTTCGATCCTCCCAAGGCCAAGGAAACCGCATTTGCCATGATCGAGAACGGCGCCGACATGCTTTATGCCGAACGCTTCGGCGTCTCGGATGCGGCGCAGGAAAAGGGCATTCTGGCGATCGGCAACGTGATCGACACGCAGGCAGATTACCCCGATACGGTGGTCGCCTCGGCGATCTGGCATTTTGAACCGACCCTGGACAAGGCTATCGCCGAAGTGCAGGCAGGCACGTTCAAGGCGGCGGATTACGGGGTCTATTCCTTCATGCGCGAGGGCGGCTGTTCGCTGGCGCCGTTGGGCACGTTCGAGGGAAAGGTGCCGCAGGCCGCGCTGGACCTGGTCGAGGAGCGCCGCGCACAGATCCTGTCGGGCGACTTCACGGTCGAGATCAACGACGAAGAACCCAAGTCATCCTGAATGACCGATAACGGAACGGCGCGGGTCGTCCTGCGCCTTGACGGCATCACCAAACGCTTCGGCAAGCTGGTCGCGAATGACGCGATCGGCTTGTCGCTGCATGAGGGCGAGGTGATCGCCCTGTTGGGTGAGAACGGCGCAGGCAAGACGACCCTGATGAACATCCTGTTCGGCCAGTACACGGCCGATGAAGGCACGGTCGAGGTGTTCGGCCGCACCCTGCCGCCGGGCAATCCTCGCGCGGCGCTGGATGCGGGCGTGGGCATGGTGCATCAGCATTTCACGCTGGCCGACAACATGACCGTGCTGGAAAACGTGACGCTTGGCACGCAAAGCCTGCTTGCGCTCAGCCTTGATCGCGCGGCGGCGCGCGACAAGCTGGCGCGCCTTTCGGCGGATTTCGGGCTGCAGGTGCATCTGGATGCCAAGGTCGGCAGCCTGACCGTGGGCGAGCGCCAGCGGGTCGAGATCCTGAAGGCGCTTTACCGCGATGCGCGCATCCTGATCCTTGACGAGCCGACGGCGGTCCTGACCCCGCAAGAGACCGAGGATCTGTTCGCCACCCTGCGCAAGGCCGTGAAACTGGGCCTTTCGGTGGTGTTCATTTCGCACAAGCTGCACGAGGTCATGGCGATCTCGGACCGGGTGCTGATCCTGCGTCACGGCAAGCTGGTGGCCGAGCGCCCCATCGCCGAGGTCGACAAGGAAAAGCTGGCCGCGCTGATGGTCGGCGCCGAGGTGAGCGCCCCGCGTGTGGAACCCGGCACTCCCGGCGCGGTATTGATGCAGCTTGACGATGTGACCACGCCCGACCGGGGCAACGCGCCGGGGCTCAGATCGGTGTCGCTGGCGCTCAGGGCGGGGCAGATCACCGGGCTGGCCGGTGTCTCGGGCAATGGGCAAGGCGCGCTGGCCGACCTGATCGGCGGGCTGGTCAGCCCCGAAACGGGGCGCATGGAACTGCACGGTGCGCATCCCGAGGGCTGGTCGCCGCGTGCGGCGGTGCAATCGGGTATCGCCCGCATCCCCGAGGACCGTCACAGGACCGGCACCATCGCCGCCTTTGACCTGACGGAAAACGCCATTCTGGAAACCTATGCGCAGCCCCCCTATAGCCGCTCGGGCTGGATGAACTGGGCGCGCGCCGAACGTTTCACCCGCCAGATCATCGACACATACGATGTGCGCTGTCCCGGCCCCGGCACCCGCATCGGCCTTCTGTCCGGCGGCAACATGCAAAAGCTGATCCTTGGCCGCGTGCTCGAGGCCGCGCCGCGCATCATCCTGGCCAACCAGCCGGTGCGCGGGCTGGATATCGGCGCGGTGAACTATGTTCACGGGCAGCTTCTGGCGGCGCGCGACCGGGGCGCGGCGGTGCTGCTGATCTCCGAAGACCTTGACGAGATCATGGCCCTCTCGGACGTGATTCACGTCATCTCCGAAGGTCGCCTGTCGCCCGGATTCGCCCGTGGCCGCATGACCCCCGCCGAGCTGGGCGTCTGGATGGCGGGTCAGGGTTTCGAAACAGGCGAAGCCGAACAGCAGGAGAGTGCCGATGCGCCTTGAACCCGTCGCCAGGCCGTCGATCTGGCGCAGCACCCTGCCGCCCGCGATCGCCATCGGCGCGACCGTGGTGATCGCCTCGCTCTTGGCGATGGCCGCCGGGGGCAATCCGTTCTCGGTGCTGGGGCTCATCATCCAGGGCGCGTTCGGCTCGAAATTCGCGCTGCTTGAAACGCTCAACCGCGCGACGCCGCTGATCTTCACCGGCCTTTCTGTGGCCGTCGCCTTTCGTGCCCGTCTGTGGAATATCGGCGCCGAGGCGCAGCTTTACGCCGGGGCGCTGATGACGGTGGTTCTGGGCACCGGGCTTTTACCCTGGAGCGGCTTTGCCCTGTTACCGGCCCTGGCCATCGCGGCGATGCTGGCGGGGGCGCTGGTGCTGCTGGTTCCGGCATTGCTGAAGGTGCGCTTCGGGGTCGACGAGGTGGTGACGACGCTGCTTTTCAACTTCATTTTCCTCTTGTTCGTCTCGATGCTGCTGGAGGGGCCGCTCAAGGACCCGATGGGCATGGGCTGGCCCAAATCCGAGCGCCTGATCGCCGAAGCACGCCTGCCGCGCATCGTCGAGGGGCTGCGCCTGCATTGGGGTTTCGGGCTGGCGCTGATCGCGGCTGGCGTGATCTGGGTGATCGAACGGCGCACGACGCTGGGCTATGAGATGCGCGCCGTCGGGCTGAACCGGGAAGCAGCGGGTTTCGCTGGCATCCCGGTGAACCGCGTGCTGGTCAAGACGGCGCTTTTGTCGGGCGGGCTGGCGGCGCTGGCGGGCTTTTCCGAAGTCGCCGGGCTCAAGGGCAACCTGACGCTCGATCTGAGCCCCGGCTTTGGATACACCGGGATCATCGTGGCGATGCTGGCGCTGCTCAATCCGCTGGCGGTGGTGGCGGCGGCGCTGTTCGTCGCGGGCATCTTCGTTGGCGCCGACAGCATGAGCCGCGCCGTCGGCGTGCCAAGCTATCTTGCCGATATCATGCTGGCGACGGCGCTCTTGCTGATGGTGGTCGCGATCCTGCTGACCCGGTTTCGCGTGGTGAGGGAATAGGCCATGGATTTTTTCGACATCCTGATATCCGCCAGTTTCTGGACCGCCGCGATCCGCATAGCGAGCCCGCTCATCTTTGCCACCCTGGGCGAACTGATCTGCGAGCGCGCGGGGGTTCTCAACCTCGGGATCGAGGGCATCATGGTGGCCGGGGCCTTTGCCGGGTGGATGGCGGTCTATTCGGGCACCGGTCTTTGGACAGGCGTCGCGGTGGCGATGCTGGTGGGCATGTTCTTTGGCCTGGTGCACAGCCTGCTGACGGTGCCGTTTGGCCTCTCGCAGCATGTGGTCGGTCTGGGGGTGACGCTGCTGGCCACGTCGCTGACCTATTACGCTTACCGGCTGGCCCTGCCCGAGGTCACGAGCCCGCCCAAGATCGAGGCCTTCCAACCCTTCGAGATCCCGATCCTGTCGGATATTCCGCTGATCGGGCCTGCGCTGTTTGCGCAGACGCCCCTGACATATCTCGCGTTCATCCTGGTGGGTGTGGTGGCGCTGGTGCTCTACCGCACGCCTTTGGGGCTGGCGCTCAGGGCGGCGGGCGAGAACCCCTCTGCGGTGGCGGCGCAGGGGCTTTCGGTCACCGCGATCCGCATGGGCGCGGTGATGGTGGGCAGCGGGCTGATGGCGGTGGGTGGCGCGTTCCTGACCATGTCGGCCTTTGACAGTTTCTTCTTCGAGATGGTCAACGGGCGCGGCTGGATCTGCATCGCGCTGGTGGTGTTCGGCGCATGGAAACCCGGCAAGGCGCTGCTGGGGGCGATCCTGTTTGCCGCCTTCGATGCGCTGCAGATCCGCATCCAGCAAACCCCGCTTGGGGCCGACATTCCCTATCAGGTCTTCCTGATGATGCCCTATTTCCTGTCCATCCTCGCGCTGATCGTGATGTCGCGCCGCGCCGAGGTGCCCGCCGCCCTGATGGTGCCGTTCAAGAAGGGAGAACGCTGATGTTCGATCTGATCGTCAAGGGCGGCACGCTGCCCGATGGCCGTGTCGCAGATATCGGCATCCGGGGCGACCGCATCGCCGCGATCGAGGATCTGTCCGGCGCAGAAGCGGGCGAGGCGATCGAGGCGGCGGGCGATCTTGTCAGCCCGCCTTTCGTCGATCCGCATTTTCACCTCGATGCGACGCTCACCTATGGCCTGCCGCGCATCAACGCCTCGGGCACCTTGCTCGAGGGGATCGGCCTCTGGGGCGAGCTCAAGCGCGTCGTGACCCATGAGGAGATGGTCGCGCGCGCGCTGACCTATTGCGATTGGGCCGCCAGCATGGGGCTTCTGGCGATCCGCAGCCATGTGGACACCTGCGACGACCGCCTGCTGGGCGTCGAGGCGATGCTGGAGGTGCGCGAGCGCGTCAGCCCCTATATCGACCTGCAACTGGTCGCCTTTCCGCAGGACGGCTTTTACCGCGACGCGACCGCACGCGCCAACACGCTGCGCGCGCTCGACATGGGAGTCGACGTGGTCGGCGGCATCCCCCATTTCGAGCGCAGCATGGCCGAGGGCACACGTTCGGTGCGCGAGCTTTGCGAAATCGCGGCCGAGCGCGGGCTGATGGTCGATCTGCATTGCGACGAGACCGACGACCCGATGAGCCGCCATATCGAAACGCTGGCCTTCGAGGCGCAGCGCCTTGGCTTGCAGGGCAGGGTCGCGGGCAGTCACCTTACGTCAATGCATTCGATGGACAATTACTATGTCTCCAAGCTGCTGCCGCTCATGGCCGAGGCCGGGATCGCCGCGATCCCCAATCCCCTCATAAACATCACCCTGCAGGGCCGCCACGATACCTATCCCAAGCGCCGCGGACTGACCCGCGTCAAGGAGATGCAGGCGCATGGCATCACCGTCGGCTGGGGCCAGGATTGCGTGCTGGACCCTTGGTATTCGCTGGGCACTGCCGACATGCTGGATGTGGCGTTCATGGGGCTGCATGTGGCGCAGATGACCAGCCCCGACGAGATGGCCCGCTGTTTCGACATGGTCACGACGCAGAACGCGCGCATCATGGGGCTGGATGACCTGGGCCTTGCGCCGGGCAAAAGCGCCTCGCTCGTGGTGCTGGATGCGGGCGCGCCCATCGAGGCGCTGCGCCTGCGCCCCGCGCGTCTGGCGGTGATCTCGAAAGGCAAACTGATCAGCCGGATGCCACGCGAGGATGCCGCCCTGTCGCTGCCCGGACGCCCCGGCACGCTGCGCCGCCGTCACGCCGCGGGCTGACGTTCAGGCGCGCCCGGCGCTGGCCGACAGGGCCAGCGCATCGACACCCAGCGTCTTGAGAGCGGCCTCCCATTTGCCGTGATCGGGGATTTCGAACACCAGCGCCTTGTCGGCCTCGCAGGTCAGCCAGCCGTTCTGCGCGATCTCGGCCTCAAGCTGCCCCGGCCCCCATCCGGCATAGCCAAGCGCCATCAGCGCATGGGTCGGCCCGCGCCCCTCGGCCATGTCCTCGAGAATGTCGAGCGTGGCCGTCATGGCGAAATCGTCGTTCACGTCCAGCGTCGAGATCGACGAGTGATAGCCGTAATCATGCAATACGAAGCCCCGGCCATGTTCCACCGGCCCGCCGAAATGCACCGGCAGGTTGCGCATGTCGTCGCCGGGGCTGATGGTCAACTGGTCCAGAAGGTCGCTCAGCCGCAGGTCGGTGGTGGGTTTGTTGATGACCAGCCCCATCGCGCCCTCGTCGGAATGGGCGCACATGAACACGAGCGAATGCTCGAATCTGGGGTCGCCCATGCCCGGCATGGCGATCAGCAGTTTTCCGGTAAGGTCGATGTCCGAGGTCAAGATGTGGCTCCGGTTGCTTCTTAAACAATGGAGATGCGACGCCGCCAGTTCAAGCGCTGCCCGGCGGCCCTTGTGACATTTCTCGCTGTAACGTGAATTGGCATTTCAGTCCGGATCGCCCATTTGAGTGATATGAAGAAACGTATCCTTCCCGTTCTTGCCGCCATGTGCGGTCTTTCGCTGACGTCGCTTGCGGCTCATGCCGAGGACGCCATGATCAAGGCACGTATCCTGACCGGCTGGAGCCAGCAGGACGGTCGGCACGTGGCTGCGTTGGAGCTGACCATGCAGGATGGATGGAAAACCTATTGGCGCGCGCCGGGCGATGCGGGCATTCCGCCGCGTTTCGACTGGCGCGGATCGCACAACCTTGCTGGCGTAGAGATCGCCTGGCCGACACCGCGCCCCATCGATCAGGGCGGGCTACGCGCGATCGGGTATCGCGATACGGTGACATTGCCGCTGACCCTGACGCCGCAGACGGCGGGAAAGCCGATCAGCCTGATGGGCAAGATCGAAATGGGCGTTTGCAAGGATATCTGCGTGCCCGTCACGCTGAGCCTGTCGCAGGATCTGCCGCATGGCGAGACGCGCCGCGATCCGCAGATCGTCTCGGCGCTGGCCTCGCGCCCCGCAACCGCGCAGGAGGCGGGCGTCACGGATGTGACGTGCACGGTCAGCCCGATGAGGGGCGGCCTGCAACTGACCGCCGAACTGCGCATGCCCGCCATCGCGCGCGACGAGATCGCCGTGGTCGAGGCCGGGAATGATGCGATCTGGGTGGCACAGCCCGAAACCGAACGCCACGGTGACAAACTGGTTGCGCGCGCCGAGCTTTACCATGTCGAGGGCGGCACATTCGCGCTGGACCGCTCGGGCATTCGCATCACCGTGATCGGCGGCGACCGGGCCGTGGATATCAGGGGCTGCCCGGCGCGCTGATTGCGCAGGCCGGACCATGGCAGCGCGGGGTTACTTGCGCCGCATATGTTCATCCAGACGCGGCAGGATCTCGACGAAATTGCAGGGCTTGTGGCGGTAATCCAGCTGCGGGCTCAGGATCTCGTCCCAGGCATCCTTGCAGGCGCCGGGGCTGCCGGGCAGGGCAAACAGGTAGGTGCCGTTCGCCACGCCGCCGGTGGCGCGCGACTGAATGGCGCTGGTGCCGATCTTCTGCATAGAGACCATGGTAAAGACCGTGCCGAAGGCGTCGATCTCCTTTTCATAGACATCGCGATGCGCCTCGACGGTCACGTCGCGCCCGGTCAGGCCGGTGCCCCCGGTCGAGATCACCACATCCACCTTGTCCGAGGCGATCCATTCGCGCAGATGGTCGGCGATCTGGTCGCGCTCGTCGCGCACGATCATCCGGTCGGCCAGCACATGCCCCGCTGCCTCGATCCGGTTCACCAGCACTTCGCCCGAGCGGTCATCCGAAATATCGCGGCTGTCGCTGACGGTCAGCACGGCGATCCTGATCGGCACGAAATCGGTGCTTTCGTCGATACGGCTCATGGGGTCAACTCCTCTGAAGAAGGGCAAGGCGCGCGGCCAGCCCTGCGAATATCAGCGCACTGGCATAGCCCAGCCCGCGTGTAAACCGCGCCGAACCGGCCAGCCGCCGCCCGAGGCCGCCCGCGAAAACGCCGACGGCGGTGTTGATGACAAGCCCGCCAAAGGCAAGGATCAGCCCGAAGATCAGGAACTGTCCAAGGATCGCGCCGCCGGCGGGATCGACGAATTGCGGCACGAAGGCCAGCACGAACAGAATGACCTTGGGATTGAGCAGGTTGACGATCAGCCCGTCGCGAAAGGCGCGGCGCGCGGGCATCGCCAGCGGGTTGGCCGCCCGCATGGCGGGACGGCGCAGCGCCCCGAGCGCGAGCCACAGAAGATAGGCCACCCCGACCCAGCGGATCGCATCGAACAGCCACGGCATCGCCGCCACCGCCGCGCCAAGGCCCAGACCCGCCAGCGTGACATGCACGATGCCCCCCGCCGCGATACCGGCACTGGCCGCGGCCGCCGCGCGCGGCCCCGCCCGCAGCCCCAGCCCGAGGCAAAACATCATATCCGCCCCCGGCGTCAGGTTCAGCGCCAGCGCGGCGGGCACGAAAGCCAACAGAACAAGCGGGTCCATCATGCCGATATCTCGAACCAGTTGGGCGCGGGGCCAAGGTTATGCACGCTGGTCGGCCCGATCGTGCCGGTGGTGCCCCAGCTGTCATGGATATGGCCGCAAAGCGCCAACCGGGGCTTGAGCCGCTCGATCGCCGCGCGGATCGCGCCCGAGCCCACCGAGACGCCTTGCGAGGTCATGTCGCCAAGGCCCTTGGGCGGTGAATGGGTGATCAGGATGTCGGCGCGCTCGCAACGCGAGAGCAGCGCCTCGGCCTCCTCCTCGGTCAGATCGCAGGACCAGTCGCCAAAGGGCGTGACCGGCACACCGTAGCCCAGCCCGAACACCCGCAGCCCGTCGAACGTTGCGCCCTCGCCATGCAGCACTGTTGCCCCTGCGGGCGCGGCGGCGTCGAGTTCGGATGCGCTTTCGTGATTACCCGGCACCGCCACCAGTGGCGCAGTGATCTCGCTTAGCAGGCTCATTGCCGCATCAAGGTCCGCGCGCGTATTGCAAAAATCGCCCGCCGCGATCACGAGGTCCGCCGTCCGGCTGGCCTGGACCAAAATGTCCGCATGCCGCGCCGACTGGTGCAGGTCGGAAAAACCAAGGATCTTCACGGCTGTCCCCGCAGCCGCGCCTGAAGCTCCAGCAGATCGGCCCAGGCCTCGCGCTTGGCATTGGGTGTGCGCAGCAGATAGGCAGGGTGGAACATCGGCAAGCTCGGCTTGCCGTAGCTTTCGGTCCAGTTGCCGCGCAGCCGGGTGATGCCGCGCCGCCCCAGCCCCGCCTGACAGGAGATATTGCCCATCAGAATGATGATCTCGGGCGCCACCAGATCGACATGGCGCTGCATGAAGGGCAGCATCATGGCGATCTCTTCGGGCTTCGGGTCGCGGTTCTGGGGTGGCCGCCAGGGCAGGATATTGCTGATATAGACCGATTTGGCAGGGTCCGTCGCATCGCGCGCCATGCCGATCGCCGCCAGCATCCGGTCAAGCAACTGCCCCGCACGCCCGACAAAAGGCCGCCCCTCGCGGTCCTCCTCGCGCCCCGGCGCCTCGCCGATGATCATCACCCGCGCATCCTGATTGCCATCGGCAAACACGAGATTGCGCGCCCCGCGCTTGAGATCGCAGCCCTCGAATCCTGCCAGCGCTGCCCGCAGCGCCTCAAGATTGTCGGCACCGCCCGCCGCAGCGCGTGCATCCGCGACCGGGTCGGCGTCGGGCGCGGCAGCAGCAGGGCGGGGCGCGGCGGCGGCACTGGCCGGGGCGGCGGCAGCCGCCGGCTTGGGCTGCGACTCCGGCAGCGCATAGCGATCGACCGGTGCATCACAGATCGCCTCGGTCGCGCCAAGCTCGATCTGCCAGTCCAGAAGCGCCCTTGCGGCGTGATGTTGATATGCCGATTCCATTGTGCCACAGGCTACCGCCCCCATGCGCGACTTGGAAGCGGGCAAAGCACCGCCACACCTTGCCCCTTGGCGCGACCCTTTCTATAAGCGGTCAGGATCACGGAACGGAGCGGCGGATGACCTTCTCACACTCGCACCTGCTGGGGATCGAACCCCTTGCCCCCACCGAGATCACCACGATTCTGGACCTCGCCGAGCAATATGTCGCCCTCAACCGCCGCGAGATGAAACATGCCGACGCTTTGGCGGGCCTCACCCAGATCAACATGTTCTTCGAGAATTCGACCCGCACCCAGGCCAGTTTCGAACTGGCGGGCAAGCGGCTTGGCGCCGATGTGATGAACATGGCCATGCAGGCCAGCTCGATCAAGAAAGGCGAAACCCTGATCGACACGGCAATGACGCTCAACGCCATGCACCCCGACCTTCTGGTCGTGCGCCACCCGCATTCCGGCGCGGTGGACCTCTTGTCGCAAAAGGTGAAATGCGCGGTGCTCAATGCCGGGGACGGGCGCCACGAACACCCCACCCAGGCTTTGCTGGACGCGTTGACCATCCGGCGCGCCAAGGGGCGGCTGCACCGGCTCAATATCGCGATCTGCGGCGATATCGCCCATAGCCGGGTGGCGCGCTCGAATATCCTTCTGCTGGGCAAGATGGAAAACCGCGTGCGCCTGATCGGCCCGCCGACCCTGATGCCCGCCGGGATCGCCGATTTCGGGGTGGAACTATTCGACGACATGAAGGAAGGCCTGCGCGATGTCGACGTGGTGATGATGCTGCGCCTTCAGCGCGAGCGCATGGATGGCGGCTTTATCCCCTCCGAGCGCGAATATTACTTCCGCTACGGGCTGGACGCCGAAAAGCTGTCTTATGCCAAACCCGACGCCATCGTCATGCATCCGGGGCCGATGAATCGCGGGGTCGAGATCGATGGCGAGATCGCCGACGACATCAACCGCAGCGTGATCCAGGAACAGGTGGAAATGGGCGTCGCCGTGCGCATGGCCGCAATGGACCTTTTGGCCCGCAACCTGCGTGCCCGCCCGCGTGAGGTGCTGGCATGACCGAGAAGATCGGGATCAAGCCGACCGAACATGGCGTCGTGCGTGTTTTCACCGTAGATCTGCCCGAGGACGAGATCGACAGCTTCAACCGGCGCAACGGCAACTGGCCCTTGCAGCGCGCGCTTGGCGCAGAGACGCTGGATTCGGACCATGTCGAACTTTTCGCCGTCTCTGACCTCGCGGGGCTGGGCCTTTCAGGCTACCTCGAAGAGGGTCACGGCGTGGCCGAGGAAACGCTCAGCGATCTGCGCGGGCGGCTTGATGCGCTCACCGGCCATGTGCTGATCGTGCCGTCGCGGGCCTTTGGCGGGCAGGGCCAGACCCTGACGCCGACGCACCCCTTGCGCCTTGTCGCGACCCTTGACGAGCGCGCCGAACCGGTCAGCTTCGCGCCGCTGCCATCCGAGGGCGCGAAAGGCACCACCGGGGGCAAACCCGCCCCGAGCAATGCCGCCATGTCAGGGCGCATCGCCAGCATCGCGCTGCTGGTGCTGTTCCTGCTGGTGGCCATCATGATCTGGATAGCGGCATGAATGACGGGCTCTATCACTCGATGACGCCCACCACCCGGCTTGCGCCGGGCGAACAGGTGCTCCATGCGTTCAATCCCGACAAGGGGGCCTATTGGCGCGACCATGCCTGGATCGCCGCCGTGGCGATGGCGGCGGGCATGGTGATCCTCTGGGCCATCGGCAACCCGCATGTCTGGACCGGGGCCATCGGCGGATTGGCGGCTGTGGCGGTGCGGGGCTTCTATGTCGCCTCGGACGAAATGCAGGCCCGCTGGGATCTGACCGACCGCCGCCTTCTGGGGCCGCAGGGCCGGGCCGTGCCACTGAGCGAGATCGCCACGATCCGCACCCTCGGCAGCGCGGTGCAGGTGGTAACGCGGGGCGGCGACAAGCACCTTCTGAAATACCAGGCCGACCGCAACGCCACCCGTGCCCGGATCGAGGCCGCGATGACCGGAGCCAGCGCATGACCAGCACGCTTTTCACCAATGCCCGCCTGATCGACCCGGAACAGGGCACCGACGCGCCCGGCTGGCTGTTGATCGAGCGCGGGGTGATAAAATCCGCCGGGGCCGGGGGCGATGCGCCGCAGGCCGACGAGGTGGTGGATTGCGCCGGGCATTGCCTTGCGCCGGGGATCGTCGATATCGGCGTCAAGGTCTGCGAACCGGGCGAGCGCCACAAGGAATCCTATCGCTCCGCCGGGCTGGCCGCAGCGGCGGGGGGGGTGACCACGATGGTCACGCGGCCCGACACCCAGCCTTCCATCGACAGCCCCGAGGCGCTGGAATTCGTCGCGCGGCGCGCCAATGCCGCCGGGCCGGTCCATGTGCTGCCGATGGCGGCGCTGACCAAGGGCCGCGAGGGGCGCGAGATGACCGAGATCGGCTTCCTGATGGATGCCGGTGCCGTGGCCTTCACCGATTGCGACCATGTCGTCACCAACACCAAGGTGCTGTCGCGCGCGCTGACTTATGCGCGCGCCCTTGGCGCGCTGATCATCGCCCATCCGCAGGAACCGGGGCTCAGTGCGGGGGCGTCGACCACCAGCGGCAAGTTCGCCTCGCTGCGCGGCTTGCCTGCCGTGTCGCCCATGGCCGAGCGCATGGGGCTTGATCGCGACATCGCGCTTCTGGAAATGACCGGCGCGCGTTATCACGCCGACCAGATCACCACCGCCCGCGCGCTGCCTGCGCTGGAGCGCGCCAAGCGCAACGGGCTCGACATCACCGCAGGCACCTCGATCCATCACCTGACGCTCAATGAAATGGACGTGGCCGACTATCGCACCTTCTTCAAGGTCAAGCCGCCGCTGCGCTCCGAGTCGGACAGGCAGGCCGTGATCGAGGCGGTGCGCAGCGGGCTGATCGACGTGATTTCCTCGATGCACACGCCGCAGGACGAGGAATCCAAGCGCCTGCCCTTTGAAGAGGCCGCCAGCGGCGCAGTGGCGCTGGAAACGCTGTTGCCCGCCGCGTTGCGGCTCTATCATTCGGGCGATCTGGACCTGTCGGCGCTGTTTCGCGCGATGGCGCTCAACCCGGCAAAACGGCTGGGGCTGGCCTCGGGGCGGATTGCGGCGGGCGCGCCTGCCGATCTGGTGCTGTTCGATCCGGACAAGCCTTTCGTCATGGATCGCACCACGCTTCGGTCGAAATCCAAGAACACCCCGTTTGACGGTCAGCGCCTTCAGGGTAAGGTGCGCGCGACCTATGTCGCCGGACGACCTGTTTTCGAGGCCCCCTGATGCCCCTCATCGAGACCAGCACGACGCTTTTGATCATTTGGGCCGTGCTTGGCTATCTCCTGGGCTCGGTGCCCTTCGGGATGGTGCTGGCGCGGGTGATGAAACTGGGCAACCTGCGCGAGATCGGCTCGGGCAATATCGGCGCGACCAACGTGCTGCGCACCGGCAGCAAGAAGGCCGCGGCGGCGACGCTGCTGCTGGATGGCGGCAAAGGTGCCGCGGTGGCGCTGCTGGCGCGCTATCTCACCGGCGAGGACGCGGCGCAGATCGCGGGGCTCATGGCGTTTCTGGGCCATTGCTATCCGGTCTGGCTGGGCTTCAGGGGCGGCAAGGGGGTCGCGACCTTTCTGGGGCTGCTGCTGGCGCTGGCATGGCCGGTCGGGGTGGCGTGCTGCCTGACTTGGCTCGCCGCCGCGCTGTGGAAGAGGATGTCGTCCTTCGCCGCGATCACCGCCGCGGCGATGTCGACGATCTGGATCGTGCTGCTGGGCCAGACGCAGATTTTCCTTCTGGGGGTGATCCTGACCCTTCTGGTCTATTGGCGTCACCGCAGCAACATCGCCCGTATTCGCGCAGGCACCGAGCCGAAGATCGGCCAGAAGTGACCACTGCGCGCGGCGCAGGATACCGAAACGATACCGACGTAATACCGATGCGAAACCGCCGCGATGCCGAAGCGGTTTTCCAAGTGTTTTCAGGTCAGTAGGAATATTCGGAATAAATCCGGCTCAGATCGCCCTGCCAATCGCCATGATAATGCGCCAGCAGTTCGTCGGCCGGGGCCTGCCCGCTTTCGACGCTTTCCTTCAGCGTATTGAGGAAATGGGTCTCGTCCGGGATCAACCCGATCGCCCCGCTGCGCGCCCGCGCCTTCAGCCCGGCCTCCGACAGCGCCAGAACCTCGCGCGCCAGCTCATGCATGTCGATGCCGTTGACCCTGGCCTGCAAGGCATCCTCGCCCGCCGCCACCCGCAGCCCCTCGCGGGTCTCGGCATCCCAGTCCTTGACCAGGTCCCAGGCGCCATCAAGCGCGGTCTGGTCATACATCAGCCCCACCCAGAACGCAGGCAGCGCGCAAAGCCGCCGCCACGGCCCGCCATCGGCGCCGCGCATCTCGATGAACTTCTTGATCCGTGCCTCGGGGAAGATCGTGGTCAGGTGGTCGGCCCAGTCCGACAGGGTCGGTTTCTCGCCCGGCAGCGCGGGCAGCTTGCCCTTGAGGAAGTCGCGGAAAGATTGCCCGAGCGCGTCAATATAGACCCCGTCGCGATAAACGAAATACATCGGCACATCGAGCGCGTATTCGACCCATGCCTCGAACCCGAAACCCTCGTCGAAGACGAAGGGCAACATGCCGGTTCGGTCGGGATCGAGATCGCGCCAGACCCGCGCGCGCCATGATTTGAAGCCTGTCGGCTTGCCTTCGAAAAAGGGTGAATTGGCGAACAGCGCGGTGGCCACCGGTTGGAGGGCCAGCGCCACGCGCAGTTTCTGAACCATGTCCGCTTCCGAGCCGAAATCCAGGTTCACCTGCACGGTGCAGGTGCGATACATCATGGATTTGCCCATCGTGCCGACGCGGTCCATGTAATCGGTCATCAGCTTGTAGCGGCCCTTGGGCATGCGGGGCATCGCCTCGTGTTCCCAGACCGGCGCCGCACCCAGCCCGATGAAGCCCACGCCGACCTTGTCGGCGATGTCCTTAACGTCACGCAGATGGGCATTCACCTCGTCGCAGGTCTCGTGGATCGTCTCGAGCGGCGCGCCGCTCAGTTCCAGCTGCCCGCCCGGCTCGAGGCTGACATTGGCGCCTTCCTTGGTGAGGCCGATCAGCTTGCCCGCCTCTTCCAGCGGCGCCCAGCCATGCCGGTCGCGCAGGCCTTCAAGCACCGCCAGAACGCTGCGCTCGCCCTCGTAGGGGATGGGTTTGAGCGTGTCCTTGCAATAGCCGAATTTCTCGTGCTCGGTGCCGATGCGCCAGTC
>CAZMZS010000052.1:0-17436 GCA_964570675.1 uncultured Roseovarius sp. | reverse complement strand
TTCGCAGATTGGCCAAGAGCATCTCGCTCGCGCGGCGAGAGTCCGGTATCCGCCCATCGTGCCTAACCTCCGGCCAATGCCCCGCAATAAACCAATCTCGAACTCGCCCCCCCGCGCGCAATCAAGCCGAAGGCGCCGCGCGAGTGCCAGACCATCCCACGGTCTGGCCATCGCGCGCCTTGCTTCTGCCAAATACCGACGCCTAGAGAGACGCCTCGGGGCGGAAGCCGGGGGGGATGGAATCGACGCCGTCGAGCACGAGATCGGCCATCACCTGCCCGACCTTGGGGGCCATGCCGAAGCCGATCTTGAAACCGCCATTGGCGATGAACTGCCCTTGATGGAGAGGATGCGCCCCCAGCATGGGTGCGCGCGAGCGGGTGCGCGGGCGAAGGCCGGCCCAGCGGCCGATCACCGGGGCCTCGGCAAGGGCGGGCACCGCCGCACGGGCGCGGGCGATCACCTCATCGAGCAGGGCATCGGTGGCGGAGGGGTCGTCGAAGTCGCGCTCGGAGGTGGAGCCGATGGCGGTGGTGCCGTTCTCGTGGGGGATCACATGGATCGAGTCTGCGAAAAGCTGTGGCTGGCCGGGGGCGGCCAGATCAAGCACCGCGCCCTGCCCCTTGACGGCACTGCCCACGATGCGGCTGTGATGGGCGTTCAGTTCGTCGAGCCCGGCGACTCCGGTGGCCCAGACCACGGCGCCCGAAGCGGTGCCCGTGGTCAGCACCTCGCCGCCTTTGGCGCGGATGGCGGCCGTGAGGGCCGCGCCCGCCTGACGGGGATGCATGCGGGCGCTGAGCGTGTCGCGGATGAGCCAGCCGGTCGGGGTGAGCGGCGCCCAGTCAAGCCCGTCGGCGCGGATCACCTGCCAGTCGGCCTGCCCTTGCCAGAGGGTCTGCGCGCTTACGGCGCGGGCGCGCGCCAGTTCCAGCGCGTGATCGTCGGCGACGGGTTGCAGGCGGCCAAGGCGGGCATAGCCCGCAGAGAGGCCGGAGACCGCCGCGACCTCGGCCCAGAAGGGCGCGGCCATCAGCAGGCTTTCGAATTGAAACGCCTTCTTGTCGTTCCAGTTTTCCGGGACATGAGGGGCGAGCGCGCCGACGACGCCGTTTGAGGCGCCCTGCCCCGGCCCGTTCGGGTCGATCACCCGCACGCGCGCGCCGCGCTGAAGGCAGGACCAGGCCACCGAGAGGCCGAATATGCCTGCGCCCATCACTGTCACGTCGACCATTGCCATTCCCCGATCCGGCCTGCATTGTCGGCGGCGTTATGGCACAGGCCGGCGCCCGTGCCCATGCCATGCGCGGTGCGGCAGACAGATGCGCCCGCGCGACATCTGCAACAGGCGATCCGGGACGAGGCATGAGTGAAACGGCCGATCTGGAATGGCGCGACGGGGGCGTGCCGGTCTCGACACGGTTCGAGGACCCGTATTACAGCCTTGAGGACGGGTTGAGCGAGACACGGCATGTGTTTCTGGCGGGCAATGATCTGCCGGGGCGGTTTTGCGACGGGTTCCATGTGGCGGAGCTGGGGTTTGGCACCGGGCTCAACCTGTTGGCGAGCATCGTCGCATGGCGGCAGGCGGGTGTTGACGGGGTGCTGCGTTTCACCAGTTTCGAGGCCTACCCGATGCGGGCCGATGACATGATCCGCGCACAGGCGGGATTTCCAGAACTGGCGGGGGTCGCCGAAACGCTTGCCGGCCATTGGCAGGCCGGCGCGCGAGAGATCACCCTGCCCGATCTGGAGTTTCGCCTGATCGTGGGCGATGCCCGCGAGACGCTGGCCGCATGGAGTGGCAAGGCCGATGCATGGTTTCTGGACGGGTTCTCGCCCGCGAAGAACCCCGAGCTTTGGGACGCCGGGTTGATGAGAGAGGTCGCCGACCATACGGCAACGCATGGGACGGCGGCGACATATACCGCCGCCGGGTTCGTGCGCCGGGGGCTGGAGGCGGCGGGGTTTGAAGTGGAGCGGATTCCGGGTTACGGGCGCAAGAGGCACATGACGCGCGCCCGGAAAGGCACCCGATGACCGAACAGAACACCCGCCTTGGCATCATGCTGATGGTGGTCACGACCTTTATCTTTGCGGTTCAGGACGGGATCTCGCGGCATCTGGCGGGGGAATACAACGTGCTGATGGTGGTGATGATCCGCTATTGGTTCTTTGCGGCCTTCGTCATGTCGGTGGCGGCGCGAAAGGCGGGTGGCTTGCGCGCGGCGGCGGCGACGGCGCAGCCATTGGTGCAGGGGTTTCGCGCGGTGCTGCTGGTGGCGGAAATTTGCGTCATGATCTTCGGCTTCACCCTGCTTGGGCTGGTGGAAAGCCACGCGGTCTTTGCCTGTTACCCGCTGCTGATCGCGGCGCTGTCCGGCCCGGTGCTGGGCGAAAGTGTCGGTTGGCGCAGATGGGCGGCGATCGGGGTCGGGTTCGTCGGGGTGATCATCATCCTCGAGCCCGGTTTCGGCGTGTTCCAGCCGCAGGCGGTGGTGCCCTTGATGGCGGCGTTCATGTTCGCGCTTTACGGGTTGCTCACGCGTTATGTGGCGCGCAAGGACAGTGCGGCGACCTCGTTTTTCTGGACGGGCACGGTGGGGTCGGTGGCGATGACGGCGGTGGGCGCCTGGTTCTGGGAGCCGATGAGCGGCCCGGACTGGGGCTGGATGGCGCTGTTATGCGTAACGGGTGCGCTGGGGCATTTCACGCTGATCAAGTGTTACGAGGTGGCCGAGGCCAGTTCGGTGCAGCCTTTCGCCTATCTGCAACTGGTCTTTGCCAGCGCGCTGGGCTTGGTGGTGTTCGGCGAGACGATCCGCACCAACGTGGCCTTTGGCGCGGCGCTGATCGTGGGGGCGGGGCTGTTCACGCTCTGGCGCCAGCGCCAGCGGCAAAAAAAGGCGGCACGCTAATCCGAAGGGGCCAGGAGCGTGGCGCCTTTCAGTTCCTCGGTGAAGGGCACGGGATGGGGCGGGCGGCCAAGGCGGGCGCGGTAGATGGGCAGGCTTTCGGCGACGCGCATGACGTAGTTGCGGGTTTCGCGGAAGGGGATGTGTTCGATCCAGTCGATCACGTCGATATCTCCGGCGCGCGGATCGCCCCTGTCTTCCATCCAGCCGATCGGCCGCCCCGGCCCGGCATTGTAACCCGCAGACATCAGCACCACGTTGCCCCCGAACCGCGCGGCCAGACCGGCCAGGTAGGCCGAGCCGAGCCGGGCATTGTAGCGCCAGTCATTGAGCACACGCGAAGCGCTGTGATCGCCAAGGCCCAGTTCGCGCGCCATGTCGGAGGCGGTGCCGGGCATGAGCTGCATCAGCCCCATCGCGCCCGCGCCGCTGACGACGCGGTGGTCGAACTCGCTTTCGCGCCGGGCGATCGAAAGGGCCAGTTCCATCGGCGCGGCGAGGTCCATATCGGCCATCGGGTGAAGCGCGTAGTAAGGCCCCGGCAGGACAATGCCGCGCTGTGCCGCCGTCTTGCCCAGCATCACCTGAAGATGCGGCTGCCCCAGATCCTGCGCCATCGCGCCCATCTGGCCCAGCCCGGTGCGATCAAGCGAGTCGGCGAGGTGGGTGAAGAAACGCTCGGCCAGATTGAGCTCGCCCGCCGCCAGCGCCAGCACCGCCGCCTTGTGCAAGGCCCCCGAGGCGAAGGGCGCGGCGCGCCAATCGGGGAAGGTCTCATCCCCGGCAAGGCTGGGGTCGGCGGGCAGGCCCGCGCGTTCGGCGGCGAGAAGGCCATAAAAGCTGGTCTGGTGGTCGGCGCCCTGCGCATAGGCGATGGCCGCGCCCTCGGGATCGCCCGCTGCCTCGAGCGCGCGGCCGATCCAGTACCCGGCGCGACCCAGGGAGATCGGGGTCTCGACGGCGCCGCGAAAGCGCTGGAAATGGTCAAGCGCGAGGTCGGGATCGTCCAGGTAGCGAAGCGCAAGATAACCCGAGAGCCATTCGAGATCGGCGAAGGAGGCGCCCTGAACCAGCCGGTGCTGGGAGGCGAGCGCATAGGCGGTCTGGGGGTCGCCGTCGCGCATCCGGGCGCGCGCCAGGTAGCGCCGCCAACCCGCCCAGCGTTCGGGTTCGCCCAGGCCCGCCTCGGCGCGGCTTTGGCGCAGGATCACGGCGATGGCGTCATCGCTGCGGCCCCGGTCGATATGGCGGTTGAAGAGCGCGTGGCTGATCAGCGGGTCGGCGCGCAGATCGTCGGGCAGGCTTTCGAGATAGGCATCCAGCCCGCTGTCGCCGTCCTGGATCATGCCCCGTGCCTTGGCGACGCGGCGGCGATCTTCGGAGACCAGCGGCGCCATCTGTTCGGCGTCGCGCAAGCCCCGCCAGAGCGCCATGTTGAAGCGTGCCTCGTGATACGGTGCCAGAAGCGGGCCGTGAGCTTCTATGAAGGCGATGTGTTCGGCCTCGGTCAGGTCCATGGTCAGCCATGCCAGTGCAAGCGTCGCCTCGGCCTCGCCTGCGCGGTCATTGGCGAAGAGCGCGCGCGCCCGGCTGAGCGCGCCCTTGCCGGTCTGCGGCAGGTAGCCGCTGTCGTAAAAGGCGAGAATCTGGATATCGTCGGCGCCGCTCATGGTTTCCTCGCTCTGGCGGCGCAGGTAGTCGAGACCGGGCCAGTCGGGATGCGCCCGAAGAAACGAGAGGATTTCATCGGGCGATCCGCGCCCGGCGCTGAGGCGATACCATTCGATCAGCGCCGAGGCCGCGGGGCCGTCGCGTGCGGCCAGACGCGCGGCCACGTCCCAGCGGTCGGCCTTCATGGCGTGAAAGGCGCTGGCCAGCGGGCGCGGCGCATCGGCGGCGGCGGCGGTTGAGGGCACGAGACCCGCAAACCCGCCAGCGACCGCCCCGGCGGTCCCGGCAACAATCCAGATAACAAGCCCAAGACCGCGCAACATCTCTTGCATTTCCCGCTTTGGCGAAGGATAGACAGCGCCAGCCTATGCATGTGCGGCCAAACCGTCCATTCACAAACTTGGCAGCCCGGCGGCATCCCGCTAGGGTCCGCGCGGCAAAGAGTAGGGCGGTTTCAATCGCCCGCAAGCGAAACGAGAGGAGCGTGTCATGTTCAAAGGATCTTTTCCTGCCCTGGTCACGCCGTTCAAGAACGGCGAAGTGGACTTGCACACGCTCAAGAAACTTGTCGAATGGCATATCGGTGAGGGCAGCAACGGCCTTGTGCCGGTGGGCACGACCGGCGAAAGCCCGACCCTGACCCATGAAGAGCACGAATGCGTCGTGCGCGAAGTGGTGCGCGCGGTGGACGGGCGGATTCCGGTCATCGCCGGGGCGGGCAGCAACAACACGCTGGAATCGATCCGCTTCATGCAGCACGCGAAGTCGGTGGGCGCGGATGCCGCGCTGGTGGTGACGCCCTATTACAACAAGCCCACACAGCAGGGCATGATCGCGCATTTCACCGCGCTGCATGATTGCTGCGATCTGCCGATCGTCATCTACAACATTCCCAGCCGTTCGGTGGTGGACATGACCCCGGACACGATGGCGGCGCTGGCGAAATTGCCGCGCATCATCGGGGTGAAGGACGCGACCGGCGATCTGGCGCGCGTCAGCCAGCAGCGCATTTCCTGCGGCAAGGATTTCGTGCAGATCTCGGGCGAGGACGCGACCGCGCACGGGTTCAACGCGCAGGGCGGCGTCGGGGTGATCTCGGTCACGGCGAATGTCGCGCCCCGGCTGGTGGCACAGGTTCAGAAGGCGACGCTTGAAGGCGATTACGCCAAGGCGCTGGAATTGCAGGACCGGCTGATGCCGCTGCATCAGGCGATCTTTACCGAGCCGGGGCTGGTGGGCGTGAAATACGCCATGTCGCGGTTGGGCCTGTGCAGCGAGGAGGTGCGCTCGCCCCTGATCGGGCTGAGCGATCCCACCCGCGCGCTGGTGGATGACGGGCTGCGCCATGCGGGGCTGATGAACTGAGGCAGGCCAGCGCGGGCGCGGTGCGCGCTCAGGGCAGGTGGTTGATCCGCTGCGCCTGCCAGCCGTCGCCTTGCCAATGCAGTTCAGTCACGGACAGGTTGTCGATCTTGTGCGAGAAGGCCTCGTAGGCCGAGACCCGCAGCGCCTGTTGCACCTGTGTCAGGATCGCGCCGAAATGGGCGACGGCGATGATGTCGCGCCCCGGATGGGTGGCGCGAAGGCGGGCGATGGCGCGGGTCACGCGGTCGCTGACCTGGTGCCAGCTTTCGCCGCCCGGCGCGCAGGCATCGCCCGGATTATCCCAAAAGGCGCGCAGCCGGTCCTGATCGGGGACCGTGTCGAAAGCCTGCAATTCCCAGTCGCCGAAATTGATTTCACGCAGGTCCGGGTCATGAGCCAGGCGCAGCCGGTCGCCGGCGATGGCATCGGCGGTGGCGCTGGCGCGCTGAAGGTCGGAGGACACGACCAGCGCCCCGGAGGGCAGATGCGCCGCAAGCCGCGCGATGCGCGCGCTGTCGCTCAGATCGGCGGGCAGGTCAGACCAGCCGACCATCGCCCTGGCGTGGGTCGGCCCGTGGCGCACCCAATGCACGCGGCTCATGGTAGCGCGCCTTTCAGCACTTGCGGCAAGCCCGCGACCACGTTGACCACCAGATCGGATCTGGCGGCGAGTTTCTGGTTCAGCTCGCCCTGAAGCTGGCGAAAGCGGCGCGCCAGCGCGTTTTCGGGCACGACCGAAAGCCCCAGCTCGTTCGAGACGATCACCACCGGCGCAGCGCAAAGCGCAAGGCCCGCCATCAGTTCGGCCTCGGCCTGTTCCAGATCGTTCTCCGCCAGCAGATGATTGCTGAGCCACATGGTCGCGCAGTCGATCAGCACCGCCTGATCGCCGCTGATGGCCGCCAGTGCGCGCCCCAGGTCGGTCGGGGCCTCGATGGTGCGCCAGCCCTGGCCACGCAGCTCGCGGTGGCGGGCGATCTTGGCGCGCATCTCGTCATCATGGGCTTCGGCGGTGGCCAGGTAGACGCGCCCGCGCCCCGACCCCGCCACAAGGGATTCGGCAAAGGCGGTCTTGCCGCTGGCGGCGCCTCCTAAAATAAACGTGAGCCGGGGAAGCATCTGTTTAGTTCCCATTTTGATCTGATATGCTCGGCCATGCGTAACAGCTCCTGAAAGACCGCAAAAGAACCAAACTCACCGCGGCCCGACAGGTTGGAGAGCCAATATGGCACTTGATGCACCTCATGGCAGCAGCAGCATGTCACGCAAGGCGATGCGCGCCGAATTGCTGGATGCCGAAACCGAATTGAAACTCGCCTATGCATGGCGCGACGAGCGCGATGAAGAGGCGCTGCACCGTCTGATCAACGCCTATATGCGGCTGGCGATCTCGATGGCGGCAAAGTTCAAGCGATACGGCGCGCCGATGAACGACCTCATTCAGGAGGCCGGGCTGGGCCTGATGAAGGCGGCCGACAAGTTCGACCCCGACCGCGGCGTCAGGTTTTCGACCTATGCGGTCTGGTGGATCAAGGCCAGCATCCAGGATTACGTGATGCGCAACTGGTCGATGGTGCGCACCGGGTCGACCAGCAGCCAGAAATCGCTTTTCTTCAACATGCGCCGGGTGCAGGCCCGCATCGAGCGCGAGGCGATGGCACGGGGCGAGGAACTGGACGGCCACCAGCTGCGCGAGACGATCGCGCGCGAGGTGGGCGTGCCGCTGCGCGATGTCGAGATGATGGAAGGGCGGCTGTCGGGCAGTGATTTTTCGCTGAACGCGACGCAATCCTCGGAGGATGAGGGCCGCGAGTGGATCGACACGATCGAAGACGGAGGCCCGCGCGGTGACGAGTTGGTCGAGCGCGATCACGATCTTGACGCCTTGCGCGACTGGCTGCGCGAGGCGATGCAGATCCTCAATGAGCGTGAGCGGTTCATCGTGCGCGAACGCAAGCTGCGCGACGCCCCCCGCACGCTGGAAAGTCTGGGCCAAGAGCTGAGCCTGTCCAAGGAGCGGGTGCGCCAGCTGGAAGCCGCGGCGTTCCAGAAGATGCGAAAGCATCTTGAACGCCACGGCGGAGAGGTGCAAAGCCTGCTGGCATGAAAACCCTGTTTGCCGCCGCGCTGGCGCTTTGCCTTTCTTCCGCTGCCGCCACGGGTCAGGACGTGCTGATCCTGGGCGAGGTGCATGACAATCCGGCCCATCACCAGGTGCAGGCCGAGATGGTGGCCGCCTTCGCGCCCAAGGCATTGGTCTTCGAGATGCTGACCCCGGCGCAGGCCGACGTGGTGACGCCCGAAAACCGGGGCGACCGCGCGGCATTGGCCAAGGCGCTGGAATGGGAGGCGTCGGGCTGGCCCGATTTCGACTATTACCACCCGATCTTCACCGCCGCGCCCGAGGCGCGGATATTCGGCGCGCAGGTGCCGCGCGCAGCGGCGCGCAAGGTGTTCGAGGACGGTCTGGGCGCGGTTTTTTCGGGCGATGGCGCGGCCTATGGGCTGACGGAACCACTGCCCGAGGACGAGCAGGCGACACGAGAAGCCTTGCAGATGGAGGCCCATTGCGACGCCCTGCCCGAAGCGATGCTGCCGGGCATGGTGGCGGTGCAGCGCCTGCGCGACGCGGAACTGGCGCATGGCGTCATGCGCGCCATCGAGGCCACGGGCGGGCCGGTGGCGGTGATTACCGGCAATGGCCATGCGCGGCGCGACTGGGGTGTGCCGTCTTATTTTGCGCGGATCGCGCCCGATCTTGAGCTCAGGGTGATCGGGCAAACCGAGGACGGGCGGGCGCTGGAGGGCGGGTTCGACGAGGTGCTGTCAGCCCCGATGGTCGCGCGCGAAGACCCTTGCAAGGCATTCGCCAAGGGCGATTGAGCGGCCTTGTCAGCCCGCCGCCGCGCGCCTAGTGTCACGCGGGTCTGACCGGAACCGGAACTGGAACGCGCCATGCTGGCATCCAAACGCATCCTCTTGATCATCGGCGGCGGCATCGCCGCCTTCAAGGCGCTGGACCTGATCCGGCGGCTGCGCGAGCGCGGCGCCGAGGTGACGCCGGTTCTGACCCGCGCGGGCGAAGCGTTCGTGACGCCGCTATCGGTCTCGGCGCTGGCCGGACACAAGGTTTACGGCGATCTTTTCGACCTGACCGACGAGGCCGAGATGGGCCATATCGAACTGAGCCGCAGCGCCGATCTGATCGTCGTGGCCCCGGCCACCGCCGATCTGATGGCCAAGATGGCGGGGGGGCATGCGGATGACCTGGCCTCGACGCTGTTATTGGCGACCGATACGCCGGTGCTGCTGGCCCCGGCGATGAATGTGAGAATGTGGGAACATCCCGCGACTGAGCGCAACATCGCCACGCTGAAGGGCGACGGGATCGGCCTCATTGGCCCCGGCGAGGGCGACATGGCCTGTGGCGAGTTCGGCCCCGGCCGGATGTCCGAACCGCTGGAGATCGTCGCGGCGGTGGAACGCGCGCTGGTGGGCGGGCCTTTGGCGGGCAAGCGGGTGCTGGTCACGTCCGGCCCCACGCATGAGCCCATCGACCCGGTGCGCTATATCGCCAACCGGTCTTCGGGCGCGCAAGGCACGGCGATCGCGAAGGCGCTGCGCGCGCTCGGCGCCGAGGTGGTCTTTGTGAGCGGCCCGGCGGATGTGGCGCCGCCCGAGGATGTCGAGCTCATGAGGGTCGAGACCGCGCAGGAGATGCTGGCGGCGGTCGAGGCCGCATTGCCGGTCGATGCGGCGGTCTTTACCGCCGCCGTGGCCGATTGGCGCGTGGCCGCCGCAAGCGAGAGCAAGATGAAGAAAACGCCGGGCGGCAAGGGTGGGCTGCCGGTGCTGGAATTCACCGAGAACCCCGATATCCTGGCGCGCGTGAGCCAGATGAAGGAAGGCCGCCCCGCCCTGGTGATCGGTTTCGCCGCCGAGACCGATGACGTGATCGACAACGCCACCGCCAAGCGCAAGCGCAAGGGCTGCGACTGGATTCTGGCCAATGACGTGAGCCACGCCACCGGCATCATGGGCGGCGCGCATAACGCCGTGACACTGATCGATTCCGAGGGCGCGCAAAGCTGGCCCCGGATGACGAAAGCCGAGGTCGCCAGCAGGCTGGCCGAGCGGATCGCCCGGACGCTGGGGTGAGAATTTTGAGTATTTCTGGAACGATGAAAGGGCGGGCATGGTCCTGATCGCATTCGTTTGGGAAGAGGGCGCGGATCGCGCGCTTGGCCTGCCTTCCTATGAGACAGAGGGCGCGGCGGGCGCCGATCTGAGGGCCAATTTCGCGCCGGAGGCGCGCGCCCAAGGCGTGACGCTGGCGCCCGGCGCGCGGGCGCTGGTGCCGACGGGGTTGAGGCTGGCGATTGCGCAAGGTTACGAGGTGCAGCTGCGCCCGCGCTCGGGGCTGGCGCTGCGCCACGGGATCACGCTGCCCAACAGCCCCGGCACGATCGACAGCGATTATCGCGGCCCGTTGGGGGTGATCGTGATGAATGCGGGCGAGGCGGCGTTTCACATCGAACATGGCGCGCGGATCGCGCAGATGGTGGTCGCGCCGGTGGTGCAGGCCCGGTTCGAAATGGTCGAGGCATTGGATGACACCGCGCGCGGCGAGGGCGGCTTCGGATCGACGGGGCGCGGCTGATGGCGTTGGTGCTGGTCATGGCCGGGGTGCTGTGGGGCGTGGGCTGGGCGATGGGCGCGCCCAGGCACCTGAGATGGGGCATGATCGCGCTTCTGTGGGCGGCGGTGGTGCTGTTGCATCTGTTGTTGCCGCCCGGTCATCCGCTGCGCATGGCGACGGGGGAAAGCGCCGCGCTCTGGCTGATCCTGGGCGGGTTCGTGGCGCTGGGGCTGGTTTATGCCGGGCTGCTGCGCCGGTTACGCGGCAGGGCGGTGGCGCGGGAGGCGGGCGAGACATCCGCGACATCCGCGCGCAAGGGGCTGTTCAGCGAGGCGGAGCTTGAGCGCTATGCGCGCCATATCGTTCTGAGAGAGCTGGGCGGGCCGGGGCAGAAGGCCCTGAAGGAGGCGCGCGTGCTGGTGATTGGAGCGGGGGGGCTTGGATCGCCGGCGCTTTTGTACATGGCGGCGGCGGGCGTGGGCACGATCGGGATCATTGACGACGATGTGGTCGAGAATTCCAACCTGCAGCGGCAGGTGATCCATCGGGATGCCGATATCGGGCGGCCCAAGGTGCAATCGGCAATGGAGGCGATGCAGGCGCAGAACCCGGCCGTGGTGGTGCGCCCCTATCAGCGGCGGCTGAGCGCGGATATCGCCCCCGAACTGTTCGCCGAATATGACGTGATCCTTGATGGGACCGACAATTTCGACACGCGCTACCTTGCCAATGCTGCCGCCGTGGCGGCGGGCAAGCCGTTGATTTCCGGGGCGATGTCGCAATGGGAGGGGCAGCTCAGCATTTTTGACCCTGCACGCGGCACGCCCTGTTACCAATGCATCTTTCCCGAGCGCCCCGCCGAAGGGCTGGCGCCGTCTTGCGCCGAAGCGGGCGTGTTGGGGCCCTTGCCGGGGGTCGTGGGCGCGATGATGGCCGGCGAGGCGATCAAGCTGATCGCGGGCGCCGGGCAGCCGCTGTTGGGCGAGATGCTGATCCATGACGCGCTGTGGGGCGAGACGCGCAAGATCGCGCTGCAGCGGCGCGAAGATTGCCCGGTTTGCGGGGCGCATGAAAAGAAGGATACCGGGGCATGAGCAACCCGCTGCTGGAAGATTGGGACGGCCCGTTCGGGATCGCGCCTTTCGAGAGGATCGAGGACGCGCATTTCGCCCCGGCCTTTGATGAAGCACTTGAGACGGCGCGTGCGGAATTGCGCGCGATTGCCGACAATCCCGAGCCGGCGCGGTTCGACAACACGATCGAGGCGCTTGAGGCGAGCGGCGCGGCACTGACCAAGGTGCTGGCGGCGTTCTTCAGCGTGGCGGGCGCCGACAGCACCCCGGCGCGCCAGGCATTGCAGCGCGATTTCGGGCCGCGGCTGGCGGCCTATTCGCTGGAGGTGACGGGCGACACCGCGCTGGCGGCGCGCATCGAGGCGCTTTGGGCGAGGCGCGACAAGCTTGGCTTGAGCGATGAGCAGATGCGGCTTTTGATGTTGACGCGGCGGCGGTTCCGGCGCGCGGGGGCGGCGCTTGAGGGTGAAGAGAAGGCGCGGATGGGCGAGATCATGGCGCGGCTGGCGGAACTGGGCACGGCGTTCACGCAGAACCTGCTGGCGGATGAGGCCAGGTGGGTCATGGAGCTGGACGAGGACGCGCTGGCCGGGCTGCCCGAGTTCCTGATCGCGGCGGCAAGCGACGCGGGGCGCGAGATGGGCCGGGAGCGCCCGGTGATCACGCTGTCGCGCTCGCTGATCGTGCCGTTCCTGCAATTCGCGCCAAGGCGTGATCTGCGCGAGACGGCGTTTCGCGCCTGGAGCGCAAGGGGCGCGAATGGCGGCGAAAGTGACAACCGCGCCATTGCCGCCGAAATCCTGCGCCTGCGCGAAGAGCGCGCGGCGCTATTGGGCTATGAGAGTTTCGCGGCGTTCAAGCTGGAAACCGAGATGGCGGGCACGCCCGAGCGGGTCGAGGCGCTGTTGATGGAGGTCTGGGCGCCCGCGCGCGCGCAGGCCGAGGCCGATGCGGATATCCTGACGAAGATGATGCAGGATGACGGCGTGAACGATGATTTGCGCCCCTGGGACTGGCGCTATTATGCGGAGCGGCGCAGGCAGGCCGAGCATGATCTGGATGAGGCGACGGTGAAGCCATACCTGTCGCTCGAGCGGATGATCGAGGCCGCCTTCGGCGTGGCGAACCGGCTGTTCGGGCTGGAATTCAGGGCGCTGGATATTGCGCTTTATCACCCCGATTGCCGTGCCTGGGAGGTGACGCGCGAAGGGCGTCATGTGGGTGTCTTCATCGGCGATTATTTCGCACGCGCCAGCAAACGATCGGGTGCCTGGTGTTCGGCGATGCGCGCGCAGGCCAAGGTGCCGCGCGCGCAGGGGCCGGTGGTGATCAATGTCTGCAATTTCGCCAAGGGCGACCCGGCGCTTCTGGGCTATGACGAGGCGCGCACGCTGTTTCACGAATTCGGCCATGCGCTGCATCACCTGTTGTCGGATGTGCGTTACGAAAGCATCGCGGGCACCTCAGTGGCGCGCGATTTCGTGGAACTGCCGAGCCAGCTTTTCGAGCATTGGCTGGAAGTGCCCGAGGTGCTGGAGGCCCATGCGCGTCATTATCGCAGCGGCGCGCCGATGCCGGGCGAATTGCGGGATCGGCTGCTGGGGGCGGCGCATTTCGACCAGGGGTTCCAGACGGTGGAATACCTGGCCTCGGCGCTGGTGGACCTGGCGTTTCACAAGGGGCGCGCGCCGGATGATCCGATGGCAGAGCAGGCGCGGGTGCTGGCGGGGATCGGGATGCCGCAGGCGATCACCATGCGCCACGCGACGCCGCAATTCGCGCATGTGTTTTCAGGCGATGGCTATGCCAGTGGCTATTACAGCTACATGTGGTCCGAGGTCATGGATGCCGATGCCTTTGCCGCCTTCGAGGAGGGCGCGGGGCCGTTCGACCCCGAGCGCGCAGAGGCGCTGGAGCGCCATATCCTGTCGCGCGGCGGCGCAGCCGAGCCCGAGTCGCTTTATACGGCGTTTCGCGGTCGGATGCCGGGGGTCGATGCGCTGCTTGCGGGGCGCGGGCTGGTGGATGCGGGCTGAGCCGATCAGCCCTCAGTCGACGCGACGCACATAGAGATGATTGCCCTCGCGCCGGGTTTCCAGAACCTTGATCGCGGCCACCAGGTCGGACAATTTGCGATGGCCATAGCTGCGGGTGTCGAAATCGGGATTGGCCGCCGTCACCTGCTGGCCCAGCCGTCCGAGCGCATACCAGTCGCTGTCCTGATCGAGACTGTCCATCGCCTTGAACAGAAGATCACGCGCCTCGTTGAGGGATTTGCCGTCCGGCGACACCGGGGTTTCGGCGCCTTCGGCGCCAAGGTTCTCGAGATAGATGAAGCGTTTGCACGCCTTGCGGAAGGCCTCGGGCGTCTTGCGCGCGCCGATGCCATAGACCTCGAGCCCCTGTTCGCGGATGCGGCTGGCGAGGCGGGTGAAATCGCTGTCGGAGCTGACCAGGACGAACCCGTCGAAACGGCCCGAATGCATCAGGTCCATCGCGTCGATCACCAGCGCGATATCGCTGGCGTTCTTGCCCACGGTATTGGCTGGCTGGTGATGCGGTACAAGGCCGAATTCGGCCTGCACGCGGTTCCAGCCGCTCATCTGCTGCGAGGAAAAATCGCCATAGCAGCGGCGCACGCTGGCCTCGCCGATGGCTGCGATCTCCTCGAAGATCGCGCCGGTCCATTTCGGCGAGGTGTTGTCGGCGTCGATCAGGACCGCCATCAGGGGAGTGCGTTCTGTCATGGCGTCCCTTTTTCCTTTCGTTGCGGGCCGGACGGGCAATCAGCCCTCCTGACCGGCGATCTTGTCCTGGGTGCGGGTGTCGAAATCCCCGGCGTCGTGTCGCTCGCGAAGCTGCTCATGCGGCTCGCCGCTGGTGCGGTTGACCATGCGGCCACGCTGCACCGCCGGGCGTGCATCCAGCCTCTTGGCCCAGGCCATCACGTTTTCATAGCTTTCGGCATCCAGAAACCGCGCCGCGTCGCCATATTGGCGGCCCAGCACAAGGTTTCCATACCACGGCCAAATCGCCATGTCGGCAATCGAATAGTCATCGCCGGCGATGAATTCATGCGTGGCAAGCTGGCGGTCCAGCACATCGAGCTGGCGTTTCACCTCCATGGTGAAACGGTCGATGGGATATTGCCACTGTTCGGGCGCGTAGTGATAGAAATGACCAAATCCGCCGCCCAGATAAGGCGCGCTGCCCATCTGCCAGAACAGCCAGTTCAGGGTCTCGGTGCGCCCCGGCCCGGAGGCGGGCAGGAAGGCGCCGAACTTCTCGGCGAGATGCAAGAGGATCGAGCCGGATTCGAACACCCGTAGCGGCGCGTCGCCGCTATGGTCGATCATCGCGGGGATCTTGGAATTGGGGTTGGCCTCGACAAAGCCGCTCGAAAACTGGTCGCCCTTGGTGATGCGGATCAGCCAGGCGTCATATTCCGCGTCATACCCCGCCGCCAGAAGCTCCTCGAACATCACCGTCACCTTGACGCCGTTGGGCGTGCCCATCGAATAGAGCTGGAACGGGTGCTTGCCGACGGGCAGCTCCTTGTCGTGGGTCGGCCCGGCGATGGGCCGGTTGATCGAGCCGAAGCGACCGCCGGATTCGCCCTCCCATGTCCAGATTTCCGGGGGCGTGTAGCTGTCGTCCTTGCTCATGGGGGCAATCCTTTCGCGCTGTGCTGTATCTTGCACCAAAGCCTATGCGCTTTCACAGCCGCGACAAGGGCACCGCCCGCACAGGGCGATGTGCAATGATGCGTGGACCGGTACGGGGCGGCGTGTCAGTAGACCACCACCGAGCGGATCGATTCCCCGGCATGCATCATGTCAAAGCCCTTGTTGATCTCGTCGAGCTTGAGCGTATGCGTGATCATCGGGTCGATCTCGATCTTGCCGTCCATGTACCAGTCGACGATCCGGGGCACGTCGCTGCGCCCGCGCGCGCCGCCAAAGGCCGTGCCGCGCCAGACCCGGCCCGTGACCAGCTGGAAGGGACGTGTCGAGATTTCGGCGCCCGCGGGCGCGACGCCGATGATGACGCTTTCGCCCCAGCCCTTATGCGCCGATTCCAGCGCCGTGCGCATGACCTGCACATTGCCGGTGGCATCGAAGGTGTAATCGCCGCCGCCCCCGGTCAGTTCGACCAGATGCGCCACCAGATCGCCTTCGACCTCGGTCGGGTTCACGAAATCCGTCATCCCGAAGCGGGTCGCCATCTCCACCTTGCCGGGGTTGAGATCGACGCCCACGATCTGGTCGGCCCCCGCCAGCCGCAGCCCCTGAATGACGTTGAGCCCGATGCCGCCGAGGCCGAAGACGATCGCGGTCGAGCCGATCTCGACCTTGGCGGTGTTGATCACCGCGCCGATGCCGGTGGTGACGCCGCAGCCGATATAGCAGATCTTGTCGAAAGGCGCGTCCTTGCGCACCTTGGCCAGCGCGATTTCGGGCAGGACGCTGTGGTTGGCAAAGGTGGAACAGCCCATGTAATGCAGGATCGGCGTGCCATCCAGCATCGAAAAGCGCGAGGTGCCGTCGGGCATGACGCCCTGCCCCTGGGTCGAGCGGATCGACTGGCACAGGTTGGTCTTGGGATTGAGGCAATATTCGCATTCGCGGCATTCGGGCGTGTAAAGCGGAATGACGTGATCGCCCGGTTCAAGCGAGGTGACACCCGGCCCCACCTCGAGCACCACGCCCGCGCCCTCATGGCCGAGGATCGCGGGAAACAGACCTTCGGGATCGGCGCCCGACAGGGTGAAGTCATCGGTGTGACAAAGACCGGTGGCCTTGATCTCGACCAGGACCTCGCCCGCCTTGGGGCCGTCAAGGTTGACGTCCATGATTTCAAGCGGCTTGCCCGCCTCCAGGGCGACGGCGGCTGTGGTGCGCATAGCTGGGATCCTCCGGTTCACGTTTGAAACGACATTGAGCGAAACAGCGCGGAAATTCAATATCATGTGCGACAGGGGATGGACCGCGCCCGACCCGACAGGCAAGCTGACACCAAAAGGGAGACCAAGCGATGCGATATGGATCCGCGGCCCTTTGCGGTCTGGTCCTGGCGGGTTGCATGGCCAATGAGGCCCCGCCGCCACCTTCGCCCGACGCCGATGCATGCGGTGCCGGCGGGCTTCAGCAACTGGTTGGCCAGAAGCGCGCCGCCTTTGACGAAAGCGCCATTGACGGCCCGCTGCGTGTGGTGCCGCCTGGATCGGCGATGACCATGGATTACCGGGCCGACCGGCTCAACGTCGAACTCGACGAAGACGGCCGGATCACCCGGATCTGGTGCGGATAAGACCGCGCGAACGGCGAAACATCTTGATTTGCGCGGTGAACGGCGCAACTCTGATGACATGACATTCCAATCGCCCACCCCGCTTCCGGTGCGCGGCACCCCCGAGCAGGTCGCCTTTCACCGCACGGAACTGAGCGTCATCCTGTCGCTATACGGCCGCATGGTCGCCGCCGGGGAATGGCGCGATTACGGGATTTCCTGCCTGCGCGACGTGGCCGTGTTCTCGGTCTTTCGCCGGACCGCCGAACACCCGCTCTACCGCATCGAAAAACGCCCGCGCCTGCGCAACAGGCAGGGGCAATATGCGGTGATCGGCCTTGACGGGCAGGTCCTGAAACGCGGCCATGACCTCAAGACCGTGCTGCGCGTGCTCGAACGCAAGCTCATCCGCGCGGTGGACTGACGCCCCCGCCCGCCCCTTCATCTGGCCTCAAATACCTCGGGGGGTCCGGGGGGCTGGCCC
>CAZMZS010000051.1:0-17518 GCA_964570675.1 uncultured Roseovarius sp. | reverse complement strand
CCCTCTTCCTCGATCTGGCGCAGGATCGACAGCGCCAAGTTGTCATCCGAGCGGATCAACCCGGTACCGTGGCAGGCCGGACAAGGCTGGGTGGTCGCCTCGATCATGCCGGGGCGCAGGCGCTGGCGCGACATCTCCATCAGGCCGAAGCCCGAGATCCGCCCCACCTGGATACGCGCGCGATCCGATTTCAGCTTGTCCTTGAACCGCTTCTCGACCGATGCATTGTTGCGCCGTTCGTCCATGTCGATGAAGTCGATCACGATCAGACCTGCCAGATCGCGCAAGCGCAACTGGCGGGCCACCTCTTCGGCGGCCTCGAGGTTGGTCTTGAGCGCGGTTTCCTCGATCGAGCCTTCCTTGGTTGCACGCCCCGAGTTGACGTCGATGGCGACAAGCGCCTCGGTGACGCCAATCACGATATACCCACCGGATTTCAGCTGAACGGTCGGGTTGAACATCGAGCTCAGGTAGCTTTCCACCTGGAAGCGCGCGAAAAGCGGCATCGCATCGGCGTAATGCTTCACGTTCTTGGCATGGGACGGCATGATCATCTTCATGAAGTCCTTGGCGATGCGATACCCCGCCTCGCCTTCAACCAGAACCTCGTCGATCTCGCGGTTATAGAGATCGCGGATCGAACGTTTGATCAGGTCGCCCTCTTCATAGATCTTCGCGGGTGCGATGGATTTCAGCGTCAGCTCGCGGATCTGCTCCCAGAGGCGCTGAAGATATTCGTAATCGCGCTTGATTTCCGACTTGGTGCGCTTGGCGCCCGCCGTGCGCACGATCAGCCCCGCGCCCTGGGGGACGTCGATCTCGGTGGCGATTTCCTTGAGCTTCTTGCGGTCCACGGCATTGGTGATCTTGCGAGAAATCCCGCCGCCGCGCGCGGTGTTGGGCATCAGCACGCAATAGCGACCGGCCAGCGACAGATATGTCGTCAGGGCTGCGCCCTTGTTGCCGCGCTCTTCCTTGACCACCTGCACCAGCAGGATCTGGCGCACCTTGACGACTTCCTGGATCTTGTATTTGCGCGGCCGCGCCTTGCGGGCCGGGCGGATATCCTCGTGGTCATCGTCATCGGCGACGGATTCGATCGAATCGTCCTTCGCCGTGGCATCCGAGCGGCGCTCCTCGTCGTCGTGGCCATGGCTGTCGTGATCGCCATCGCCATTCCCGTTGTCCCGCTCTCCGGGTTCTTCGACCGGGGTCTCGGCCACGGTTTCCATCGGCGAGGTGCCCTCGGGCACGCTCTCATCAAGGTCGATGGTCTCCATCCCGGCGATATTGCCGGCGTTGCCATCCTCATCCGTCAGCACGGCATCCTTGTCGGCGACCTTCGCGGCCTTGCTGCGCGAACGCGAGCGCCGGGGCCTGGATTTAGGCTTTTCCTCCTCGTCGTCGCGCGCACGCAACTCCTCGGCATAGGCGCGCTCTTCCTCGAGCAGCTTCTCGCGGTCGGCAACCGGGATCTGGTAGTAATCCGGGTGGATTTCCGAGAACGCCAGGAACCCGTGGCGGTTTCCGCCGTAATCGACAAAGGCCGCCTGAAGCGACGGTTCGACCCGTGTTACCTTTGCGAGATAGATATTTCCGGCGATTTGCCGTTTATTTTCGGATTCGAAATCGAATTCCTCGACCTTGTTTCCGTCCACCACCACGACGCGGGTTTCCTCCGCGTGGGTGGCATCGATAAGCATTTTCTTGGCCATGTTGTCCGTTTGCTCCGCGGCAAGGCGGCACACCCCGGCGGGGCGGCTGTCTGCGGCGGGTATAAGTTGGGGGCGATGACGGTCGCACAGCCAAGAGCGCCGCTTAAGGGCCCTGCTCTGTGGTATGTCAGTTGTGCGCGTTGCATCGCGGTTCTTGGTCTCCGGCCCTTGTCGGGGCCAACTCTGGCCTGCCGGACCGGGATTTCGCCGGGGCAGGCATATATGCGGCCCCTCGAAGCGAGGCCTGATCGGTCTGTCAAAGGCTGCGGATCATGATCGACCCGCACGGCCCGAAACAGCGAAACTTTTTGGTGCGGGCCCGGCGCGAATACGCGGGCGTCCGTCCCCCTTGATAGAGGCATTTGCACCCTGCTGACAATGGCAAATCTGTCATATAGGCCCCGCGACGCCCGCGACGCCCATATTCCGGGCCCTTTATCATGCTGCGGAGCTTGAAGATTTGCCCCCCTGCCCGGCCTGCGCGGCCTTAATCCAGGTAGTCCGATCGCTGCAACGCGTATTTCGCCATCTTCTCGTTCAATGTCCGGCGCGGCAGGCACAGCTCGTCCATCACCGCCGCGATCGACCCCTTGTGGCGGCGCATCGTGTTGTCGATCAGCATCCGCTCGAAGGCTTCCACATACTCCTTGAGCGGCTTGCCCTCGGTGGTCATGACGGGCTGCATGTCCTGATGGTCCGACATCAGGAGCGACGCGATCGTGCCGCTGCCCCGGCGGGCCTGAAGCACGGCACGCTCGGCGACATTGAAGAGCTGGCGCACATTGCCCGGCCAAGGCGCCTGCAACAGTTGCGCGGCCTCCTGCGCCGAGACCTGCGGCGCTTCACATCCGTAATCATCGGCAAATTGCTCGCCAAAGCGGGTGAACAGCGTCAGGATGTCCTCGCCCCGCTGGCGCAGAGGCGGCACGGTGATGCGCAGGCTGGCGAGGCGATAAAAGAGATCGGCGCGCAAGGCATCCTCGCAGGTGCGATCCTGCTCCTGCATGTTGGAAATCGCCACGATCCGGGTTTCGGGCGGTGTGCCCTCGTCATTGATGAAGGTCAGCAAGCGCGCCTGAAGCGCATCGCTCAGCGTCTCGACATCTTCCAGCACGAGGGTGCCGCCGCGCGCCTCCTCGACCGCGGGAAGCTGGCTGTCCTCGGGCTGCACCGGACCGAACAGCCGCTTGGCCAGCGCCTCTTCCTCGTAGGCCGAACAGGACACCAGCACGAACTTGCGCCCCGCACGCGACCCGACTGCATGCAGCGCATGCGCCACCAGCGTCTTGCCGGTGCCGGTCTCGCCCTCGATCAGCACATGGCCATCCGCCTGCCCGAGGTCGAGGATGTCTTCCTTGAGGCGCTCCATAACCGGGCTTGCGCCGATCAGCTTTTTCATGAGCTGCCCGCCATCTGACAATTCGCGGCGCAGGGCGCGGCTGTCCAGCGTCATGCGGCGCGCATTGGTGGCCTTCTTGGCCAGCTCGCTCATCCTGTCGGGGTTGAAGGGTTTCTCAAGGAAGTCGAACGCGCCCATGCGCATCGCCTCGACCGCCATCGGCACGTCGCCATGGCCGGTGATCATGATCACCGGCAGGCTCGAATCCGACCCCATCAGCTTTTTCAGGAACTGCATCCCGTCCATGCCGGGCATCTTTATATCGCTCACGACAATGCCGGGATAATCCGGGCCCAGCACTTTCAGCGCCTCCTCCGCACTCGAGAAGGCCTCGGTGTCATAACCGGACAAGGCCAGCCACTGGCTGATCGACTGGCGCATGTCCTTTTCGTCGTCGACAATCGCGATTTTCATGGCGCTCGGCATGGCAGGTTACTCCGCTGCACGGGTTTCTTCAGTCAAGATAGGTAGCTGCACCTCGAATACAGCCCCCCCGCCCGATGCGTTTCTTGCAGTCAGGCGGCCACCAAGGTCGTTGACGATCCCCGAGGAAATGGCAAGCCCCAGCCCGACACCGTCACCGGGTTGCTTGGTGGTGTAGAACGGCTCGAAAAGATTGTCGAAATTGTCGATCCCGTGGCCGTTGTCGCGCACCGTCAACACCGCCGTCTCGCCCGCCGCCAGAAGGATGTCGATGGTGGGATCGTCGGCCCCTTCGGTGGCGTCCATGGCGTTGCGCAGGAGGTTGATCATCACCTGTTCCACCCGCACCCGGTCTGCCATGACCCGCACAGGTTCCTCGGGCAGCGTGCGGGTGATATTCACCTTCCTCTGGCGCAGTTGCGGCTCCATCATCGACAGGGCCGAAGACAGCGCATCGCCAAGATTAACGGGCTCGAACGTGTCGCCGCTCTGGCGCGCATAGGACTTGAGCTGACGGGTGATCGACCCCATCCGCTCCAGCAGATCGTCGATTCTCTGAAAGGATGACAGCGCCTCCTCGGGGCGGTTGCGGTTCAACAGCAGGCGCGCCCCGGCAAGGTAGGTTTTCATCGCCGCAAGCGGCTGGTTCAACTCGTGGCTCACCGCCGCCGACATCTCGCCCAGGGCCGCCAGTTTGGAGCTTTGCGCAAGGGTCTGTTCGGCCACGGCAAGGTTCTCCTGAACGCGCTCACGCTCGGCGATTTCCCGCTGCAGGCGAGCGTTCAATGCGCGAAGCTCTGCCGATTCACGCTGGAACACCGCCATGCGCACAGCCGTCTTGCGGTTCATCACCCAAAACGCAAGCGCCAGGAGAATCGCAAAACCCATGATCTCGAGCGCCAGGAACCCGTTCACCTTCTCGCGCACGCTGGCATAGGTCGTGAAACTGGCAATGCGCCAGCCGCGAAACGCGACCCGCCCTTCGACCCGCATCACGGCCTCGCCGCGCACATAGGCGTCGGCGGGCAGCGCGGTCCAGCTCTGGGTCGCCTGGATGGCGCGCTCGATGGCGCTGTCCACCGGCTCGCGCTGTAACGCCTCGGATTCGTTCAGCCCGCGCCAGCGCGGCTCGGTCGCCAGAATGATGCGCCCCTCGCTGTCCGTGACCAGAACCGCATCCGAGATACCCGCCCATGCGCGTTCGTATTTGCCCAGATCCACATCCACGACGATCACGCCAACCACCTGGTTCTGGCTTTCGACGCGGCGCGAATAGGTAAATCGATACTGGCCGGTTTCTCGTTCCAGCACCTTGAAAACAGTGTCCTTGGAGCGCAGCGCATCCACGTAATAAGGCGCCTGTCGATGGCTCTGCCCCAGCAGGCTTCGGTCGGTCGCCGCCACCGTGCGCCCATCCCGGTCCAGCAGCGTCAGCGACGCCGCGCCGATCTCTTCGAGGAACGAAATCAGGCGTTGCGTGGATTGCGCGTAATCACCCGTGTTGAGCGCCGAAATCAGCGTCGGGTCACGCGCCAGAAGCTGCGGCACAACGGCATTCTGGCGCAACTCGCTCAGCAGGTTGCCGGAATAGAGCACAAGCCGCAATTCAGCGCGGTTGCGGGTGGATTCGGTGAACCTGTCGGTCAGCAGCCGGTTGGTGACGAACACGACCGCCACCGCCAGCGCCACCAGCACGATAAAGACCAGCCGCATCCGCCACGAGGTCGGGCGCGGCCCCTGCACTGATACGGGCGAGGTCAGGTTCGTCATCCCGACAATCTACGCCGGGGCGCGTCGCCGCTCAAGCGTCACGCATCAGCCAGTTGGCCAACGAGGCTTTCGAACATCGCCGCGCCATCGGTGCCGCCCTGAAGCGGCTCTGCCATGCGCTCGGGATGGGGCATCATGCCCATGACCCGGCGGTTCTGCGACAGAACCCCGGCAATATCGTCAAGCGAGCCGTTGGGGTTGTCGCAATAGGTAAAGGCCACCCGCGCCTCGCCATGAAGGCGCTTGAGCGTCTCGTCGTCGGCAAAGTAGTTGCCGTCGTGATGCGCGATGGGCACCGTCACGACTTGCCCCGCCTCGTAACCGGCGGTGAAAGGGCTGTCGGCGGTCTCGACCTTCAGGTCGACCGGCTTGCAGATATATTTCAGATTGGCGTTGCGCAGCAGAACACCGGGCAAAAGACCGGTTTCGGTCAGCACTTGGAACCCGTTGCAGATGCCGAGCACGTAACCGCCCTTTTCGGCATGTTGCACGACCGAGCGGCAGATCGGCGAATTCGCCGCGATCGCGCCGCAGCGCAGGTAGTCCCCGAACGAGAACCCCCCCGGCACACCGATGATGTCGACCCCGGCGGGCAGCGCCGTGTCCTTGTGCCAGACCATCGACACTTTCGCGCCCGCCCTCTCGAAGGCGACAGCCAGGTCGCGGTCGCAGTTCGATCCCGGAAAGACGATGATCGCGGCGTGCATCAGGCGATCTCCACGGCGTAGCTTTCGATCACGGTGTTCGCGAGCAGCTTCTCGCACATCTCGGTCACTGTCTCGCGCGCCTTCTCGGCGTCGGTCTCGGCCAGGTCCAGCTCGATCACCTTGCCTTGGCGGACCCCTTCGACACCCTCGAAACCCAGTTGGCCAAGCGCGTGGCGCACGGCCTCGCCCTGCGGGTCCAGAACGCCGTTTTTCAGCATGACGTGAACGCGTGCCTTCATCTTTGTCTTCCCGTTTTTTCGTCGCGCGGCGCGGCGCGCCACCCCTGCTTGACCGCCCGTCAGTTGATCAGGGTCGGCCGGTTCATCGGTGTGGCGCCCTTGGGCATCACGCCCAGACGGCTGGCCACTTCGGTATAGGCATCCGTCAGGCTGCCCAGATCACGGCGGAACACGTCCTTGTCCAGCTTCTGACCGGTTTCGATATCCCACAGGCGGCAGCTGTCGGGGCTGATCTCGTCGGCCACGATCAGGCGCTGGAAATCGCCGTCATAGACGCGGCCGATCTCGATCTTGAAATCGACCAGCCTGATGCCGACGCCATACATGACCCCAGACAGGAAATCATTGACCCGCAGCGCCAGGCTCAGGATGTCGTCCATATCCTGCTGGCTGGCCCAGCCGAAGGCGGCGATATGCTCTTCAGTGACCAGCGGATCGCCCAGCTTGTCGTCCTTTAGGCAGTATTCCACCACCGGGCGCGGCAATTGCGTGCCCTCGTCGATACCCAGCCGCGACGCCATCGTCCCGGCGGCATAGTTGCGCACGATCACTTCCAGCGGCACGATCTCGCAGGCGCGCACCAGCTGTTCGCGCATATTGAGCCGCTTGAGGAAATGATTGGGAATGCCGACATTGGTCAGCCCGGTCATGAAATATTCCGAGAGAAGGTTGTTGAGTACACCCTTGCCCTCGATCACGTCCTTCTTCTGCGCGTTGAAAGCCGTCGCATCATCCTTGAAATACTGCACAAGGGTCCCGGGCTCGGGGCCTTCATACAGGGTTTTCGCCTTGCCTTCGTAAATCTTTGTGCGCCGTGCCATGGCCACTCCAGCCTTGCGCCCTTTGGGCGTGCCTCGGGGATTACAGCGCCGTATTAGAGCAAGGCCGACGACGCTGCAAGCTAGGCTCTGCGGAATTCAACATGCCCGCCACGGGCAGTACAGGCCACCAGAGGCTTGCGGTTGCGGGCAATCCGATCGGCAAGGTGGCGCACGCGTCGCCCCTTGGCGATCAGGCGCGCCGGTATGGGCTGAATGCCGGCGCCCGGCCCCAATTCGGGAAAGATCGTCAGAATCTCCTCTCGCGCAGCCGAATCAAGCGATTTGATCGCCTCCGGCCCTGCATAAAGGCTTTCTGCGATAGCACCATTGGCAAAGACCACCTGATGCTCGTCACACATGAAATGCCAGTATGTGACCTCTTTGATGTCCTCGGCGGTTTCGATCCCGTCCAGCGCCAGCAGATCCTTGGCCGGCACAAGGATTTCATTCACTCCGAACATCCGTGCCGCCACTTTCGAGCGCAGCATGATCCGGTGCTGCGGCGACACCACCAGATCCCGCTCCGGCAGATTGACCCCAAGTGCCATGCAGCGGATACGCACCGGGCGCAGATTCGGATACGCCGTCAGCATTCCCTCGCTCAGATGGCGCGATCCGATCCAGCGCAGGTGCTTGTAGCCCTGATCGAGCGTCAGAACCTCGTCCACCGCCACTTGCAGATCCTCGACCGGCACCTCGCCGCGCCGCGTCTTGATAAGGGTGCCACCCGCAAAACAGATGGCGCCTCCGTTCGCATCATTCAGCTCCGCATCGTTGCCGATGCCGTCCGAGGTATAGTTGCTGTCGGTCGCGAAGTTTCCGATGTTCGGTGTGCCATCCAGATCGTCACCATCGATCAGGGTCAGCTGCGTGCCCGGCACGTATTTTCCTGCTGCACCTGACACGAACTCCCCTGTCGAGGCGTCCCAGGCGCGCGATAGCGAAATGCCCACCGGCTCATCATCGATTGCCAGCCATGTGGCGCGAAAATAATAGCCCGTGTTGGGATCGACCAGGATGACCTCGAAATCGGCCTCGACATCCGCGCCTGCGGTGTAGGTTGTCCCGTTGAGCGTGACATCCTGATCCAGACGCGCGCCGCCGTCATCGGGATAATCCGGATCGCCCGAAGTTGTGGCCGTGGTGATGGTCTGCGTCGAAGTGGCCCCGAAACTGACCTGCGTCACTCCCGGAGTGCCGCCAGACCCGCTATCGCCTTCGAGTGTTCCGCTCTGACGGAACAGCGCGCCAGGATCGTTGACGGACGCCCACTCTATGATGCTGAATGTAAAGGACATCTCAACTCTCGAACATGGCCACTCACTAAGACGAGTCCTTCAATAGATCACTATCTTGGGTTTAAGACGGCTTAATCGTGGCCTTCTTGGGTCTGGAACGGCTCAATCGTGGCCTTTTTTAGCGAGGTTTCGCCGCGTCGCCGGCAACCTCATCCGAACCCGCGACAGGAGCAGCCGGATTCGCCGGACTTGAAGAAGATCGTAACTCTTGCGCGCTACCCATCCCCGAAGCTGGTCCCGCAACTTTCGCAAACACGCGCTGAACATGCCTGCATCACCACCGCTCAAAGCGAAATTCGGCCACGCTGCGGCAATGGGTCGTCGGCTGACCGGGGGTTGGTCTGCGGTTTCGGTCCCACCCGGCCCGAATTGCGGCTATACTTTTCGGGACTGTTTTTCTATCAACGCCGCGCATACCTGTTGATTTCGGGCACACCAGAGGGGTTAGCCATGACCACATTCGACGATCGCGAAAATGCCTTCGAAAACAAATACGCCTATGACGAGGAAATGAAATTCCGCGCGCAGGCTCGCTGCAACAAGCTGCTGGGCCTCTGGGCCGCCGAGCTTCTGGGCAAGACCGGCGACGATGCCGACGCCTACGCCAAGGAAGTGGTGCTGTCCGATTTCGAGGAAGCGGGCCACGAGGATGTCGTGCGCAAGGTCGCCGGCGATCTGGGCGATCTGGCGGATGCCGACACGATCCGCGGCAAGATGGCCGAACTCCTGCGCGTCGCCAAGGCGCAACTGGTCAAGGAAAGCTGATCCATCGCCATGTGCGATGCGCAAAATGGGCCGCCCGGGCAACCGGGCGCGCCAGTTTTCATTGGGTTTATCGGCCGCAATCCTGAGCGCCGCTCATCATCTGCCTGAGCAGAATGAAATTGCGCCGACGCGCCAAACATGACACATCCGTGCCCTGTGACGCGCGCACGAAACCACCAAGGATTCCCGTTATGACCAACGCCCTGTCCAAACTTCTCGCATCCCGCGACTGGCTCCTGGCCGATGGCGCGACGGGAACCAACCTCTTTAACATGGGGCTGGAATCCGGCGACGCGCCTGAACTGTGGAACGAGACGCACCCAGACAGGATCACCCGCCTTTATTCCATGGCGGTGGACGCGGGCAGCGACATCTTCCTCACCAATTCCTTTGGCGGCAACGCCGCGCGCCTCAAACTCCATGGCGAGGAAAAGCGCGCCCGCGCCCTCTCGCGCATCTCCGCCGAGATCGGCCGCGAAGTCGCAGACAAGCGCGACCGCCCCGTCGTCGTGGCCGGTTCCGTCGGCCCCACCGGCGAAATCATGGCACCGATGGGCGCCCTGACCCATGATCTGGCGGTCGAGATATTTCACGAACAGGCCGACGGCCTCAAGGAAGGCGGCGCCGACGTGCTCTGGCTCGAGACGATCTCGGCCCCCGAGGAATACAAGGCCGCCGCCGAAGCCTTCAAGCTGGCCGGCATGCCCTGGTGCGGCACCATGAGCTTCGACACCGCCGGGCGAACGATGATGGGCCTGACCTCGGCAGACATGGTCAGCCTCGTGGACGGTCTGGGCAATCCGCCGCTGGCCTTCGGCGCCAATTGCGGCGTCGGTGCCTCGGACCTTCTGCGCACCGTGCTGGGCTTTGCGGCCCAAGGCACCGAGCGCCCGATCATTGCCAAGGGCAATGCCGGGATTCCGAAGTTTCACGATGGGCATATCCATTACGACGGCACGCCCGAACTGATGGCCGATTATGCCGTTCTGGCGCGCGACTGCGGCGCCACGATCATCGGCGGCTGCTGCGGCACCACCGCCGAACATCTCGAAAAGATGCACGAGGCGCTCAGCACCCGCCCCCGCGGCGAACGCCCCACGCTCGACCAGATCACCGACGCGCTCGGCGCGTTCTCCTCGGCCGCCGATGGCACCGGCGAGGACGAGGCCACCTCGTCCAAGCGCCGAAACCGCCGCCGCCGGGGCTGAACCGGGGGCTGGCGCACGCGCCTAGAAGAGCTGTAGCTGATCGCCCGCTCGCACCGGCGGCGCAAAAAGATCGCGACGCAGCGGCGGCTGCGCGCGGTCCAGCCCCAGACGGCGCGCCGCAATATCGAAACGCCGCGCCTGCATTTCAGCATACGCGCCCGTACCGCGCATCCTGCGGCCCCATTCCGGATCATAATCGCGCCCGCCCTGCATGGCGCGCACCAATCCCATCACCCGCGCCGCGCGCTCCGGATAATGCGCCTCCAGCCAGTCCCTGAACAAAGGCGCCACCTCGCGCGGCAGGCGCAGCATGATCCAGCTGGCCGCTTGCGCTCCCGCCTCCCGGCCCGCCGTCAGGATCGCCTCGGTCTCGTGATCGCTCAATGCCGGCACCACCGGCGAAACCATGATCCTGACCGGCACCCCGGCACCGGACAGCGCGCCGATCACCGCCAACCGCCGCCCCGGCGCAGGCGCGCGCGGCTCCAGCCGCCGCGCCAATCCCGCCTCCAGCGTGGTGATCGAAATCCCCACCCGGACCAGCCCCCGGCGCGCCATGTCCGTCAGGATATCCAGATCGCGCTCTATCAATGTGCCCTTGGTCACGATGGCGACCGGATGATTGAAATCGCTCAGCACCTCGAGACAGGCGCGCGTCACGCCGTGGCGCTGCTCGATCGGCTGATAGGGGTCGGTATTGGTCCCGATCGCGATCGGCGCCACCTTGTAGCGCGGCTTGCGAAGTTCCCGCGCCAAAACCTCGGGTGCCTCGGGGCGCGCAACCAGCCGGGTCTCGAAATCAAGCCCCGCCGACAGGCCCAGCCAGGCATGGCTGGGGCGCGCGAAACAATAGATGCAGCCATGCTCGCAACCCCTGTAAGGGTTGATCGAGCGATCAAACGGCAGGTCGGGCGAACGGTTGTAGCTGATCACGCTGCGCGGCCGCTCCAGAGTGACCTCGGTGCGCAAGATCCGCGAATCCGCCGCCTCGCCGTCCCAGCCATCGCTTTCATAGGCGCGCCCATGCCGCTCATGGCGCCCCGCCTCGTTGGTGGTGGCGCCGCGCCCGGCAAGGCGCACAAGGGGATCGGTGCTCTGATCGCGCGTCATGACCCCAAAATGGAACATAAAGTGAACACTTGCAATAAGGCCATATAGTTCATGACAAGTTTTCAGCATCATCCCCTGCAAATCCGGGCTATAGGTCGGTAGAAGAGCGGCCAGTGTCGTAAATCGGAAAGTCCGACTGCGACAAATTGACGAAAGCTGCGCCAGACCAACGTGCGCCTCAGCACCATCAGAGCAAGGAACCCGGCCATGTCGGAAGACCAAGACGACATCATCCTGGCGGATCTCAGCGACGAGGAACTCGTCGAACAGATGTGGGACGACCTTTACGACGGCCTCAAGGAAGAGATCGAGGAAAGCGTCAACATCCTCCTCGAACGCGGCTGGGCGCCCTATCGCATCCTGACTGAAGCACTGGTCGGCGGCATGACCATCGTCGGCAAGGATTTCCGCGACGGCATCCTTTTCGTGCCCGAAGTGCTGCTCGCCGCCAACGCCATGAAGGGCGGCATGTTCATCCTCAAGCCGCTGCTGGCGGAAACCGGCGCACCCCGCATGGGCTCGATGGTGATCGGCACCGTCAAGGGCGACATCCACGACATCGGCAAGAACCTCGTCTCGATGATGATGGAAGGCGCCGGGTTCGAGGTCGTGGATCTGGGCATCAACAACCCGGTCGAAAGCTATCTCGAAGCGCTGGCCGAACACAAACCCGACATCCTCGGCATGTCGGCGCTGCTCACCACAACCATGCCCTACATGAAAGTCGTGATCGATACGATGATCGAACAGGGGCTGCGCGATGATTATATCGTGCTGGTCGGCGGCGCGCCCCTCAACGAGGAATTCGGCAAGGCCATCGGCGCCGACGCTTATTGCCGCGACGCGGCCGTGGCAGTGGAAACCGCCAAGGATTTCGTCAAGCGCAAGCATAACCAGGGCGCGACCGCCTGAGTTTACGCCACCACCCGGCGCAACCGATCAGCGGCCCGCCCTCGCGGGCCGCTTGGCGTTGCAAGGGAAGGACATCATGACCGATCTGCCCGATGACAGCACCCTCACCGAAACCGGGCTCGACCTGCGCGCAGGCAAAGGGCGCATCCTCCTCATTGCCTGCGGCGCTCTGGCGCGCGAAATCCTCGCGCTGATCCGCCTCAATGGCTGGGACCACATGGACCTGCAATGCCTGCCCGCCAAGTTGCATCTTCATCCCGACCGGATCGTCACCGCCGTCCAAGAGGCCGTGACGCGCAACCGCGCCTGCTATGACGAAATATTCGTCGTCTACGCCGATTGCGGCACCGGCGGGCAGCTACAGGCCAAATGCGCCGAACTCGGCGTCAACATGGTTGCGGGGCCGCATTGCTATGCCTTCTTCGAGGGCAACGACGCCTTCGCCGCCCGCGCCGAGGATGAAATCACCGCCTTTTACCTGACCGATTTCCTGGTCAAGCAATTCGACGCCTTTGTCTGGAAACCCATGGGGCTCGACCGCCACCCCGAACTGCGCGACATGCTGTTTGGCAATTACACCAAGCTCGTCTACCAGGCCCAGACCCGAGACCCCGCCCTCCTGGCCAAAGCGCGCGACTGCGCCGACCGGCTTGGGCTAACGTTCGAGTATCGCTTCACCGGCTATGGCGACCTTGCGCATGCCCTGCGCGCAGAGGCCGAAAGAACCTGATCTTCTTCTGTTTGAAAATATCCCGGGGCGCATGAGGGGCAGCGCCCCTCATTCCTGTCTCTTATGGCGCGCCGCTCATGCCGCCTCGGCAGCGACGCCCCGGATCCGCTCGATCATCGCCCTGAGCCCGTTCGAACGTTGCGCCGAAAGATGCTCATTGAGCCCCAGCCGCTGCAATTCGCCCGCCGCATCGACCTTGGGCACCTCGCCCACCGGTTGCTCGTTGTAAAGCGCGCGCAGCACAGCTATCAGCCCGCGCACGATCATCGCGTCACTGTCGCCATCAAACGAAAACCGCCCCGCCTCGATGCGCGGATGCAACCAGACCTGGCTCGCGCAGCCCTCGACCTTGGTGGCCGGCACCTTCAGCGCATCGTCAAGCGGGTCCATCGCCCTGCCCTTGTCGATCACGTAACGATACCGGTCTTCCCAATCCTCGAGAAACTCGAAATCCGCGACAATGTCCTCGAATGCTTCGCTGGCCATGATGACGCTCCGATCTGCCTGTCACAGACCTAGGTTGCCAAGAAGCGAAGGTCCAGACCCAGCTTGCACCTTTTCAACTCGGCCCGGATAGGTTAACCGATGGGAAAGGCAAAGGGGCGGTCGTAATGCGGAAATCTATTGCAGGTCTTGTGATCCTCTCGGTAACGCTTTCGGCGTGTGGCTGGCGGGATTCCCGGGTCAATCCGGTCAATTGGTTCGGCAACAGCCGCTCGGCGCCGGTCCAGACCCAGACCCCCGGTCAGGCCAACCCGCTGATCCCCGACCAAAGCGGCAGCATCTTCAGGCGCGCGTCAAGGGAAGCACCCTATCCCGGCACGCCGGTCGATCAGATCACCGCGCTTTCCGTGGAACCGTCGGGGGGCGGCGCGATCATCCGCGTCACCGGCCAGAGCCTGCGCCAGGGCGCGCATGACGTGCGCCTTGTCGCCCAGAACGACGGCGAGCCGGTCGATGGCCTTCTGACCCTGGAACTCAGGGCAATCCAGCCCGGCAACACACCGCAAGGCCCCGACTCGACGCGCCGCATCCATGCCGGTCGTTTCGTCTCGGATCAGGACCTGTCCCGGATCAGCGCGATTCGCGTGGTCGGCCTGCGCAACAGCCAGACCAGCAGCCGCTAAGGCGCGCCGGCCCTGCCCGGCGCTTCAATGCGCACCGCGCCCGTCTAAAGTTCGACCGTGCAGATATCCTTGCCGCGCGCCGCCAGGGCGATCTTGCCTTCGCACAGCCGCAGCGCATCGCCGCCGAACACGTCGCGCCGCCATCCGCTCAGCGCCGGCAAATCGCGCCCGCCCGCCGAAAGCTCATCAAGATCCGAGGCGCTGGCGATCAGCTTCGAGGCCACACCGAATTCCTCGCTCTTGGCCTTCAAGAGCACCCGCAAAAGATCGGCCAGGGCCGGGTTCACCTGCAGCTTGCTGCGCGCATTGTCCAGCTTGGGCATGTCTTCGGGCGGGCATTTCAATCCCTCCTCCACGGCCCTCAGGATACCTTCGGCGATCTCGCCCTTGCGCGCCTCGCGCAACAACAGGCGCGAGCGCGACAGATCCTGCAATGACGCCGGCTTGGTCGAGGCCAGCTCGATCATCGCATCGTCCTTGTAGACCCGGCTGCGCGGCACGTCGCGCGACTGCGCATAGCCCTCGCGAAACCGCGCCAGCTCGCGCAGGACCGCCAGGAACCGCCCCGACCCGTTGCGCGTCTTGATTCGCTTCCAGGCCTCCTCGGGCTTGACGATATAGGTCTCGGGATTGGTCAGCGTGCGCAGCTCCTCCGCCACCCATTTGTCGCGCCCCGATTCCGCCAGCTTGCGCGCCAGAAACTCATAGATGTCGCGCAGGTGCGTCACATCGGCCAACGCGTATTTCTTCTGCGCCTCGGTCAGCGGGCGACGCGACCAGTCGGTGAAACGCGAGGTCTTGTCCAGTTGCTCCTTGGCGATACGGCGCACCAGCGTCTCGTATCCCACCTGCTCGCCAAAGCCACAGACCATCGCCGCCACCTGCGTGTCGAACATCGGCTCGGGAATGACGCCCGCATCGACATAGAAGATTTCCAGGTCCTGGCGCGCGGCATGGAACACCTTGACCACCGAAGGATCGCGGAACAGCTCGTAAAGCGGCTCGAGCGACAGATCGTTTTCCAGCGGATCGACCAGCACCGCGTCGTCGCGCGTCTCTCCCGGCACGGCCAGCTGCACAAGGCAGAGCTTTGAAAAATAGGTGCGCTCGCGCAGGAATTCGGTATCGACGGTGACATATTCGAAGCCCCGCGCACGGGTGCAGAATTCGGCAAGCTCCTCGGTGGTGGTCAGTGTCTTCATCAAAGGGTGTATGCTCCTGCAAATGCGTCCGCGCGGCGCGTTCCACCCCGTATAGGACAAAGCGCGGCGGAATGAAAATGGCCTCGCCCCTCAGGGCAGCATCACCGGGCGCCGGTCGCCCGCCGCAAAGCGGCGCAGCACCTCGGGATAAAGCGCGTGTTCTCGCTCCAGCACCCGCGCGGCCAGCGCTTCGGGCGTGTCGCCGGGCTTGACCGGCACCCGCGCCTGCCCCAGAACGGGGCCGTCATCCAGCGCCGGTGTCACCTCGTGAACGGTGCAACCCGCCTCGCCGTCCCCGGCTTCCAAGGCGCGCGCATGGGTGTCGAGCCCGCGATATTTCGGCAGTAATGACGGATGGATATTGAGGATCCTGCCTTGCCAATCCCCCACGAAATCCGCGCTCAGCACCCGCATGAAGCCCGCAAGGCAAATGATATCGGGCCGCGCCGCCTCCAGCGCCTTCTGCAATGCAGTCTCGAAACCCGCGCGATCGCCCTTGAAGGGCCGGTGATCGACCACAGCCGTGGGAATGCCCCGCGCCGCCGCCTTGGCAAGCCCCCCCGCATCGGGCCGGTTCGCCAGAACCAGCACCGGGCGCGCGGGATGATCGCCCACCATGCTGTCTGCCAGCGTGACCATGTTCGACCCGCTGCCCGAAATCAGGATGGCGACCCGTTTGTGCGTCACGCAAGCCGCCCGCTATAGCTGACGCCCTCGCCCGCAACGACATGGCCCATCCGGCAGACCCGCTCGCCCGCCTCGCTCAGCAGCGCCTCCAGCTCCCCGGCCCTTTCGGGCGCGACCGCCAGCACCATGCCGATGCCGCAATTGAAGGTCTTGAGAAGCTCGCCCTGCTCCATGCCGCCCTGTTCGTTGAGCCAGCCAAAGACCGGCGGCAACGCCCACGCGTCAAGATCGACCGCCACGCCCAGACCCTCGGGCAACACCCGCGGGATGTTTTCGCTAAGGCCCCCGCCGGTGATATGCGCCAGCGCATGAACGCCCCCCGCGCGCACCGCCGCCAGCGCCTGTTTCACATAAAGCCGTGTCGGCGTCAGCAGCGCCTCGCCCAATGTGCCCGTCGCCCAGGGGCAATCATCCTGCCAGTCCAGCCCCGAGATTTCGACCAGCTTGCGCACAAGACTGTAGCCGTTGGAATGCACCCCGTCGCTGGCCAGTCCAAGCAGGATGTCGCCCTCGGCCACGCCCGACGGCAGCTCCGTGCCCCGCTCCATCGCGCCCACGGAAAAACCCGCCAGATCGAAATCGCCCTCGGGATACATGCCCGGCATCTCGGCGGTCTCGCCGCCGATCAGTGCGCAACCGGCGCGCACGCAGCCCTCGGCGATGCCCTCGACAATGCGCGCGGCCTTGTCTGTCTCCAGCTTGCCGGTGGCGAAATAATCCAGGAAAAACAGCGGCTCGGCGCCCTGGCACACCAGATCGTTGACGCACATCGCCACAAGGTCGATGCCCACGCCATCCACATTGCCCGTGTCGATCGCGATGCGCAGCTTGGTGCCCACCCCATCGGTCGCACCCACCAGGATCGGGTCGCTGTAACCGGCGGCCTTCAGGTCGAACAACGCGCCAAATCCCCCCAGCCCCGCCATCACGCCGGGGCGGTCGGTGCGCTTGGCGGCGGGCTTGATCCGGTCGACCAGGGCATTGCCCGCGTCGATATCCACACCGGCATCCGCATAGGTCAGACCATTCCTGCGCTCGCTCATTCTCGGCCCTCCTGAAAATCCTGGCTCTCCGTTAGACGATCCCCCTCCCCGGCGCAATCTGAAAGCCTTGACGCCCCTGCTTTGCCAGCATAGCAAAAGCCCCAGGTCGGGCCTGTAGCTCAATTGGTTAGAGCAGAGCGCTCATAACGCTTTGGTTGGGGGTTCGAGTCCCTCCGGGCCTACCATATCGCACTGTCATCCCTTCTGGACATTCCTGCATGACATCTCCGGCCCGACGCGCCGGAACCTTCAATGGAATCACACCATGAGTGACATCCCCCAACGCGCGGACAGCTCCGCGCTTTACCGCGGGTCTTGTGACCCTGCCCTTCGTCCTGATCCTGGCCGTGACCGGCGGGATC
>CAZMZS010000050.1:0-17691 GCA_964570675.1 uncultured Roseovarius sp. | reverse complement strand
CCGCCACGCTGATCCTGCATCCGTTCAATTTCCAGACGCTGGCGGTGCAGGCGCATCGGCTGGCCTCGGATGAACGGCTGGCCGAGGCGGCGGTACCTTCGATGGTGCTGGTGGCCTTCGGGCTTATTCCCGTGGCCTTGCTGTGCCGTACGCTGGGGCGCGAAAGCATTCCCAGCGACGCGGGCGCGCGGCTTGGCGCGGCGATCCGTCCGGGCTGAGGCGCGGGGCAGGCTGGGCGCCTAGCGCGGGCGCAGCCCCCAACGGTCGGCCACCCGCGCGGTCACGCCGATGATCGTGCCCGCCAGCGGCAGGATGATGAAGATGCGGATCACATGAAACGCCGTGACCACCGCCAGCCCGTCTTCGAGGATCTTGGCGGTCAGGGCCATTTCGGTCACGCTGCCCGGCGCCGTCGAAAGCAGCATTACCTGCCAGGACTCGCCGGTGAGCCAGGTCAGCCCGACCCCCATGGCGATGCAGAGCGCAATCAACAGGAGCGAGGCCATCAGCGCCCCCGGAATGAAACCGCGCGCGCGCCGTAGCAGGTCGCGGTCAAAGACCGCGCCCAGCCACACGCCGAGGAATATCTGCGCCAGCACCAGCACCGGATAGGGATAGGCGGTGAGCGGCAGGCTGAGCGCCGCCGCCAGAGCCGCGCCTCCCAGCGAGCCGACGAAGAACGGATTGGCCAGCTTTACCGCGCGGGCCGCCAGCGCGCCCAGAACCCCGGTCACGCAGAGCAGGATCGCGCCCGGCACGGTCCAGTCCATGCGGCTGAGCGCGGCAACCGGATCCTTGATCGTGCCGTCGATCGCCACGATGGCGGGCGGGATCAGCACCACCAGAAGCATGATCCGCAGGGTCTGGGCAAAGATCACCGGGCCGGGCAGCACGTTGTGGCGCACCGCCAGCGTGGCGCTTTCGACCGGGCCCATCGGTACCGATGACAGCACCGCCGTGATCACATCCACCCGTGCGATGCGCATGAGGAACGCCGCCACCACAAAGCCAAGCCCGATGGTCAGAAAGGCCGCCCCCACCATCGGCAGCAAGAGCGATACCATCGCCCCCACCGCCTCGGGGGTGAACGAGAGCCCGACCGAGGTCGCCACCAGGACCTGCCCGATCTGGCGGGTCTGGCCGGGCACCGACAGGGGGCGTTCGGCCATGCGCACCGACGAGGCAAAGACCATCGCGCCGATCATCCAGGGCAGGGGGAAACGCAGCCAATGGGCAAAAAGCCCGAACAGGAGCGCGCCTGCGTAGATCAGAAAGATATGGGCCAGATGGCCAAGGGACCAAGGGGATTTCATCAGGAATTCAAATCGGATCGCCGGGTGGGCTGGCCGCGGAAAACGGGCGGCGCAACCGCTATCTGACAACGTGTCGCATGCGCGGGGAGCGGCGACAAGTGCCTGGCACAAAACCTTTTCGGCCCGCCGCCTTCAGGCGCGATCGCCTGCGCGTTGCCGCATCGTGCCATCCGACAGGATGATCTCGTCCATCGGGATATCCCAGGGCATCGGGTAGATTGTGGGCAGCATGCAGCCCGCCAGCCCGACGCCGATGACATGCGGGCGCGGATCAAGCGCCGCCAGCGTGCGGTCGTAATAGCCCCCGCCATTGCCCAGCCGGTAGAACGCATGGTCCACCCCAAGCAGCGGCGAGATCACGATATCGGGCCGGTCGGGGGCGCCATCGGCGGGGACCGGGATGTTCCAGACTCCGCGCGTCATGCGGCAGCCGGGCGACCAGTGGTGAAATTCCAGTGGCGCGGATTTTCCGGCCACCACCGGCAGCAGGATCTGCGCGCCCGCGCCGTGGGCCGCTTTCATCCAGCCGCGCAAATCCGGCTCGGCGCGGATCGGCCAATAGGCGGCGATCCTCACGCCCTTTGTTATCCTGATGCGTTTCTCAAGCCCCACGCGCAGCCCCGCCAGAGCCGCGTCGCGATCCGGCGTCGATAATTTGCGCGCCTCCAGCAGCCGCGCGCGCGCGCCCTTGCGAAAGCGGGCCACGTCGCGCGCGGTCTCGGGGTCCACGGGATGCCCGCCCACGAGATGGTGGGCGAAACAGGGGGCGTCGCCGCCCTCGTCCTCGGGGTCATGGCTCAAGGGGCTGTCCGCTCGGTTTGCGTGGCTGTCAAAAAGCCTAGCGCGCATGGCGCGGGATCGTAAAGAGCGGGTGCGCGTGATCGGCCTTCTTCTGTTCTCAAATATCCCGGGGGAGTCGCGCCTTGCGCGACGGGGGCAGCGCCCCCGATCCCGCCCCAGGCCGGGCATCGCGTTCAGTCGTAATTCCCCTTCACCCGTTCCTTCGTGGGGTCGAAATGCGGGAAGCGCACGATACTGGCCTTCAGCCGCTTCTGCTGGCCGTCAAGCTGGCCCACCTCGACGGCGGTGCCGATCCCGGTATGGGGCAGGTCAAGACGCGCCAGCGCGATGGTCTTGCCCAGAATGGGCGAGCGCATGGCTGATGTGATCTCGCCGATCTGGGCGCGCCCGATGCGCACGCAATCACCACCCGAGGGCACGTTGCCGCTTTCGATCTCCAGCCCCACCAGTTTGCGCTGCGGCTGGGCCTTGCGCGCCTCGAGCGCCGCACGGCCGATGAAGTCGTCGCTCTGGGTCTTGAGCGGCACCGCAAAGCCGATCCCGGCCTCGAACGGGTCGGTGCGGTCGCAGAATTCGGCGCCTGCGAAGATCAGCCCGGATTCGATGCGCAGCATGTCGAGCGCCTCTAGGCCCAACGGCAACATCCCCTTGGGCGCGCCTTCCTCCCAGACCGCGTCGAACACCGCCGCCGCGTCGCGCGGATGGCAGAATATCTCGTAGCCCAGTTCGCCCGAATAGCCGGTGCGGCTGATCACCAGCGGGATGCCGTCGTAATCGCCGATCCGCGCGATGGTGAAGCGGAACCAGCCCAGCTCGTCGATGGTGGGCTGGGTCGGCGGCGTCCAGGTGATCGCCGACAGGATCTCGCGGCTCAGTGGCCCCTGCACGGCGATATTGTGCAACTGGTCGGTCGACTCGCGCACCCAGGCGTTCAGCCCGCGCTCTTCGGCCTGCTGGCGCAGCCACAGCCCCGACAGGTCATTGCCCCCGATCCAGCGGAAATTGTCCTGACCGAGGCGGAACACCGTGCCATCGTCGATCATGCCGCCATGTTCATAGCACATGGCCGTATAGACCACCTGACCGACGGCCAGTTTCTTCATGTCGCGGGTCACGCAAAGCTGCACCAGTTCCTCGGCGTCGGGGCCTGTCACCTCATATTTGCGCAAGGGGCTGAGATCCATCACCGCCGCCTTTTCGCGGCAGGCCCAATATTCCGCCAGCGCGCCTTGACCGGTCATGTCCGAGGCCAGCCAATAGCCGTTATATTCAACGAAATTGCGGGTATGGCGGGCAAAGCTGCCATGAAATCCGGTTTCCTTGGTGTCTTCCACATCGGCCTCCGCCGTTTTGCGATAGCCGATCGAACGGCTGAAGGATTGCTCCGCGCCATAGCTGCGCAGCTGGATGTCGGTGGGATTCCAGCCATTGGCCGGGTCCACGTCGCAGGGGCAGGCGGTCGAGACGCAGACCAGATCGGTCAGCGCGCGCAGCAGCACGAAATCGCCGGGGCGCGACCAGGGATCGTCCATGCCGATGGCGTTGGTCTCGTCCAGCATGGTGTTGAAGAAGAAATTGATCGCCGGCCAGCCCGCACGCGGGCGGATGCCATATTGCGCAAGGTCGGCATTGATGTTGTCCGAACAGTTCACATGCCCCGGATAGCCCAGATCTTCATAATAGCGCGCCGTACAGGCCAGCCCGAACGTGTCGTGACGCCCGCAGGTATCCTGCACGATCTCGACCAGCGGTTCCTGATCGACGCTCCAGTATTTCGAGAAGATACCAGGCTGCGGGTAAAGCGACCCCATCAGCGTGCGGGTGGTGGTCGGGTCGATATCGCGCTCGATCCCCTTGTCGAGCGCGCGCATCGAAAATGCCTGAAAATCCGAGCATTCGCGCCCCTGCACGTCAAGGATCTGGATGAACTGGCCTTTCCTCACCTCATAGCTTCGCGCTTCGCCCGGCTGGATGTTGAAATCATGGATCGGATCGGCCAGCGGATCAGGGGGGGTGAGCCCGCCCTTGGCGTTGCGCGCATTGGCGCGGCGCAGATAAAGGATCAGCCCGGTGGGCGCGTCCTGCGCATCCGGGCGCATCGGGCCGCCGGGCGCGGCCAGGATCACCAGCCCGTCGCAGGCGGCATGGAACCGCGCGATATCGCCGGGGCGTGACCCGTCTTCAAAGACCCGCACCGCATCGGCGCGCCCAAGGTCGAAGCCCGCCGCGTCTAGAGCGCGCGCCACCCGCGCGCCCGATGGCGCGCCGCTGCTCAGCGCGGCGATCACGCCCTCGGGGCGCCCTGTGCCGCTGGCGCCCAGCATCCCGGCATCCGAACGCCCGTCAGGCGCAAAGATCACCAACTCGCCTTGCTGAAGCCCTTGCGGATCCAGAACCGCGACCTCGTCGCCGGCCTCGACGGCCACCGCGCGCGATCCGCCACCCGGCACCGGGTAGCGTTCGACTCCGGGTTCCAGAACCGGCAGGCCCGGCACCAGCACGCCGGACCGCTCATAGGGGGTTTCAAAACGTGGCGTCAGGGTCATGATCGGGTCGCGCCTTCAGGATAAGGAGCCATCCCGGCCGCAGGGGAGCACATGAGGGTGCGGGCGGAATGGGCCGAAGTCAGGCGGGTTGCGCCTGCTTTGGGGATTGCAGGTAGGCTTCGAGGCTGTCGTCCAGCGCCTCTACCCAAGGGGTGTGATGCGCCGGTGCCTTCTTGCCGGTCATCGGCGAGACATAGCCGTGATTGCGGAAGGCCATGATATCCTTTTTCTTGTGCTTCTTCCACTCGTAGAAGGCCTGGCAGGCGGCCTCGACATCGAATGAGGGGTAATCCGTCTCGGCGATCAGTTCCTCGACGTAATCGCCCTGGTAACGGATACAGCCGTAATCGTCTTCGAGCGCGTCCTCGTCGGCTTCGCGCTGTTTCCAGTCGGCTTCCATCGTGGCGGCGTCGGGCAGGGTGATCCGGCCCATGATGCAGTCGCGCACCCACCAGGCCTGCGCGTCGAACATGTTGAAGGTGAACCACTGGTCCTGCATGCCAAGATAGAACAGCGCCGGGTTGGGCACATAGACGACGCCCTTGTAAAGATCCGCCGCCGCCAGCCGGTTGGCGGTCTTGAGGCGCAGATCGTCGGGCAGGAAGGGGAAATGGTGCTTGTAGCCGGTGCACAGGATGATCGCGTCCACCTCGCGGCTGGTGCCATCGACGAAATGCACGGTCTTGCCTTCGACATGGTCGACGGCGGGGGCTTCGTCCCAGTTGTCGGGCCATTGATAGCCCATCGGCCCCGAGCGATGCGACGAGATGATCGACTTGCAGCCGTATTTCCAGCATTGCGAGCCGATATCCTCGGCCGAATAGGATGAGCCCATGATCAGGATGTCCTTGCCCTGAAATTCGCGCGCGTCGCGGAAATCATGGGCATGAAGGATGCGCCCGTTATAGGATTCAAAGCCGGGATAATAGGGTACGTTCGGGGTTGAGAAATGGCCCGAGGCGACGATGACGTGGTCGAATTCCTCGGTGGTTTCCTCGTCCTTGGCGGTGTCGCGGGCCGTCACGGTGAATTGCGCGCGCTCGGTGTCGTAACTGACATCGCGCACGTAGTTTTCGAACCGGATCCAGCCGCGCACATCGGCCTTTTCCACCCGGCCCTTGATATAATCGAACAGCACCTCGCGGGGCGGGTAACTGGCGATTTCCTTACCGAAATGTTCGTCGAAGGTGTAATCGGCGAATTCCAGCCCCTCCTTGGGGCCGTTCGACCACAGGTAGCGATACATCGAGCCGTGACAGGGAAAGCCGTTGTCATCGACACCCGTGCGCCAGGTGTAGTTCCACAGCCCGCCCCAGTCGGACTGGGCCTCGTAACAGACGATCTCGGGGATCTCTGCGCCCTGTTCGGCGGCGGACTGGAAGGCGCGCAGCTGCGCAAGGCCCGACGGGCCGGCGCCGATCACGCAAATTCTCTTCTTTGCCATCTGGTTGGTCTCCCCTGATTGGTATGAACCAAAATCATGGTTTGGTTCTTTTGGTTCATTCAAATAAGCCAAAGAGTGAACCAATCTGTCAACAACAAACCTGTTGCGCGCCGAAATTGATGTTAGTCTGGGGCCAGAACCGGCGCCCCGAGACGAGGAAAATGATGGAATCTTCGAGCTTTGCACATCGTCTGGCGATCAGCGGCGCGTTGCCGCGTTTGCAGGTCGGCATGGACAGCACGGTCAATGTCGGCTTTCTCGCGCCGCTCAGCGGGCCGGTCGAATCCTGGGGGCTGCCGGGCCTGCATGGCTGCCGCATCTGGGAGGATTGGCTGAACAATGCGGGGGGCATGCTGATTGGCGGGCGGCGCTATCCGATCCGCATTCACGCCCATGATTGCGGCTATGATCCGCAAGGCGCGCTGGAGGGTGCGATGCGGCTGGTGCAGGAGCGCGACGTGAAGCTGCTGATGATGCTGGGGGGCGACAGTTTCACCCCGGTATCGGACTACCTGATGGACCGGCGCATTCTGACCTCGACGCTTCTGCCCAGCGACCTGAGCCCCGACACGCCCTATCTGATCGCCCCGTCCGAGGTGCATCCGATCTATGTGGTGACCGGTGTCGAGTGGCTGGCGCAGGCCCGCCCGCAGCTCAAGACCGTGGCGATGTGCAGCCAGCGCGACGCGCTGGGCCTGCCGTCGCTGGCCACATATCGCGCGGCGTTCAAGGCGGCGGGGATCGGCATTGCCAAGGAGATCCAGTACGATCCCGACATAACCGACGCAGCGGCGCTCGTGCAGCCGATGCTGGATGCTGACCCCGATATCCTGTGCTGGTGCACCAGCTATACGCCGATGGTCCACGCGATGACCGAATACGCCCATGCGCAAGGCTTTACCGGGCAGATCCTGTCCTGCACGCTCGATCATTACGAGCGGCTGGTCGAGCGAACCGGGCGGGGTTTCATGGAAGGGGTCATCTTTCAGTTTCCCGATTTCGATGACCCCGCGCTGCGCGAAAAGGCGTTTTTCTTCAATCAGCCCAATGTGTTCTACGAGGAATACAACGCCCGATACCCCGGAAGCTGGAGCGCGGTCAGCTGGGAATATGCGGCGATCCTGGATATCTGGCATGCGGCGGTGGAAAAGGCCGGCACGGTCAATCCGCTATCGGTGCTGGCGGCGATGAAGCAGCTGGGCCATGTCACCCACGCCTTCGGGCCTGCCCAATGGTGGGGCACGGACGTGTTCGGCATCGACAATGCCCTGGTCGGGGAATGGCCGGTGGTGACGGTGCAGGGTGGCAAGGCGGGGATTGTGCATTTCGGCTCGGTGCCCGATTGGTTGCAGGCCCATGCCGGGCTGCTCAGGCGCGAAATGGAGGATCTGGGGCAGCTTTGGCAACAGCGCGTCGAGCGGGGCAATGATGCGGGCACGGATATTCAGGCCCGCAGCCTCGACAGGTAGAGCGGCCCTAGAACTCCTGCAAAAGCAGCTTTTGTTCCTCGACGAGGTGCAGCTTGATGAACTCCACCGCCGAGGCCACATCGCGCGAGGCGATGGCGTTGAACAGCGTGTTGTAGCGTTTCTGATAGTCCTGGATGCGGCGCGGGGTCAGGTTGCGGCGACGCAGCTTGGTGCGGAAACTCTGCCGGTAGGTCTCGATCGTCAGGCGATAGCAGGAGGCCAGAAGCGGGTTGCCGGTGCCCTCGGCGATCTGGGTATACAGCTTTTCCTCCAGCTCAATGAAGGCATCCACATCAGTGTTGATGCCCTCTATCTCGGACAGGGTCTGCGACAGCAGCGTGATCTGGCGCGGGGTCATGTTGACCACCGCCAGCCGGACCATTTCCGGCTCCAGGATGCCGCGCACCACCAGGTGATCGAGCGGGCTGGTATCGTCCGCGACCGAGTCGTCGCCGCGAAGGGTGGCGGCTGTCGAGCGATAGGTGACAAAGCTGCCCGATCCGGGGCGGCGGCGGATCGCCTTCTGGTTTTCCAGCACGTCGAGCGCCTCGCGCACGGTGTTGCGTGCCACCCCCAGTTCAGAGGCCAGCGTGCGTTCCGAGGGCAGGCGGGTATCGCTGGGATATTCTTCGGACTTGATGCGCGCGAACAGCGTGTCGACCACGATCTGAACCGTCGCGCCCAAGGGTTGGCTGGCGACGATCGTGGCGGTGTCCTGGGCGTTTCTGGTCATGCTGGCGTCCGGGCTGTTGCGGGTATCATTCATGCAAGGGCAGGTTAACGCGCATCGCGCCGGGCTGGAAGCGTGAAGCGCGCCTGTGGTTCCATGCGCGGTGAAATTGGTTCCCTGCCGGGGCGCTGCCTCTGGTTTGAGCAGGGTCGAAACCTGTTGTGAATTCAATGAATTGGCCCATTTTTCGCAAATATAAGTGAACCGAAATTATGCCAAAATCTTTAATTGACCCAAATTATGAACCAATTTTCTTGGCAGGCCGGGGCTTCTCTGCTAGCGTCTGAACCTGAGGCCAAACCAATTTGCGCGAACTGGTATGGTTGCGCCTCACGCCAGCCCTGCCGCGCCGCGCGTCATCCCAACAAGAATGTTGGCCTCCAAAAAGCCGGCCCTGACCATGATGTCCGGGCGCGCCAACATGGGAGAAACAACAATGTTTTCAAGATTCGGCAAGCCGGGGCTGACGCGCCGGACATTCCTGCAATCCACCGCCGCGGCCGCGGCGGCGACCAGCCTGCCGCGCATCGCCAATGCGCAGGACAAGGTGATCAAGATCGGCTTTCTTGCGCCCCTCACGGGGGCGGTGGCGGCTTGGGGCAAGCCGGGGCTGGACGGCTGCGAAATCTGGGCCGAGCGGATCAACGCCGCGGGCGGCATCAAGCTGTCGGATGGCGATTATATGGTCGAATTCGTGGCCTATGACAATGAATACGATCCTGCCAAGGCCCGCACCGGCGCCACCAAGCTGATCCGCGAGGATGGCGTCAGTTTCATCATGATGCTGGGCGGCGATACCTGGCCCGGCGTGCAGCCGGTCGCCGACAGGACAGGGATGCTGTTTTCCACCCTTCTGCCCAGCGACCTTGGCCCCGACACGACCACGCTTATCGCGCCCGCCGAGGTGCATCCGATCTACAATGTCACCGCCGTCGAATGGATGGCCGAGAACCGCCCCGAGCTGAAAACGGCCGTGATGTGCGCGCAGGATGATGCGCTTGGCCTGCCATCGGTGGCCACCTATCTTGCCGCCTTCGAGGCGGCGGGCATCGAAATGCAGGGCGACCCGCTGCTGTTCGACCCGGCGACCACGGATTTCGCGCCGGTGGTGACGCGGCTGATCGCGTCCAATCCCGATATCGTCTGCCTGGATACCTGCTATTCGGATTACGTCCACCCGATCTGCGAGCAGCTTTTCCAGCAGGGTTACGAAGGGCAGATCATTTCCTGCACGGCGGATTTCTATGATCAGATGATCGCCAAGACATCGGCCGAATTCATGGAAGGCTTCCTGTTTCAGTTCCCTGATTTCGATGATCCGGCGCTGAATTCCGACCAGGTGAATTTCGAGGACCCCAACGGCTTCTTCGCTGAATACAACAAGCGGTATCCGGGCCAGTGGGGCGCGGTCAGCTGGGAATACGCCTCGATCATGGATCTCTGGAAGGCGGCGGCCGAAAAGGCCGGCTCGTCCGAGCCCGACGCGGTGATCGCCGCGATGAAGGAGGGCGGCACCGGCAAGCACGCCTTTGGCGATGCGCGCTGGTGGGGCGAGGAACTTTTCGGGATCGAGAACGCGCTCGTCGGCGACTGGCCAGTGGTGGCGATCGAGGGCGGCAAGGCCACGATCAAGGAGTTCCGCAACATCCCGGCCTGGTATGACAAGCACGGCGATCTTCTGGTCAAGCACATGAAGGCCTATGACCAGATGTGGGACCAGCGCGGCTGATCCGGCACGACGACAGGCGGTGCGGGGCGGCGATGCAGATGCGCGCGCGCGCCCCGCGCTTCTCTCACTCGAGCAGAAGAGACAGAACCGATGCTGGACCTCCTTGCGCAGACCGGCCTGAACGCCGTCTATGCGGCGAGCTACATCTCGCTGATCGCCGTGGGCCTCGTGCTGATTTTCGGGGTGATGGGCGTGATCAACTTCGCTCATGGCGAACTTTACATGGCGGGGGCCTATACGGTCGTCTTGCTTTATACCGACCTCGCGGTGCCGTTCTTCGTGGCGGTGGCGGCTGGGCTGATCTTTGTGGGTTGTCTTGGCCTTGCGATGGAACGGGCGCTGTTTCGCCCGCTCAGGGATAATCCGCTGGGCGGGCTGGTGGCCTCGATCGGCTTTCTGATGATCCTTCAGGCGCTGGCGGTCATGGGCTTTGGCGTGCGCATGGAGCATATCCCCCCCGTCACCCAAAGCGTGATCGAGTTTTCCGACCGCGTGCGCCTGCCGGTGGCGCGGCTTTACGTGATCGTCGCGGCGGTGGTGCTGCTGACGGCGCTCTGGGTGTTCCTCAAGAAGACCCGTTTCGGCTGGGCGCTGCGCGCCGCCGCCCAGGACCCCGAGGCCGCAGCACTTCAGGGTATCTCCATCAACCAGACCGCGCGGATCGCCATGTTCATCGGCGCGGGGCTGGCCGGGATCGCCGGGGCGCTGACCGCGCCGCTGGTGTCGGTCAACCCGCATATGGGCCATTCGGTGATCGTGACCGCCTTCATCGTCATCATCGTCGGCGGTGTCGGCAGCCTTGAGGGCGCGGTCGTGGCCTCGGTGGCCTATGCGCTTGTGCATACCTTCGTCACCACCTTCTATGACGGGGTGATCGCCGACATCGTGGGGCTGTCTCTCATGCTGTTGGTGCTGATCATCAAGCCCACGGGCCTCTTCGGGAGTGCGGATCGTGCGTAACCTTGCCATCTTCGTGCTGGGGGGCGCGGCACTGCTGGCGCTGCCCCACGGGCTCAGCTTCTCGCAACAGGAAATCCTTGTTTTCCTGACCCTCAATATCTTGCTGGTCTCGTCCTATCGGCTGCTTACGCTGACCGGCGAATGGTCGTTGGCGCATGTGGTGATCATGGGGGTGGGGGCCTATGCCTCGGCGATCTATACCAAGGAGCTGGGCATCTGGGTGCCGGTCTCGATCCTGCTCGGGGGGGCGACGGCGGCGCTTCTGGCGGTGCTGCTCTCGTTCCCGCTTTTTCGGATGAAAGGCTTCTATTTCCTGATCGGCTCCTTTGCGGCGGGCGAGATCATCCGCCTGCTGTGGAAACGCTTTCGCGATCCTTTCGGCGGCGCCAAGGGGATCAAGGGGATCGACCCGATGCCGGATTTTTCCATCGGCATCTATGATTTCGATTTCTTCGAGCCGATCAGCTATTACTACCTGTCATGCGCGGTGGTGGCGGTCTGCCTGTGGATCCTGTGGCGCATCGAGCGCAGCCCCGTCGGCCTGACCTTTCACGCGGTCCACTGGCAGGACCGGCTGGCCGAGGCTTCGGGCGTCAACCTGCGCGCCTATCGCACGCTGGCCTTTTCCATCGCCAGCGGCTTTGCCGGGATCAGCGGCGCGCTGATGGCGCATTACGTGGGCACCATCAATCCCAACTCCTTTGACGTGGATCTGATGGTCTTCGTGCTGACCTGGGCCATTGTCGGGGGCACCGCCACCTTTTACGGGCCGATCCTTGGCTGCGTGGTGCTGACCGTCCTCAATGAAATCGTGCTGCGCGAAATGGGGTTCGAGCAGATGCGCCCACTGATCTATGGCCTGATCATGATCCTTTCGATCCTGTTCCTGCCCAAGGGGCTGGAAAGCCTTGTGCAGAAAATCGCCGGCAAACGACCCGGCAAGGACACCCCGGAACGGAGCCCTGCGCAATGACACAGTTTCTCGAAGTCGATAACCTGATCATGCGCTTTGGCGGGCTGACGGCGGTCGATGGCCTCAGCTTCAAGGTCAATCACGGTGAAATCCACGGGCTTATCGGCCCCAACGGCGCGGGCAAGACCACCACGTTCAACATGATCTCGGGGTTCTACAAACCCAGCGGCGGGCAGGTGCGCCTGCGCGGCGAGACCATATCGGGCCTGAGGATGCACGAGGTGGCGCGCCGGGGCGTGGTGCGCACCTTCCAGCATTCGACCCTGTTCGCGGAAATGACGGTAATGGAGAACGCGCTTGTGGGCACGCATATGCCGTTCCGCCCCAACATTTTCGCCGCGATCATCGGCTGGGACAGGGATGACCGCGAGGGCGCAAGGGCGCGTGCGCGCGAGGCGCTGGAATTCTTCGGGCTCGACCATCTCAGGGATGAAATGGCCGGTGAGCTCAGCCACGGCCACCAGCGCGCGCTGGGCATGGCGGTGGCCTATGCGAGCCATCCCGACGTCATGCTTCTGGACGAGCCTTTCACCGGCATGAACCCCGAGGAAACCCGCCGCATGATGGATCTCATGTGCCGCCTGCGCGAGGACGGCATCACCATCCTGATCGTCGAACATGACATGCAGGCGATCATGGGGCTTTGCGACAACATCACCTGCATGAGCTTCGGCAAGTTCCTCGCCGAGGGGAACCCAGCGGAAATCCGCAACCATCCGGCCGTGATCGAAGCCTATCTGGGGGGTGCGCGCCATGTTGCTTGAGATGAAGGATGTCTCGGTCAATTACGGCAAGGTCTCGGCGGTGCGAGATATCTCGCTTTCGGTGCCCGATGGGGCCATCGTCACGATCATCGGCGGCAATGGCGCGGGCAAAACCACCAGCTTGCGGGCGATGTCGGGGATGGTGCCGCTCGTGAAGGGCGAGATCCATTTCGACGGGCAGCGCATCGACGGGCTCAGCGCGGACAAGATTGTTGCGCGCGGCATCGCCCATGTGCCCGAGGGGCGGCGCATCTTTCCCGACATGACCGTCGAAGAGAACCTGCGCACCGGCGCTTTCCTGCGCCGCGATCATGACAAGGTGGCGCGTGACCTCGAAAGCGTGTTCGACCGCTTCCCGCGTCTGCGCGAACGCCGCCGCCAGATGGCCAAGACCATGTCGGGGGGCGAACAGCAGATGCTGGCAATCGGGCGGGCGCTGATGTCGGCGCCGCGGCTTTTGCTGATGGACGAGCCCTCGATGGGCCTTGCGCCGGTGATCGTCGAGGAAATCGCCCGCATCATCGAGGATATCAACGCGCAGGGCGTGCCGGTGGTGCTGGTCGAGCAGAATGCCGAACTGGCGCTGGAACTGGCCAGCCATGCCTATGTGCTGGAAACCGGAAACATGGCACTGGAGGGTCCCGCCGATGAGCTTCATGACAACGACCATGTTCGCGCCGCGTATCTGGGGGTTTGATTTCGCCACGCCCCAGGCGCGGGTGGCGCTTGATGCGGGCTGGGGGCGGCGCGACCTCTTGTGGGAATCGCTGATGGAACGGGGCTGTGCGGGTTTTGCCGCCGGTGACGGGCACGCCGCGCGGCGCGCGTTCCGGCGCGCGCGCCTGCTGTCCCTTTTTCTGCCCGCCGCCGACCTGCGGCGCGCGGCCAGCGATGCGGCGCTGGGTGTGGTGCTGCGCGCGCCCTGGCGCCTTGCGCACGCCAGCGCCACGTTCGACCAACACGCCGCTCAGGCCATCGCCGCGATGCGGATCGCGCCGCGCGCGCGCAGCTCGCTTTTCCACCTGCGCATGGAGGCGCGCCACCGTGACACCTATCACGCCAACATGCGCAAGCGCCTGACCGCCATCGCTGGTGAAACAGCCCGTTCCCTTGCGGACATGGCGGCGGGCCAGGCCCCGGCGCATCGCCTTTATGCCCGCTGGCTGGGCGAGCGCCCCAGCGTCCATGACGACACCCGCAAGGTTCTGTCGGCCTGCCTTTTGATCCCTGAACCCACTCTCAACACGGGGCCGTGACGCATGTGACGTGGCGGCCCGTCAGGCCGCGCAAAGCGAGGCGGCGGCATCGGCAACAGGCGTGAGTCGCCGGGCATCTGCCCCGGCACGGGCACGGACCATGATCCCGCGCGCGATGGCGGCAAGCAGCATCGCCAGAACCTCCGGTGGATGGTTTGCGTCGTAACGCGGCCCCGCGGCGCGGATACGCTGCTCGAGCCGCGTTTCAAGGCTTGCGAAACGTTCTTCCAGTTCCGCGCGAAAGCGCGGGTTGGCGCCTGCGGCGTCCGAAAGGACGCAGGAAATCAGGCAACCCGTGGGGCCGTTCTGCCCGGTGGCGAGACGCAGAACCGCCTGAAAGAAACGTGCGATATCCTGTTCCAGATCGCCTTTTGGGCCAAGCGTGTCCAACAATGGCCTGATCCGCGTGTCGCCGTAATGGTCCAGCGTGGCGAGGAACAGACCCTCCTTGCCGCCATAGCGCTGGTAAAGGGTGGCGCGCGGCATCCGGGTGGCCTTGCAGATCTCGTCGACCGAGGCGGCGTCATATCCCGTTCTCCAGAACAGGCACATCGCGGCTTCAAGGGCTTCATGGGGCACGAAGCCGCTTGGCCTGCCACGCTGGCGCCGGGGCGCCGGGGTATCACTTAATTTTGAACTCATCATTCTGAAAATACTTGCAACAAGGGGGATCGTCAATTTATGAAATGATCATTCTTTTAAAAGGAGACCAGAAATGACGCGTCAAGCATTGATGTCCATCGAACCCGACACGATCGAATCCGCGGACCCGCGCGCAAGTGAGTTGCTGCAGGAGGCACAAAAGAACCTCGGTTTCGTGCCGAACATGTATGGCTATATGGCCAAGATGCCGGGGGTTCTGGCCGGGTATCTTTCGACATATGCTGATTTCCGCGAGAACGCGGGTTTCACGCCCCCCGAACAGGAGGTGGTTTTCCTGACCATCAGCCGGGTCAACGGTTGCACCTATTGCACCGCGGCGCATTCGATGCTGGCCGACAAGAAATCGGGTGTGCCCGCCGATGTCCTTGCGGCGTTGCGCAACGGCGATTCCTTGCCCGATGACAAGCTTGATGCCTTGTCCAAATTCGTCGAAGCGATGGTGGTGTCGCATGGCAATCCGGGAAAACCGGCGGTCGATGCCTTCCTCGATGCGGGCTATAGCGAGGACCATGTGCTGGGCGTCGTGCTGGGCATCGCCTGCAAGACATTCTCGAACTACGTTAATCATCTTGCCGGCACGCCGGTCGATGACGTCTTCGCCGATTACCGCGTGGATTGAGCAGACGAGCGGCAGGCTGCCATCGTGCAGGATACCGGCGCGCGGCGCGATTGCCGCGCGCCGGATGCGGGTGCAAAGCGCGCGGCTTTGGCCCGCCCCGTGAACGCCGGCTCAGTTCGCCTCAAGCTGATCGGCCGGAATATCCCTGATCTCGGCCCATTTCTCGTCGGCCTTGCGGATATGTGCGGACGTGTCTGACAGCCATTTTTTCTGCGCGCCTTCGGCGGTGTTCAGATAAAGACGGTCGTCGACGACCCGGAACAGCTCGGGCTTGACATCAAGCTTGAGCCCCATTGCCGTTCCCATGGCGCAATACCCCCCATAGGCAGGGACATAGGCGGCGGGGTTGGCCTCGAAGGTATCGCGGTTCTCGGACGAGGCGAAATGATATGTGACGCCCTGATGCTGGGCGATGATGTCATCGCTGCCTTTGATCGCGCTTTCCTTCTGAATGTAGGCGACCGGATCATACCCTTGGAGCATGACCCCGTTTTCGTCGGCATTGAGGGCATGGCCCTTGCCCGGTCCTGCACTGGCCGCTCCGGCAAGGGCAAGGCCAAGCGCGGCTGTGGCGGCGAGAATCGTGTTGCGGCGGGTGATCATTTTGGATGTCTCCTTTGAAATGAATGCGTGTTGAACCGTCGCGCCTGAGGGCGTGTCAGGCAATTCACTTCACCTCTCGGTCAGTCACATCCAGGGCAAGACCGCGTGACGGGCCTCGCCCGCAGATATGCTTTTGCAGGTGATCTGCTGCCACCTTCTGATGGTGAACGGATGTTCGCCTGAAAGGATGCATGGCCACGGGCCGCGGCCGGATCGTGGCCCGGGATCCGCGCGGGGTCGGCTATCGCCGCCGGGTCCGGCCTTCAGCCCTTGCGCGCCAGCCCGATGCGCGCGCCCACGCCCTCGGGGCGGGGCAGGCGGGCGTGCGCGGCGGCCATCTCGGCGACGCGGGCAAGGATATCTTCGGGCATGGCCACCACGCGCGGCCCGGCCAGGTCAACATGCAGCGTCATGCCCTCGCCGGTGGCGGCCAGCCAGCCATCCTCGTGGTATAGCTCCTGAAAGCTGTGAAACCGCTTCTCGTCATGCGCGATCAGCCAGAAGGACGAGCGCACCCTGTCCCCCAGCTTCAATTCGCGCAGGTAACGCACGTGGAATTCCGCCGAAAAGGTCGTGTGATTGGCCCGCGCCACGTAATCGGGGCCAAAGCCGAACCGCGCGAAGGCCTCGTCTGCGGCGCGGTCGAACAGCACGGTATAATAGCCCATGTTGAGATGGTCGTTATGGTCGATCCAATCCGGCTCGATATCCAAAAGGGAGGACATGAAAGGCGCTGTCGTCGTCATCTGGCCCCCTGCATGGTCTTGTGCGAGCCGAGGGTGAAGGCCCCTCAGCCCAGCTCCAGTTTCTGCTGGATGATCTCGTTCACCGCCTTGGGATTGGCCTTGCCGCCGGTGGCCTTCATGACCTGCCCGACGAACCAGCCCGCCAGCTTGGGATTGGCTTTGGCCTTTTCGACCTGCGCGGGGTTGTCGGCGATGATCTGGTCCACCGCCGCCTCGATCGCGCCGGTATCGGTGACCTGCTTCATGCCCTCGGTCTCGACGATCTCTTCGGGCGCGCGCCCGGATTCGATATGCTTTTCAAGCACATCCTTGGCGATCTTGGTGGAAATCTCGTCACGCGCGACCATGCCCAGGATCGCGGCGTTCACTTCGGGCGCGGCGATCTCGCGCGGGCCGAGATCGGCCTTGTTGGCGCGCCCCAGAACCTCGTTGATGACCCAGTTGGCGGTGCGCTTGCCATCGCCAGCCCCCACCGAGTCCTCGAAATAGGCGGCCAGATCGACATCCGCCGTCAGCACGCTGGCGTCATATTCGGTGACGCCGTAATCGTTGATGAAGCGGGCCTTTTTCTCGTCGGGCAGCTCAGGCAGGCTGTCGCGAATCGCATCGACCCAATCCTGCTCGATCTCAAGCGGCAACAGGTCGGGATCGGGGAAATAGCGGTAATCATGCGCCTCTTCCTTGGAGCGCATCGAGCGTGTCTCGCCCTTGTCAGGGTCGTAAAGGCGGGTTTCCTGCACCACTTCGCCCCCCGATTCGACGATCTGGATCTGGCGGCGCGCCTCGTAGTCGATGGCCTGCTGGATGAAGCGCATCGAGTTCATGTTCTTGATCTCGCAGCGCGTGCCCAGATGGCTGAAATCCTGCGTCTCCATGTATTTCTCATAGGCGCCGGGGCGGCAGACCGACACGTTCACATCGGCCCGCAGGCTGCCGTTCTGCATGTTGCCGTCACAGGTGCCCAGATAGCGCAGGATCTGGCGCAGCTTGGTGACATAGGCGGCGGCCTCTTCGGGGCCACGGATATCGGGGCGGCTGACGATCTCCATCAGCGCCACGCCGGTGCGGTTGAGAT
>CAZMZS010000049.1:16386-17775 GCA_964570675.1 uncultured Roseovarius sp. | reverse complement strand
GCCGCCTCACGATTGGGCACCGCCTGCCATCCGGCCGCCAGCCCGCCGACCAGTACCGCCGCGAAGATCAGCGCCGCGGAGGGACGCACCAGCCCGATGCGTTTCGCCTGCGTGCCCAGACCCTCTGTTTCCAGATCCAGCGCCTGGATCAGCCCGATCCGGTCACGCCGCAGCTTTACCAGCACCCATGCAAAGGCGAACAGGATCAGCACGCAGGAGATGAAGATCACCCAGCCCTCGAAGAAATGCGAGAACCCCTCGACATGCTCGATCCCGTAATTGTTGACGATCCACCCCGCGATCGCGATCCGCACCGAGTTCATGAAAACCGTGATCGGCGCGGCCGACACCAGAAGCAGCGCCTTGTGCCACATCGGCCCTTGGTAAAGCACCGCGAAGATGTAGGAAAAGCTGAGGATCGGGAACAGGTAGCGCAGCCCTGAACAGGCCTCGGCGACCTGCAGCTTGAACACGCCAAGGTCGATGATATTGCCTTCCAGGTAGACCGGCACCCGGATCAGCTGAAGGAAATAGACCCCCAGCTCGGATGAAATGCCCTGCAGATAGGTGGACAGCCCATAATAGACCGCGCCGGGCAGGGGCAGCATGAACACCAGATGCACCACCGGCGGCCAGAAATGCTTGCCTGTCTTCCAGCCGAAGCTGATCAGCAGCACCGCGCCGACCCACAGGATCAGGGCATAGGCCACGATATCGGGAATTTCGATCATCTTGCCCGCCGCACCCAGCAGCACCGCCACGATCAGCAGCGCAACCCCGGGCCAGCGGTCATGCACCGGCCCGTCATTGACCGGCACGGTCTTGAGCTGGCGCAGGAACAAAAGCCCCGACAGAACCGGAATCAGCGGGCCGTGGCTGTATTCGGGCATCTTCCAGGCCGCCAGCAATTCGGCGATACCCTCCCAGAAGAAGAGGCCAGCGGCCAGCGTCGCAAGCAGCAGCCACAGGCTGCCCCAATGGAAATAATCGCCTGAAGCTCTGGAAAGACGCGAAAAGGAGCCGGTATCCGCCATGAATGAACCCTGAATAAATGAATCGAAAGAAAACCGGAAACATCGGGGCACATGAACACCCCGCTCAATACCTTGGATTTTTACTGGATTTCGACTTCGAAAGCCATGCCAAACCAATCTCTGGCCCGTTCACGAAACCGTCGATTTTCCCGTCTCCGCAAACAATCGCGCCACCGCGCTGCGTTTGACGGGAATTCGAAAACGAAAAGGGCGCCCGTGATGGGCGCCCTTTTCCATTTTCATTGTCAGGGTCGTAATAGGTTTCTCAGGCGGTCTTGCGCTTCTGGCGCAAGCGCAGCAATCCGCCAAGGCCAAGTGCCGACAACAGAAGCGGCAGACCGGCCGGCAGCGGGAT
>CAZMZS010000049.1:0-16286 GCA_964570675.1 uncultured Roseovarius sp. | reverse complement strand
GGCGAGCGTTTCGCCAGGATTCGCTGCAAGGTTCTGCGGTGCATGTTCAGCCGCCGCGCCGTTTCCGACACGTTGCGGTCGCACAGCTCATAAACCCGCTGGATATGTTCCCAGCGCACGCGGTCGGCGCTCATCGGGTTTTCGGGCGGCGGGGGCAGTTCATCGCCGGTGGCCAGCAGGGCGTTGGTGATATCCGTGGCGTCGGCGGGCTTTGACAGGTAATCGGTCGCGCCGATCTTCACCGCCGCCACCGCCGTGGCAATCGCACCATAACCGGTGAGCACCACGACACGGCTGTCGGGGCGGCGCTCGCGGATCACTTCGACCACGTCCAGCCCGTTGCCATCCTCCAGCCGCAGGTCGCAGACCGCATATGCAGGGGGCCGGGCTGTTGCGATAGCCTTGCCGGCGGTTACGGAATCCGCGGTTTCGACCTCGAAACCCCGCCTTTCCATCGCCTTTGCAAGCCTGCGCAGGAACGGTTCATCATCGTCAACGAGAAGAAGCGACCTGTCGCCCCCGATCTCGCGCAAATCGCCGGTCATGCCGACCCTCCTCTCGTTCGCGCACACTGGTACACAACAGTTCTAGCCCCGACCGGTGGGGCCGTCAAACTTTGGCGCTTCGTCACATGGCGTCCAGGAAACATTCCACCCGGTCCGCCATCCGGTCAGGTCCGATATCACGCCGGAAGAACTCCACAAAGCCAATTTCCGGCAGCACCAGATATGTAAAGGTCGAATGGTCCACCAGATAATAGTCCTCGTCGCCCTCCTCGGGCTCCTGCTTCTGGTAATAGGTCCGGTAGGTCTGGCTTGCCGCGCGGATCTGTTCGGGCGATCCCGTCAGCCCCAAAAGGCGCGGATGCAGGTTGTCGGTGAAATCGGTCAGCATCTCGGGCGTGTCGCGCTCGGGGTCGATCGAGATGAAGACCGGCTTCACCATGCGGCCCCGTTCCTCCAGAACCTCGACCGCCTCGACATTGCGCGACATGTCCAGCGGGCAGACATCCGGGCAGAACGTATAGCCGAAATAGACCAGCGCGGGCTTGTCGATCACATCCTGATCGGTGACCGTCTCGCCAGTCTCGTCAACCAGGGTAAACGGTCCGCCGATCTGCGCGCCGCCCCCGACCTTGCCCTCACGGCACTGCGCAAAGCGATCATCGCTCCCTGACCCGACGGTCAGGAAATATAGCGCCGCCAGCGCCGCTACCAGTACCGCCGCCGCGGCAATCGCGAGTGTCCGTGTCATCGGGAGATCCTCATTGTTCTGGGCATCTTTCGCGCGCTGTGGCACATCTAACACCACAAGCGGAACTTGCAACGGGACCCAAGCGCGCAGATGTCCGAAATCCCGCCCGGAACCTTCAAATCACGCAGTCGCGGCAACTGGATCCGCCTGCGCACGCTGGTATTGCTGCGTTGGTGGGCGATCGCCGGGCAGGTCACGGCCCTGATCGTGGCCCAGCGCCTCTATAATCTGAACCTCGAAATCGGCCTTTGCTTCCTCGTGATCGGGGTCTCCGTTGTCTCCAATCTGGCGGCCGCGTTCATCTACCCCGAGAACAAGCGCCTTTCCGAAAACGAGACCCTTCTGGTCGTGCTGTTCGACATGCTTCAGCTGGGCGTGTTGCTGTATCTCACCGGCGGTCTCAACAACCCGTTCTCGATCCTGATCGTCGGGCCGGTCACGGTGTCGGCCTCGGCGATCTCGTCGCGCTCAACGATGTTCCTTGGCCTGACGGCGATCCTGACGGTATCGATCCTGACCCAGTTTCACCTGCCGCTGCGCACTGAACAGGGCTTCGTGCTGCGCATGCCCGATGTCTTCCTGTTCGGGAACTGGAGCGCCATTGTGATCGCTGTCGTCTTTCTCGGGGTCTATTCACGCTGGATCGTTTCCGAGATGGACGCCATGTCGGATGCGCTTCAGGCGACCCAGATGGCGCTGGCGCGCGAACAGAAGTTGACCGATCTGGGCGGTGTCGTCGCAGCCGCCGCACATGAGCTTGGCACACCGCTGGCCACGATCAAACTGACCAGCGCCGAGCTTGCCGAGGAACTCGCCGATCATGCCGATCTGCGCGACGACGCCCTGCTGATCCGCCAGCAGGCGGATCGCTGCCGCGATATCCTGCGCTCGATGGGCCGCGCGGGAAAGGACGACATGCACCTGCGCACGGCACCGCTGACCGCCATTCTGGACGAGGCCGCAGAGCCCCATCTTGACCGCGGCAAGCAGATCCATTTCGACCACGGCTCGCCCGCCGGGCCACTGGAAAGCCAGCCTATCATCTATCGCCGCCCCGAGGTCATCCACGGGCTGCGCAACCTGATCCAGAACGCCGTCGATTTCGCCCGCGCCAATGTCTGGATCGAAAGCTGGTGGGACGACACCAGGATCACGGTTCGCATCATGGATGACGGGCGCGGATATTCACACCATGTCCTCAGCCGCATCGGTGAACCCTTCATGCGCCGCCGTGGTACGCGCGACGATCCGCGCAGGCCCGGCTATGAAGGCATGGGCCTCGGGCTGTTCATCGCCAAGACGCTTCTCGAACGCTCTGGCGCGGATCTCAGCTTTGCCAACGCCTCGGATGCGACCAATGACGAGGGGCACCATCCCGATGCCGTCGGCGCGGTGGTCGAGCTTTCATGGCTGCGCGCGCAGATCGAGGCCGAAACCCCCGATGCCCGCCGCCCCAGCGGCGAGAATCTGCCCTTCCACGCCTGAGCCTGTTAACCAGCGATTAACCACTTCCGGCCAACCTGTTCATGTCGACAGGATACCGGAAAGGATTGCCATGACGATTCCCGCTTTCGGGTGGCTTCTGCTGCCGCTTTTGTCGGGTGTGATCGCCTTTGGCGTGGTCTGGCTGATCGGCCGCTTTGCCCCTGCGCGCGCGCCTGTGACCGCGCCTGGCGCCGCCGATCCGGGCACGGCCCGCTTCCTGTTCACCGCGGGGGTGCTTTCGGATCACGATCTGTCAGAACGCCACCTGCCTCCAGGCCTGACGGATTGGGCCGCGCTGCGTGCCTGGCTTGCCTTTCGCTTCCCCGATCTTCCCGAAACACCTGACGATACGCCCGATCACGCCGCTGGCAGTCGTCTGACGCTACGGTCGGTCCTGCCCGACGACAGCGCCACGCTATGCCTGCAACAGATCGGCTCGGCCTGTCACATCACCCTTCATGATCCCGCGCCGGGGGATTTTGGCGAAAACCATGACCGCCGCCGCCTTGGCACGCGGCTTGGCAACTGGGACAGCGCATTGCGCAACGCCCCTTTCGGGCTGTGCATCAGCGATGGCGCCGGGCACGCGCGCTGGGACAATACGTTTTTCGCCACCTTGCCCGCCGCCACCCGCGCCCGGCTCTTGCCGGATGCCGACAAGGTCGGGCATGACGGCACCACCCTGACCGAACGCATATCGGTCGAGGGCGACGGCAGGAGCCCGCCCCGCTGGTTCGAAGTCGGTTCCGCTCGCATCGGCGCGGACCTGTTTCACCACGTCACCGACATCACCAAGGTCGTTCAGGCCGATACCGTCCGGCGCGAATTCGTCCAGACGCTGACCAAGACCTTCGCGAACCTCACCACCGGCCTCGCGGTGTTCGATCGCAACCACCGGCTTGCGCTGTTCAATCCCGCGCTGGTCGATCTGACAGGGCTTGGCGCGGAATTCCTCAGCGCGCAGCCCGACCTGATCAGCGTCTTCGACAACCTGCGCGACCGCCAGGTCATGCCCGAACCGAAAAATTACGCCAATTGGCGCACCGAGATCGGCAAGATGGTCGCCACCGCCTCGGGCGGGTTCTTTCAGGATACCTGGACCCTGCCCTCGGGCCTGACCTTCCGCGTCACCGGGCGGCCCCATCCCGACGGCGCCATCGCTTTCCTGTTCGAGGATATCTCCGACGAGGTCTCCTTGACGCGCCGCTTTCGCGCGCAGCTCGATCTGCGGCATGCAGTGCTCGAAAACCTGAACGAGGCCGTCGCGGTGATCTCTTCCAACAACCTCCTGCTCTTGTGCAACGCACGCTGTTCGGCGCTGCTCGGGGTCGACCCCGATGAAAGCCTCGCCGAGATCAGCACAGCCAGCTTCATTCGGATCTGCGCTGATGTGCTGCCGCAAGACGGGTTCTGGTCCGAGGTGGAAACACGGCTGCACGATCACGCGCTATCAGCACCCATGGAAACCGTCATCCAACACGGCGCAGGGCCGGATACGCTCTGCCGGCTCGTCCCGCTGCCCGGCGGCGCGACCCTGCTGACACTGGCGGCGAAACCCCTGGGCCTCACCCTGTCGCGGCGGCACAAGGCGGCGGGCTGATGCCGCTTGCAGGCGCGCGCGGGGCGTGTAGTGTCGCCCCATGTCAGACAGGGCCGCGACACTGCATATCGCCAATCCGGAACGGACTTGCGCCATCGCGCGGGCGCTCGCGCCGCGGCTTCGGCCGGGTGATGTCATCCTGCTCCATGGTCAGATCGGCGCGGGCAAATCGCATTTCGCCCGCTGCCTTATCCTCGCCTCGCTCGATCAGCCCGAGGATGTGCCCTCGCCCACCTACACGCTTGTCCAAAGCTATCCGGGCCGCCAGGGCGAAATCTGGCATGCCGATCTCTATCGTCTCGGCGATATCTCCGAAATCGAGGAGCTGGGCCTGATCCAGGCATTCAGCGATGCCATATGCCTTGTGGAATGGCCCGCGCGGCTGGGCGATCTGGCGCCACCCGGCGCGCTGCACCTCTCGCTTGAGACACCGGCGCAGGATGATACACGCATCATGCACCTGACATGGAGCGACCCTTCATGGGACAAGAAGCTCGAGGATTTACCCGATGACTGAGCGCGACGCGCTGATCCGCGCCTTCATCGACGCCAGCGACTGGGCGGGCGCGCGCATCGCGCCGCTGGCCGGGGATGCCTCGAACCGGCGCTACCTGCGCCTGAGCGATCCCCAAAGCGGCGAAACCGCGGTGCTTATGGATGCGCCCCCCGATCGCGGCGAGGATGTTCGCCCCTTTGTCGAAATCGCGCGCTATCTTGGCGGCATTCATCTCAGCGCCCCGCGCATCCTTGACGCCGACATGGAATCGGGGCTTCTCCTGCTCGAGGATCTGGGCGATGACCTTTTCGCCAATGTGATCCCCCGCGATCCGGCGCTGGAAAACAGTCTCTATTGCGCCGCAACCGACCTTCTTGGAACGTTGCACGATCATCCCCCACCCCCCGGCCTTGCGCCCTATTCCCCGGCGCTGATGGCCGATCTCGCGATGCTGGCTTTCGACTGGTATCGCGCCGCGCTGGGCGATCCGGCGCCAAGCGCGCGCGCTTCGGCCCACGGTGCGATGCTCTCGGCCCTCCAAACCCATGCCAGCGCTGCCGATGTCCTGATCCAGCGCGACTACCACGCCCAGAACCTGCTTTGGCTACCCGAACGCCCGAACGACGCGCGTGTCGGCCTGCTGGATTTCCAGGACGCCATGCTGGGCCATCGCGCCTATGACCTCGTCTCGCTGCTTCAGGATGCGCGCCGCGACGTGCCCCCCGCCGTCCAGGACGCCATGCTGGCCCGCTATATCGAGCGCAACGGGATGGACAGCGCCGCATTCCGCACCGCCTATCACGCACTGGGCGCACAGCGGAACCTGCGCATCATCGGCGTCTTCGCCCGTCTTTGCATCCGCGACGGCAAGCCCCATTATGTCGACCTGATCCCGCGCGTCTGGAGCCACCTTCAGCGCGACCTGGCCGATCCCGCTCTCGCGCCCCTCGCGCGCACCCTTGAAACCAACCTGCCCAGCCCGACGCCCGCCAATCTCGCAAAGGTAAAAGCGCAATGCCCGACAGCCCCCGCTCGGTAATGCTGTTCGCCGCCGGGTTCGGCACACGGATGGGCGCGCTCACCGCCGAGCGCCCCAAACCCATGATCGAGGTCGCGGGCAGGCCGCTGATCGACCACGCGCTTTCGCTGGTGCGCGCGCATCGCCCCGAGCGCATCGTCGCCAATGTCCATTACCGCCCCGGCCCCCTGATCGACCATCTTGAGGGCAGCGAGGTCATCGTCTCGCATGAAACCCCCGATATCCTCGAAACCGGCGGCGGGCTGCGCGCCGCCTTGCCGCATCTTGGCGCGGAGCCGGTCTTTACCATGAATACCGATGCGGTCTGGTCGGGGCCGAACCCGCTCGATCTGCTTTTCGATCTCTGGCAACCCGCGCGCATGGATGCGCTCTTGCTCTGCGTGCCGCGCCAGAACGCTATCGGGCACGCCGGTCAGGGCGATTTCATCGTGCGCGGCGACGCCCCCGCACGCCGTGGTCCGGGGCAGATCTATACCGGGCTTCAGATCCTAAGAACCGACCTCTTGCATGACATTCCCAACCGCGCCTTTTCGCTCAACCTGCTGTGGGACAGGATGCTGACCCGCAAACGCCTGTTTGCCGCCAGCTATCCCGGCAGATGGTGCGATGTGGGCCGCCCCGAGGGTATCGCCTTGGCCGAAGAGATGCTTGGATACCGCGATGTTTGACCCTTGCGATCATCCCCGCGTTTTCGGCGTGCCCCTTGGGGTCGATTTTCCCCGCGCGCTGGTCGACGGGCTGACGGCCCGCCACGCGCATATGCCCCCGGAATCGCTGGCGCGCGTGCGCATCATCGTCAACACCCGCCGCATGGCGCGCCGTATCCGCACCCTGTTCGATCAGGGGCCGGCGCGGCTCTTGCCGCGCGTCGATCTGCTGACCGACCTTGGCGAGCATTGGGACATGGCCCATATACCGGACCCGGTGCCGCGCCTGCGCCGTCGGCTGGAACTGACACAGCTTGTCTCGCACCTGCTCGAAGGGCAGCCCGATATCGCCCCGCGCTCCTCGCTTTACGCCCTGGCCGACAGCCTTGCGGGGCTGATGGACGAAATGCATGGCGAAGGCGTCTCGCCCAGCGCGATCGACCAGCTCGATATCACCGACCAATCCGGCCACTGGGAGCGGATCACGGCCTTCCTGGGCATTGTCAGACACTATTTCGAAACCGGGACCGACCGCCCCGATACCGAAACCCGGCAGCGGTTGGTGATCGAGCATCTTGTGCATACCTGGCAGGAAACGCCGCCCGATCACCCGGTCATCGTCGCAGGGTCCACCGGCTCGCGCGGCGCGACCCAACTTCTGATGCAGGCCGTCTCGCGGCTTCCCCAAGGCGCCGTGATCCTGCCGGGATTCGATTTCGACATGCCGCCCGATGTCTGGGGCGCGATGAATGATGCCATGCTGCACGAGGATCACCCGCAATACCGCTTTGCCGATCTCATGCAAAAGCTCGATCTTTCGCCCGAGCAGATCCCGCGATGGGGCCAGGACGCCCCCGCCAGCAGCGCGCGCAACCGGCTCTTGTCGCTCGCCCTGCGCCCCGCGCCCGTCACCGACCAATGGCTGACGGACGGGCCAGCCCTCACCGACCTTGACCGCGCCACCGATGACATCACCCTGCTCGAGTCCCCCTCGACCCGCGCCGAGGCCCTCAGCATCGCCATGCGCCTGCGCCAGGCCGCCGAAGACGGCGAAGCGGCAGCGCTCATCACCCCCGACCGCACCCTCTCGCGGCAGGTGACAGCCGCGCTGGACCGTTGGGGCATCCTGCCCGATGACAGTGCCGGGATGCCACTGCACCTATCGCCACCGGGGCGCTTTCTGCGCCATGTGGCCGACCTCCTGCGCGAAAAGCTCACGGCCGAATTGCTGCTGACTCTGCTCAAGCACCCGCTCACCAATAGCGGTCCCGCTCGCGGCCCGCATCTGCGCCTGACGCGCGAACTTGAACTGCACCTGCGCCGGCATGGTCCGCCCTATCCCGAGGCCGCTCAGCTGATCGCGTGGGCCAAGGCGCTCAAGGACGACGACGCGCTCGCCTGGGCGCATTGGATCAGTGACTGTTTCTGCGCAAAAGCGGTATCCGGTGACATGCCGCTCACCGATCTCGTGGCGCTCCATCTTGATCTGGCCACGCGCATCGCACAAGGCCCCGACGCGGACTGCGCCCATGGTCTATGGCAGGAAGACGCGGGCGAAGAAGCCTGGAAAGCCGTCAGCGCGCTCAGCGACAATGCCGAACATGGGGGGCAGATCGGCGCGACGGACTATTGCAGCCTCTTTCACAGCATCCTCACCACCCACGATGTGCGCCGCCCCGATACGCCCCATGCGCAGATCCTGATCTGGGGCACGCTCGAAGCCCGCGTTCAGGGCGCCGATCTGCTGATCCTTGCGGGGCTCAATGAGGGCAGCTGGCCCGAGGCCCCCAAGCCCGACCCGTGGCTCAACCGCGCGCTGCGCCATCGCGCCGGGCTTTTGCTGCCCGAACGGCGGATCGGTCTTTCGGCCCATGATTTCCAGCAAGCCGCCAGCGCACCCGAAGTCTGGCTGACGCGCTCGATCCGCTCGGATGATGCCGAAACCGTGCCATCGCGCTGGCTCAACCGTATCAAGAACCTTCTCACCGGTCTGCCCGAACAGGGCGGCAAGGCCGCGCTCGATGCCATGATGGCGCGCGGGCAGCACTGGCTTGCCTTGGCCGAGGCGCTCGAAAAGCCCGGCCAGACGGCGCCCGAAAGGCGCCCGGCGCCCTGTCCGCCGGTCGCGGCACGTCCCCGCGGCCTTTCCGTCACCGAGATCAAACGCCTGATCCGAGACCCTTACGCAATCTACGCGCGCCACGTTCTGCGCCTGCGCCCACTTGATCCGCTGATGAAATTGCCTGACGCCCTGTTGCGTGGCACCATCCTGCACGAGATCCTCGAGGGGTTCATCAGGGACACGCTTGGCGATCCCTCGCTTTGCACCCGCGCCGCGCTCATGGCGAAAACAGAGACTGTTCTTGCCCAAAAAGTCCCTTGGGCCGAGGCCCGCGTGATCTGGTATGCGCGCATGGAGCGTATCGCCGACTGGTTCATCGAAACCGAGCTTGCACGGCGCCAGATCGCCACGCCTGCCAAACTCGAAGCGCGCGGCGAGGCCTCTCTCGATGATCCGGACTTCACGCTCAGGACCATGGCCGACCGGGTCGATATCGACGCGTCCGGCGCGCTTCATATCTACGACTACAAGACCGGCGCGCCGCCCACAAAGGACCAACAACTTCATTTCGACCGCCAGCTTCTTCTGGAAGCCGCCATCGCCGAACGCGCCGGTTTCGACGGGATCGCGCCCGCGCCCGTCGCCCGCGCCACCTTCATCGGGCTGGGCAGCGGCGGCAAGCTGGTCGATGCGCCCTTGTCCGAGGCCCGGCCCGCCGAGGTCTGGCAGGAATTCCAGACCCTGATCCGCGCCTATATGGAGCCTGATCGGGGCTATCCCTCGCGCCGCGCCATGCACATGAAAAGCGACCGGGGCGATTACGACCAGCTCGCCCGCTTCGGCGAATGGGACATCACCGACACCCCCGACACCCAAGAGGTCGGCTGATGGCGCGCAACGAAGCCACCCAGCGCCAGATCGACGCGGCCCATCCCGGCCGCTCCACCTGGCTGTCGGCCAATGCCGGATCGGGCAAGACCCGCGTGCTGACCGACCGGGTCGCGCGCCTCCTCCTGGATAAGGTCGATCCGCAGCACATTCTTTGCCTCACCTACACCAAGGCCGCCGCCAGCGAGATGCAGAACCGCCTGTTCCGCCGCCTTGGCGAATGGGCGATGTTGCCCGATGCGGCGCTGACCCGCCAACTTCACGAATTGGGCTATGCGGGCACCATCGACGCCGCCGCCCTGCGCGATGCCCGCCGCCTTTTCGCCTGCGCCATCGAAACGCCGGGCGGTCTCAAGATCCAGACGATCCACTCCTTCTGCGCCGGACTCCTCCGCCGCTTCCCGCTCGAGGCCGGGGTCAGCCCGCAATTCACCGAGATGGAAGACCGCACCGCCAGCCGTCTGCGCGCCGAGATCGTCGATCAGATCGCCACCGGCCCTGGCGCCCCCACCCTTCGCGCCATCGCCCGCCATCATGGCGGCGAAACCCTGGACGAGATCACATCCGAAATCGTCCGCCAGCGCAGCCTGTTCGAGCGGCCCCCAAGCGCCGCCGAGATCGCCACCATCTTCAACCAGCCCGCCACCCTTTCGGCGGAAACCATCGCCTCCGGCGTCTTTCTGGGCGGCGAGCGCGCGCTCCTTGACCGGCTCATTCCCGCCCTTCTGGCCAGCGGCACGAACGATTCCAAGGCAGGCGCGAAACTGCAGGCGCTCGGCGCGCTCGACCTTTCTGCACTGCCCGTGCTTGAAAGCGTCTTTCTGACCGGCGCGGGTGCGAAAAACCCGTTTTGCGCCAAAACAGGGTCTTTTCCCACCAAGGCCTGCCGCGAACAGCTCGCCCCGATCATCGACGAGCTTGACCAGTTCATGACCCGTGTCGAATCCGCCCGCAGCGCCCGCATTGCGCTCACCGCGATGGACAAGGCCCGCGCGCTCAACGATTTCGCCGCGATCTTCCTGCCCGCCTATGAGCAGGCCAAGGCGCTGCGCGGGCTGCTTGATTTCGACGATCTGATCCTGCGCGCCCGCCAGCTTCTGACCGACCCTGCCGTTGCCGCCTGGGTTCTCTTTCGCCTTGATGGCGGGATCGACCACATCCTTGTGGACGAGGCCCAGGACACGAGCCCTGTCCAATGGCAGGTGATCGAACGCCTCGCGCAGGAGTTCACCAGCGGCGAGGGCGCCCGCCCCGATGTCACCCGCACGATCTTTGTGGTCGGTGACAAGAAACAGTCGATCTATTCCTTCCAGGGCGCCGACCCGCGCGAATTCGACCGCATGAAAGCCGATTTCGCCTCCCGCCTTCAGGCCACCGGTCAGCCGCTTCAGGATATGGAGATGGAATATTCCTTCCGCTCCTCGCGCGCCATTCTGGACCTTGTGGATCATTGCTTTGCCGATAGCCGCGAAAGCGGTTTTACGCCGGAACAGGGTCACAAAGCGTTCAAATCCGACTTGCCCGGCCGGGTTGATCTCTGGCCACTGATCGAAAAGCCCGAGCGCGACGAGAACCCCGACTGGCACGATCCCGTCGATGTGACAGCCCCCAACGATCCCGCCACGCTGCTGGCGCGTCAGGTGGCGCGCTCCATCCGCCGCATGGTGGACGAAAAACAACCCATTCCCGGCGAAAACGGCGCGATGCGCCCCTTGCGCCCCGGCGACGTGATGATCCTCGTGCAGCGCCGCGCCGACCTGTTCCACGAGATCATCCGCGAATGCAAGGCGCAGGGCCTGCCGATCGCCGGGGCCGACCGGCTCAAGGTCGGGGCGGAACTGGCGGTCAAGGATCTGGCCGCACTCCTGTCCTTCCTCTCGACCCCCGAGGATAACCTTTCGCTGGCGACCGCCCTGCGCTCGCCGCTTTTCGGCTGGTCCGAGGGCGATCTTTATCGCCTCGCCCATGATCGCACCCAGAAATACCTCTGGGCCGAACTGCGCGGGCAGCTCGCCGACCATCCCGAAACGCTCGCCATTCTGAACGACCTGCGCAGCAAGGCCGAATTCCTGCGCCCCTATGACCTGATCGAGCGCATCCTCACCCGCCACGATGGCCGCCGCAAACTGCTGGCCCGCCTTGGCCCCGAGGCCGAAGACGGTATCGACGCACTGCTGACGCAGGCGATGGCCTATGAACAACGCGCCGTTGACAGCCTCACGGGTTTCCTTGTCTGGATGGAAACCGACAATCTTGAAATCAAGCGCCAGATGGACAGCGCCGGGGACCGCGTGCGCGTCATGACGGTGCATGGCGCCAAGGGGCTTGAATCGCCGCTGGTGATCCTGCCCGATACCGGCAAGCGTGATATCCGCATCCGCAACCAGATCGCCGTGGCCGACGGCACCGCCCTTTGGCGCACCCCCGCCGCGGAATCGCCCCGCGTCATCAAAGATGCCAACGACGCCGCGCGGGATGCCGAGCGCGCCGAGCGCGAGCGCCTGCTTTACGTCGCCATGACCCGCGCCGAGAAATGGCTGATCGTCGCGGCCGCGGGCGATCTGGGGTCATCGGGCGATGCCTGGTATGACAAGGTGCGCAGCGGGCTTCAGTCCGCTGGCGCGCAGCCCTGCGATTTTGACGGCGGTGCAGGGCTTCGGCTGGAACATGGAAATTGGGCTGAAACAGGCTCTGTTTCTCCGCCGCCGTCGCGGCGGTCCACTGCCGTTCTGCCCGCGCATTTCCGACAGCCCGCGCCCCGGCTCGCACCCATCCCGGAAACGCTCAGCCCCTCCCAGCTTGGCGGGGCCAAGGCGCTGCCCGGCGATACGGGCCTTGACGAGGACGCTGCCAAGCGCCGCGGTCGCCAGATCCACCGCCTGCTTGAATACCTCCCCGAGGCCCCGCAAGCCGACTGGCCCGACATGGCCGCGCGGCTCCTTGCCTCCGGCCCCGATGCCGCCGAGGGCGAGACCCTGGCCGACCTCTTCACCGAGGCGCAGACCGTTCTGAACACCCCTGACCTGCAACCGCTCTTCTCACCGCTGGCCTTGGCCGAGGTGCCTGCGACCGCCACGCTGGCCGCGCTGCAAGGCCGGCGCATTCACGGCACGATCGACAGGCTGATCGTCTCGCCCGACCATGTGCTTGCCGTCGATTTCAAGACCAACGCCATTGTCCCGGCCACGCCCGAGGCCACGCCAGACGGGCTGTTGCGCCAAATGGGCGCCTATGCCCATGCGCTTGGCGAAATCTACCCGGATCGCCGCATTGAAACCGCTTTGCTCTGGACCCGCAGCGCAAGCTTGATGCGCCTTCCGCACGATCTTGTGACGCGCGCGCTCTGCGACACCCCAATCGCTTGACGCATCCCGCCCGCCTACCTAGGTTCGTGCCAACCACACCCCTTCAGGAGAATTGATCATGGGCACCGTTGCCGTAACCGACGAAACATTCGACGCCGAAGTAAAGAATTCCGACATCCCCGTCGTGGTGGATTTCTGGGCCGAATGGTGCGGCCCCTGCAAACAGATCGGCCCGGCCCTCGAAGAACTGGCATCCGAGATGGATGGCAAGATCAAGGTCGCCAAGGTCGATGTCGACAGCAACCCCAACGCCGCCGCCGCAATGGGCGTGCGCGGCATCCCGGCACTGTTCATCTTCAAGAATGGCGAAGTCGTCTCCAACCGCGCAGGCGCCGCCCCCAAGGCCGCGCTGCAAAGCTGGATCGAAGACAGCATCTGATCGCCTCAGGCGCGATGATCGCAAAGGGCCGCCATCGCGCGGCCCTTTTCTTTTGCGTGAAACTGCGGAACATGGGTGTATGACGCTTTCCAACTCCGATATCGCCGAGCTCACGGCCTTTCGCCGCGATCTGCACCGCCACCCCGAACTCTCGGGCGAAGAATCCGAGACCGCGCGCCGGGTTCTTGCCGCGCTTGCGCCTGATACGGTTCTTTCGGGGCTAGGCGGCCACGGGATCGCCGCCGTGTTTGCGGGTGCCGCGCCGGGGCCGACCGTGCTTTTTCGCGCCGAGATCGACGCGCTCCCGATCCAGGAGCTTTCCGATGCGCCGCATTGCTCCGGCTCACCGGGCAAGGGGCATCTTTGCGGCCATGACGGGCACAGCGCCATCTTGGTGGGTCTTGCGCGGCTCTTGTCTCGCCGTCGCCCCGCGCGCGGGCGCGTCGTACTGATGTTCCAACCCGCCGAGGAAACCGGGGCAGGGGCCGCCGCCGTGATCGCCGATCCCGGATTCGAGCCTGTTACACCCGATATCGCCTTTTCCCTGCATAACATGCCGGGGCTGCCGCTTGGGCATGTGGGGCTGGTCTCCGGCCCGGTCAATTGCGCCTCGCGCGGGGTTTCGATGCGCTTCACCGGCAAATCCGCCCATGCGTCCGAACCCGAGAACGGCACCTCGCCGATGGGCGCGCTGTCTGACCTCATGCCCGCGCTGACCGCCCTCAGCCAGGGCAGCACGCAGGACGCCGATTTCACCCTCGTCACCGTGACCCATGCCGCAATGGGCACGCCCGCCTTCGGGATCGCACCGGGCGACGCGACGCTCTACGCGACGCTGCGCACCCTCACCGATGATCGCATGTCGGCGCTCTGTGACACCGCGCTCGGGCTCATGCAGGGCGCCGCCGCGCGCCACGGGCTGAGCGTGGAACACGATTTCCATGACGTCTTCGTCCATTGCGAGAACCACCCCGAGGCCACCGCGCATCTTCAGGCGGCGCTCGATGCCCTTGGCATTTCGCATGACGCCTCCGGCCTGCCGATGCGCGCCTCCGAGGATTTCGGCCGCTTCGGCCACGGCGCCCAATCCGCCATGCTGTTCCTTGGCGCGGGCCGCTCTCATGCGGCTCTGCATAACCCCGATTACGACTTTCCCGACGATCTGATCCCGATCGGCACGCGCATCTTTTCGCAGGTCGCCCGCGATCTTCTGGGCTGACGCGCCCCTTGCACCCCGATCCCCGCCCTTCCATATAGGCGGGAACCGAATGGAGGCCCCATGAGCAACGAATTTCCCGGCTGGCACGGCACCACCATCGTCGGCATCAAGAAAGGCGGCAAGGTCGTGATCGCCGGCGACGGACAGGTCAGCCTTGGCAACACCGTCATCAAGGGCAGCGCCCGCAAGGTGCGCCGCCTCTCGCCCGGCGGCTATGACGTGGTCGCCGGTTTCGCCGGGTCCACCGCCGATGCGTTCTCTCTTCTCGAGCGGCTGGAATCCAAGCTCGAAGCCACGCCCGGCCAGCTTCAACGCGCCTGCGTCGAACTGGCCAAGGACTGGCGCACCGACAAGTACCTCCAGAAACTCGAGGCCATGCTGATCGTCACCGATGGCGACCAGCTTTACGTCATCACCGGCGCGGGCGACGTTCTGGAACCCGAACATGACTGCACCGCCATCGGCTCGGGTGGCAACTACGCCCTCGCCGCCGCCCGTGCCATGATGGACAGCGACCGCACCGCCGAAGAGATCGCCCGCGACTCCATGTCGATCGCCGCCGATATCTGTGTCTTTACCAACGGCAACCTGACCGTAGAAAGCATCTCCAAATGACCGACCTGACCCCGCGCGAGATCGTCTCCGAACTCGACCGTTTCATCATCGGCCAGAAAGAGGCCAAGCGCGCCACCGCCGTCGCCCTGCGCAACCGCTGGCGGCGCAAGCAACTCGCCGACGACCTGCGCGACGAGGTCTACCCCAAGAACATCCTGATGATCGGCCCCACCGGCGTCGGCAAGACCGAGATCTCCCGCCGCCTCGCCAAACTCGCCCGCGCGCCCTTCATCAAGGTCGAGGCCACCAAGTTCACCGAAGTCGGCTATGTCGGCCGCGATGTCGAACAGATCATCCGCGATCTGGTGGATTCCGCCATCGCCCAAACCCGCGACTTCATGCGCGAGGACGTGAAATCGACCGCCCATGCCAATGCCGAGGAGCGCGTCATCGCCGCCATCGCCGGCGAGGATGCCCGCGAAGCCACCCGCGAGATGTTCCGCAAGAAACTGCGCGACGGGCTGCTTGACGACACGATGATCGAACTCGATGTCGCCGACAGCTCGAACCCGATGGGCATGATGGATATTCCCGGCCAGCCCGGCGGCCAGATGGGGATGATGAATCTCGGCGATATCTTCGGCAAGGCCTTCGGCGGGCGCACCGTGCGCAAGAAGATGACCGTCGCCGAAAGCTACCAGGCGCTGATCGGCGAAGAGGCCGACAAGCTCCTTGATGACGAGGCCGTCGCCAAGACCGCGCTCGAATCCGTCGAACAGAACGGCATCGTTTTTCTCGACGAGATCGACAAGGTCTGCGCCAAGTCCGAAACCCGTGGCGGCGATGTCTCGCGCGAGGGGGTGCAGCGTGACCTCCTGCCGCTGATCGAAGGCACCACGGTCTCCACCAAGCACGGCCCGGTCAAGACCGACCATATCCTGTTCATCGCCTCGGGCGCCTTCCATATCGCCAAGCCCTCGGACCTGTTGCCCGAATTGCAGGGCCGCCTGCCCATCCGGGTCGAGCTGCGCGCGCTCACCGAGGAGGATTTCGTGCGCATCCTGACCGAGACCGACAACGCCCTCACCCGTCAATATACCGCCCTCATGGGCACCGAGAACGTGACCGTCACCTTTACCGAAGACGGCATCGCCGCCCTTGCGCGCATCGCCGCCGAGGTGAACCAGTCGGTCGAGAATATCGGCGCCCGCCGCCTCTATACGGTGATGGAACGGGTGTTCGAAGAGCTGAGCTTCACCGCCCCCGACCGCACCGGCGACAGCGTGACGGTGGATGC
>CAZMZS010000048.1:0-17903 GCA_964570675.1 uncultured Roseovarius sp. | reverse complement strand
TCTGGCCGATCGCGTGGTTCGGCAAGGGCTATATCGCCATCGTGCGCGGCGTGCCGGATATCGCCTTCTTCCTCTTTTTCGTGATCGCCCTCGATCAGGGCTTTGAATGGATGCGCCACCAGATGCTTTGCCCCGACTGGGATCAGCCAATCCGCCAGGGCAATGATTTCATCGTCTGCGCCGAGGCCAAGCTGCCGCGCGGGAATACCGCGCAATGGGTGCATGAGGTCTATGGCTTCTTCCTGGCGGTACTGACCTTTTCGATCGTGTTTGGCGCCTTTGCCGCCAATGTTCTCTTCGGCGCCATGCGCGCCGTGCCCCATGCGCAACTCGAAACCGCCGAAGCCTATGGCATGTCGCGCCGCCAGACCTTCTGGCGCATTCTGGTGCCGCAGATGTGGGTCTATGCGCTGCCCGGCCTCAGCAATCTTTGGATGGTGCTGATCAAGGCGACGCCGCTGCTGTTCCTCTTGGGGATCGAGGATATCGTCTATTGGGCGCGCAGCCTTGGCGGCACCGCCAATCCCCGCTTCACCGACTATCCGCATGGCGACTGGCGGATGTGGTATTTCCTGGCGCTGCTGATTTTCTACCTCGGCTTCACGCGGATTTCCGAAATCTACCTCGAACGGCTGATGCAGAAACTGACCCGCGGACAGGCCACCAGCGGCGGTGACGCCCAGCGAAAGGCCACCGCATGAGCTGCTGGCAGACGGTTCAGGATTACGGGCTGCGCAGCCTCGGGATCGGCGAACGCCTGCTCCCGCGCGAGGATTTCACCTTGTGCGAACAGGTGACGCTGATCGGCTCGGGCCTGCTGTGGAACATCTATTTCGGCGCGCTGGCGCTTCTGGCGGGGTTCTTTCTCGCGACGGCCCTCGCGGTGGGCAAGGGCGCGCGCAACCGGGTGATCCGCAAAAGCGCGAGCTGGTTCATCTTCGTGTTTCGCGGCTCGCCGCTCTTTATCCAGTTCTTCTTCGCCTATTTCGCCTTCCTGCAACTGAAATCCGTCAGCCCCGTCTTCGACCCTTTCACCTCGGCCTGGCTCGGGGCGCTGATCGTGCTGTTCTTCAACACCGCCGCCTATTCGGGCGAAATCTTCTACGGCGCGCTGCGTGCGATCCCGCGGGGCGATATCGAAGCTGCCGACGCCTATGGCTTCGCGGGCTGGCCGCGCTTTCGCCGCATCGTCTGGCCCACCATGCTGCGCCTCGCCTGGCCGGCCTATACCAACGAAGCGATCTTCCTCTTTCACGCCACGACGCTGGTGTTCTTTTCGGGCTTCCCGGCCTGGCAGCAACGCGGTGATGCGCTCTATTACGCCAATTACTTCGCCGACAAGACCTTCAACCCCTTTGTGCCCTACCCGATCCTCGCGGGGTACTTCATCCTGCTGACACTGGGAATCATCGCGCTTTTCGGCCTGATCAACCGCCGCCTGAACCGCCACTTGCCTGCGGCCGCGCGCCGAGGCCTGAAGCTCAGGATCAATATCATCCGCTAGGCAGGAATGGGGGCGCTGCCCCCGTCGCAGCAAGCTGCGACTCCCCCGAGGTATTTTTCGCCAGATGAAGAAAGGGGCATGGGCTTCATCTTGCCCCAAATACTCCCGCCGGAGGCATCCGCCGGCGGCCAAGGACACAGGCGGGTGCGCTTGGTCACGGGCCCAGCATCCAGCGCCCATCGGGCCAGAATGCGTGAAATGCGAAGGCGAACAGAAGATCATGCGGCAGGTCGCGCCCTTCCGCATCGCGCACCCGCACGCTGCCCACGTCACGCCCCTCGGCGATTCTGGCGGTATCGAGCGCCGAGGCCTGGCCGGCCTCCCAGGTGATCGACACCCCCGCCTCGTCGATCCCGCCCGCGCGGCGCACCCGCTCAAGCGGCCAGGCCCTGTCGCCCACACGCACCACGCGCGCCAGCGCCGGCACGCCATGCGGCGGGGGCGCGCCGTCATAAAGAAAGGGCCGCGCCGCGCTGTCATAGCCGCCATAGGGATTCTGGCCATAGCGGCGCGCATGTTCCGGCTCGGCCATCACAAGCCCGTCGGGATGGCGCGCGCGGAACTGTTCCCAGCTTTCCATCCAGGACGGCAGCTGGCGCAATTCGCGCCCCGTCATGCGCCCCACGATGGCCTTGCCAAGCGCCTGTTGCCACCAGCTTTCGCTCTGGCGGTCGAACATGATCATGTCCGAGTTACGCAGCTTGCCCGAGACGCCGAACTCCAGCACCTCCTGCCCGCTGCGGCGGTCAAACACCATGGCGGAGTTGCATAGCGGGCAGAAGGTCACCGCCACCGGCACCCCCGCCATGCTGTCATTGACGATCTCATGCCAGGTCAGATAGCGGAGCGGATAGGCGCGCGGGGTGGCGTCCCCGATCTTGAGCGTGATCACCGGCTCGCGCGCGCCGAACCGGGTCTCGTCGCTGGCGGGGATGAAATCGGGCGCGTTCAGCGCCGGGATCCCGTCCTTGGGCGGGCCGCCCGAGATGATCTCATCCCAGCTTTCGACGCTGTTGGTCGTGAAATCCGTGCGCGGCCATGCATCTTTCCAGGCCGAAGGCTCGGCGGCGGCCAATTGGCCGCTCAGGGCAAGGAGGATCGTTGCGAATAGCGGCAGACGGGAAAGGCGGGACAGTCGGGACATGGCAGAAACTCCTGGCAAACTGCCCGCATGATGCCTGCCCCGCGTCGTTTCGCCTAGAGGCGCGCACGCAGACGTGACGCGCCGTGTGGATCAGCGCCGTCCGTCTTCGCGTGCCTTCATGTCGTCAAGCGCCTTGTCCCAGCGGCTGTGGTTCAGCACCTTGCGAAAGGCGCGCTCCAGTTCGGCGACCCCGTTGCTTTCATACCAGCGACCATGGGCGATGATCACCCGCTCGGGCGCCCAGGCGATCATCCGCTCCACATCGGTGCCCAATGCGGTGCGGTCGCGAAAGCTGCGCCGCATGTCGGGGGGCATTGTGCCGTCGGGATCGTCGATCCCGGCGATCCAGACAAGCGGGCGCATCCAGACCGGCAGTTTCGCGGTTTCAAAGGCCTCGATCAGGTCGGTCAGGATGAGGGTCTGGCTGGCGCGGTGAAAGAACACCGCCTCGCGATGGACCTTGCTGCCGCGCACGATCATCTGCTCGATCTGCCCTTCCCACGGCACCTCGGCGCAATCCCATTGCAATTCGCGGTCCAGATGCAGCGCGAGGCCCTTCTTCTGAGCCCGCGCGGCGACACCCGGCGCACCCCAGGCCTGCGCCTCGGCAAAAGCCGCCTGCCAGTCCGTCAGATGCGCGTAATGCAGCCAGTTCGGGGCGATCAGGTGGCGCACCGGGCCAATCGCGTCAAGTTCACGGCGCAGCCCGTCGGTCAGCCTTGTCGGCGAATGGACCCAAAGCTCGCCATTCTCCAGCCGCACCACCGTGGCGCGGGTGGAGAACGGCATCCCGAAAAAACGGATCGCTGGCCCGTCGATCAGCCACAGCCCGTCGGCCACGGGTTTGAGCGTGTCCAGCGGCTCGTATCCCGTGGCCTGCATGGCCTACTCGGTGACCGTGACCGATTGCATCACATCGGGCTGGCCGACGACGGCGCCATTTCGGCCCTTGCCGCGCTTGATGGCGTCGACCACGTCCATCCCGTCCGTCACCTCGCCGACAACGGTATATTGCCCGTTGAGATGGGTCGCCGGGGCGAACATGATGAAGAACTGGCTGTTGGCGCTGTTCGGGTCCTGGCTGCGGGCCATGCCGATCACACCGCGCTCAAAGTCGATATCCGAGAACTCGGCCGCAAGATCGGGGCGGTCACTGCCGCCCATCCCGGCGCGGCGCATGTCGCCGCCCTCGAGCTTGCCGAATTCCACATCGCCCGTCTGCGCCATGAAACCCTCGATCACGCGGTGAAACACCACGCCATCATAGGCCCCCGCCTCGGCCAGCGCGGTGATCTGTTCCACATGCTGCGGCGCCACATCCTCGAAAAGGTCGATGGTGACGGTGCCATTGGCCTCGCCCGCCACTTCGATCTGCAAGCCGGTGGCCAGCGCCGGACCGGCCATCAGGCTGAAAAATACGGCCAGTTTACGCATCGCCCGCCACCTTCACGCTGATCATCCGGTCGGGATTCGCGGGCGGCTCGCCGCGCGTGATCGCGTCCACATGCTCCATGCCGGAAATCACCCGCCCATAGACGGTGTATTGCCCGTTGAGGAAATGGTTGTCGCTGAAATTGATGAAGAACTGGCTGTTGGCGCTGTTCGGGTTCTGGCTGCGCGCCGCGCCGATGGTGCCGCGGTCATGGGGGATACGGCTGAACTCGGCCTTGAGGTCCGGCATATCGCTGCCCCCGGTGCCTGCCCGGCCGGGATTGTAATCCTTTTCCATGTTGGCATTGGCCACATCGCCGGTCTGGGCCATGAAGCCGTCGATCACCCGGTGAAAGGCCACGTTGTCATACTGGCCGCTGCGCGCCAGTTCCTTCATCCGCTCGCAATGGCCCGGCGCGATGTCGGGCATCAGCTCGATCGTGACCGTGCCGTCCTTCAATTCGATCAGGACGGTGTTCTCGGGATCCTTGATTTCGGCCATCTGGCCCTCCTTGATTGCATGTGTTGCCCGATACCTAAGACGCCACGGCACGATTGCCAAGCGCAGAGCTTGACGCCCCGCGCCCGACAGGCCATGAGAAGCGCGCGTTTTGATGAGGCGACAGGAGCAGAACTGGTGGGCATGAGCTGGAAATCCCTCGACGACATGGATCTTGACGGCAAGACGGTGCTGACCCGCGTCGACATCAACGTCCCCATCGAGAACGGCCGCGTCACCGACGCCACCCGCATCACCCGCATCGTGCCCACAATCGAGGCGATCCTGGCCGCAGGCGGCAAGCCCATGCTCATCGCCCATTTCGGTCGCCCCAAGGGCAAGGTGGTGGATGAGATGTCGCTGCGCCCGGTCGTGCCCGCGCTGGAAAAGGCGCTCGGGCGGCGCGTCACCTTCATCGAGACGCTCGATGGCGCAGAGAACCTCACCGACGAGGCCCGCGCCGCCGATGTTCTGCTGCTCGAGAATATTCGCTTTCACCCCGGCGAAGAGGCCAACGACCCGGACTTCGCCACGCGCCTTGCGGGTCTCGGTGACATCTATTGCAACGATGCCTTTTCCGCAGCGCATCGCGCCCATGCCTCGACCGAAGCGCTGGCGCGCCACCTGCCATGCTGCGCGGGACGCCTGATGCAGGCCGAACTCGAGGCGCTCGAGGCCGCGCTCGGCACGCCGCAACGCCCGGTGGTGGCGGTGGTGGGCGGCGCCAAGGTATCGTCGAAGCTCGATTTGCTGGGCAACCTCGTGGAGCGGGTCGATCAACTGGTGATCGGCGGCGGCATGGCCAACACCTTTCTGGCCGCGCAGGGCCTCAGCGTCGGGCAGTCGCTTTGCGAACACGACATGGCCGACACCGCGCGCCTTATCATGACCAAGGCGGGCGCCGCGGGTTGCGAGATCCTGTTGCCCGCCGATGTGGTGGTCGCGCGCGAATTCAAAGCCGGCGCGGCGCATGAAACCGTGCCAGCCCATGCCTGCCCCGAGGATGCGATGATCCTTGACGCCGGGCCGCAATCGGTGGCGCGCATCACCACGGCCTTTGACGCTGCGCGCACGCTGATCTGGAACGGGCCGCTTGGCGCCTTCGAGATCGAACCTTTCGACGCCGCCACCAATGCCGCCGCCGCCCATGCCGCCGGGCTCAGCCGCGCGGGCAAGCTCGTGTCGGTGGCCGGGGGGGGCGACACGGTCGCGGCCCTCAACAAATCGGGCGCGGCGGCGGATTTCACCTATATCTCCACTGCCGGCGGTGCCTTCCTCGAATGGATGGAAGGCAAGGACCTGCCCGGCGTCGCGGCATTGCAGACCTGACGCCGCCACGCCCTCGGGGGGCCTGCCCCCCCGGGCCAAAGACATTGCGGCAGGGTCTTCGCACCTGCTTCAAAAAGACAGCTTTGCGAAAACCCTCCGATCTTGTAAGAGGTCGGCACAACAAGCGAGAAAGCAGGCAATGCCCGATCAATCCGAAGCTGTCCGTCAGCTTGGCGAGGCCCGTCCTGCACGGGAATGGATCAGGATCCTCGCGGAGTATCGTGAACCCGACCCCAAACGCAGCTCATTCGAACTTGCGGTCACACTGGGCCCGTTCCTGATCTTGTGGGCGCTTGCCTGGTGGTCCATGTCGGTCAGCTACTGGCTGACCCTCGCCCTTTCTCTGGTGAATGCGGGTTTCCTGCTGCGCCTTTTCGCGATCCAGCACGACTGCGGGCATGGCGCATTTTTCCAGAACCGCACCCTGAGCGACTGGCTCGGTCGCGTGATCGGCGTCCTGACGCTGACACCCTATGATGTGTGGCGCCGCTCCCATTCGATTCACCACAGCTCGTCGGGCAATCTCGGACGGCGCGGCATGGGCGACATCCAGACCATCACCGTCGCGGAATATCGCGACCTGAAGCCGCTCAACCGTTTGCTTTACAGGCTTTATCGCAACCCGGTCGTCCTGTTCTGCCTGGGGCCGGGCTATCTGTTCTTTTTCCAGAACCGGCTGCCGCTGGGGCTGATGGGCAATGTCCGGTATTGGGTCAGCGCGATGTGCACGAATGCCGCGATCTTCGTCTGGGTGGCAGCTGTTATCTATTTTGGTGGCCTCGTGCCCATCCTGTTGATTTTCCTGCCCTCGACGCTGCTTGCGGCCACCGCCGGGGTCTGGCTCTTTTATGTGCAACATCAGTTCGAAACCACGCATTGGGACAACGAGGAAGACTGGCAGTTGCACGACGCCGCACTCCACGGCAGCTCGCACTACGTGCTGCCCCCCGTCCTGCAATGGATCAGCGCCAATATCGGCGTCCACCATGTGCATCACCTTTACAGCCGCATCCCCTTCTATCGCCTGCCCGAGGTGCTGCGGGATCATGCGGAACTGGCCGAAAGCAATCGCATGTCCATCCGGGAAAGCCTGCACAGCGTGCGGCTGCATCTCTGGGACGCGGAGTCGCGCCGCCTCGTCTCTTTCGCCCAGGCGAAAAGTCTTTGAAATCAGGCGCGCGTGCGTCGCGCCGTTAGCGCCACCACGATTGCATAAATCCCACCCCTCGCCTAAGACGTCGCGAGGGTGCTTGCGCAGAGGCGCGACGCAACAAGAACACGTCCAGAAACCGGGAGTCAGATCATGTCCAGGGAACGTCAGGCCGAGCAGGTCCGCAACGCAAACGGCTTTATCGCGGCACTCGATCAGTCGGGCGGCTCGACCCCCAAGGCCCTGCGCCTCTATGGCATCGAAGAGGACCGCTACAACTCGGATGCCGAGATGTTCGACCTCATCCACGAAATGCGCTCGCGCATCGCCCGCGCCCCGGCCTTCAGCGGCGATCACATCATCGGCGCGATCCTGTTCGAACAGACCATGGAGCGCCAGATCGACGGCAAAGCCTCGCCCGACTACCTCTGGCAGGAACGCGGCGTGGTGCCCTTCCTCAAGGTCGACAAGGGCCTTGCCGACGATGAAAATGGCGTACAGCTGATGAAACCGATGCCCGATCTCGATGCGCTGCTGGAACGCGCGGTGAAGGCGGGGATCTTCGGCACCAAGATGCGCTCGGTCATCAACGCCGCCAATCCCGAGGGAATCAAGGCGGTCGTGGCGCAGCAATTCGAAATCGGCCGCCAGATCCTTGGTCATGGCCTCGTGCCGATCATCGAACCCGAAGTGACGATCAGCATCGCCGACAAGGCCGAGGCCGAAGAGATCCTGCGCGACGCCATCGCCGCCGAACTCGATGCGCTGCCAGAGGACAGCCAGGTCATGCTCAAGCTGACCCTGCCCGAGACGGCGAACCTCTATGCGCCGCTCATCGCCCATCCGCGCGTGATGCGCGTGGTGGCGCTGTCGGGCGGCTATGCCCGCGACGAGGCCAACGCCCGCCTTGCCAGCAATACCGGCATGATCGCCAGCTTCAGCCGCGCCCTGACCGAGGGGCTTTCCGACGCGCAGTCGGATGATGACTTCAACGCCACCATCGGCGCCTCGATCCGCAGCATCTACGACGCCTCCGTTTCGGGCTGAGGCAGCGGTGGCAGGGGGGCGCGGCCCCCCGTCCCGGACAGGTCCGGGACTCCCCCCGGGATATTTGAGAACAGAAGAAGGGCGCGGTTCGGGGCAGGTTCGGAGCAGTGCGCGATATTTTGATCAAATTCTTGTGGCGTCCGGCGCGATGACGGATTAGCCTTTGTGAGCACTGTTTTCAGGAGTGTTCCGCGATGGAGCTTGCCGATCATCCCACGATCCGGGTCGCCGCCTGCGACCTCAACGGCCAGATGCGCGGCAAACGCATCCCCGGCGCCTATGCATTGAAACTGGATTCGGGCGCGGTCAGAATGCCGCTTTCCGTGCTCAACGTGGATATTTTCGGGGCCGATATCGAAGGCTCGCCGCTGGTCTTTGACTCGGGCGACGCGGATGGGGTGCTTTATCCGACAGGGCGCGGCCCGGTGCCCCTGCCCTGGCTTGACGCGCCCCAGCCGCTGGTGCCCATGGCCATGCATCACGAGGACGGCGCCCCCTTCGAGGGCGATCCGCGCCATGCGCTTGTCGGGGTGCTGGACCGTTTCGGCGAGCGCGGCTGGCAGGTGATCGCCGCCACCGAGCTGGAATTCACCCTGGTCGATGACAGCGGCGAGGCCTTGCGCCATGTGCGTGACCCGCGCTCGGGGCGCCGACTCGAGGCGCCGGGGATCCTGTCGATGGCACAGATGGATGCCTTCGACCCCTTCCTGACCGCCCTTTACGAGGCCTGCGCGGCCATGGGCATCCCGGCGCAGACCGCCACCAGCGAGGCCGGGATCGGCCAGTTCGAGGTGACGCTCGATCATCAGGACGCGCTGCGTGCCGCCGACGATACCTGGCTTTTCAAGACGCTGATCAAGGGGCTGGCCCACCGGCACGGGTTTTCGGCCAGTTTCATGGCCAAACCCTTCGCCAATGACGCGGGCAACGGAATGCATCTGCATTTCTCGGTGCTGGACGCTGACGGGCGCAATGTCTTTGACGATGGCACCGCCAAGGGCACCGACACGCTGCGCGCCGCCGTGGCGGGCTGCCTTGCGGCGTTGCCCGCCTCGACGCTGGTCTTCGCGCCCCATGCCAACAGCTATGCGCGCCTCGTGCCCGGCGCCCATGCCCCGATCAGCGCCTCCTGGGCCTATGAGAACCGCACCGCCGCCATCCGCATCCCCGGCGGCCCGCCCGCCGCGCGCCGCATCGAGCACCGCGCCGCGGGGGGCGACATCAACCCCTATCTCACCTTCGCCACCATCCTGGGTGCCGCGATCACCGGGGTCGAGACCGCCATGGAGCCCCCCGACCCGATCACCGGCAATGCCTATGAGCACGACCTGCCCCGCATGGCGGCGGACTGGGAAACCGCGATCGACCGCTTTCAGGGTGATCCGCTGATCGCCGCCTTCCTGCCCCGCGAACTGATCGCAAACCTGGTGATGACCAAGCGCCAGGAATTGCGGCTGATGCGCGACATCGCTCCCGAAGCGCAGTGGAAAACCTATCTCGAAACGGTGTAGGCTGCAGCGCAAGGCACCATCCCGACCAGATGCGCGCGAGGGGCTTGCCCACGCCTTTTGGCTGGGTTAGCCTGAATTTGATCAAATTATGGGGTTCCCATGAAAATCGGGATTCTGCAGACCGGACATGCCATCGACATCGTGCGGCGCGAATTGGGCGATTACGACGCCATGTTCGCGCGCCTGCTTGAAGGGCATGGCTTTACCTACCAGACCTGGAACGTGGTCGACGAGGACTACCCCGCCAGCCCCTCCGACGCCGATGGCTGGCTCATCACCGGCTCCAAGCATGGCGCCTACGAGGACCACCCCTGGATCGCCCCCCTGGAGGCGTTCATCCGCGCCGTCTATGCCGATGGCCGCCCGCTGGTGGGGGTGTGCTTTGGCCATCAGATCATCGCCCAGGCCCTTGGCGGCAAGGTGGTGAAACATCCCGGAGGATGGGTGATCGGGCGCACCGAATACGACATCGAAGGCCAGCACCTGCCGCTCAATGCCTGGCACCAGGACCAGGTGGTGGAGCTGCCCGACGACGCCGAGGTGATCGGCGCCAACGATGCCTGCGCCTATGCCGCGCTGCTTTACGGCAACCGCGCCTACACGATTCAGCCGCACCCGGAATTCACCTCGCAGATGATCGGCCAGCTGATCCGCCACCGCGGCCCCGGCGTGGTCCCCGACCCGCTTCTGGCCAAGGCCGAAACCCAACTCGATGCACCGATCGAAAGCGACGTCATCGCCGACCGTATCGCCGCATTCTTCAAACAGGAGCCCTGACATGGCCGACTGGAAAGACACCCTCCCCGAGGCGGCGCAGGCCTATCTCGAGGGGCGCCGCCTCGACGAGGTGGAATGCGTCATCGCGGACCTGCCGGGCATCGCCCGCGGCAAGGCCGTTCCGGCCTCGAAATTCGCCCGCCAGCAGCATTTCCACCTGCCGGATTCGATCTTCTTCCAGACCATCACCGGCGATTGGGGCGAAGCGGCGGGCGACGAGGGCTTCATCGAGCGCGACATGATCCTCAAGCCCGACATCTCCACCGCGACCGCCGCCCCCTGGACCGGCGACTGGACCCTTCAGGTGATTCATGACGCCTATGACCGCGATGGCAAGCCGATCCCCTTCGCCCCGCGCAACGTGCTCAAGCGGGTGGTCGATCTCTATCACAAGCACGGGATGCAGCCCGTGGTCGCACCGGAAATGGAATTCTTCCTCGTGGCGCGCAATCTTGATCCGGCCAAGCCGATCGAGCCGATGATGGGCCGCTCGGGGCGCCCCGCCGCCGCGCGTCAGGCCTATTCGATGACCGCCGTGGACGAATTCGGCCCCGTGATCGACGACATCTACGATTTCGCCGAGGCCCAGGGCTTCGAGATCGACGGCATCACCCAGGAAGGCGGCGCCGGACAGCTTGAAATCAACCTGCGCCACGGCGACCCGGTCAAGCTGGCGGATGAAGTGTTCTACTTCAAACGCCTGATCCGCGAGGCCGCGCTCAAGCATAATTGCTTTGCCACCTTCATGGCCAAACCGATCGAGGACGAGCCGGGCAGCTCGATGCATGTCCACCACTCGATCCTCGACCCCGAAACCGGGCGCAACCTGTTCGTCGGCCCGCAGGACGGCGAAACCGATGCGTTCTATCACTTCATCGGCGGCTTGCAGAAACACCTGCCCGATGCGGTCGCGGTGCTGGCACCCTACGTCAATTCATATCGCCGCTACGTCAAGGACCACGCCGCGCCGATCAACCTCGCATGGGCGCGCGACAACCGGACCACGGGCATCCGCGTGCCGCTCTCTCCGCCCGAGGCGCGACGGGTCGAAAACCGCATGGCCGGGATGGATTGCAACCCCTATCTGGGCATCGCTGCCAGCCTTGCTTGCGGACTTCTGGGGATGATGAACGAGACCCGCCCCGACCCTCAATTCAAGGGCGACGCTTATGCGGGCGACTCCGATATCCCCCGCGTGCTTGGCGAGGCGCTCGACATGTTCGACGAGGCCAGCGACCTGCATGACATCCTTGGCCCGGATTTCGCCCGCGTCTATTCCATCGTGAAACGCGCCGAATATGAAGAATTCCTTCAGGTCATCAGCCCATGGGAGCGCGAACACCTCCTGATGAACGTCTGACCTGCGGACCGCCCGAACCATGAATCTTCTATTCGCAAATGACCGGCAGGGCCAATATCCCGACAGCTGGTATACCGCCACCGCGAAACCGCTGGAGCGCTTCGCGCCCCTGCGCGGACAGGTAAAGGCCGATGTCTGCGTCATTGGCGCGGGTTATACGGGCCTGTCGGCAGCGCTGCACATGGCCGAGGCCGGGCTCGACGTGGTGCTGCTCGAGGCGCATCGCGTCGGTTTCGGCGCCTCCGGGCGCAATGGCGGGCAGCTCGGTTCAGGCCAGCGGATGGAACAGGACGCTCTGGAAAAGTTGGTCGGTGCGGATGACGCCCAAAAGCTCTGGGCACTGGCCGAAGACGCCAAGGCGCTGGTAAAATCCCTGATCGCGCGCCACCGGATCGACTGTGATCTCAAATCCGGCATCGCGCATATGTGCTTTTCCAAGGCCGGAGTCGCCGCCGAGCACGCCTATGCCGATCACCTCGCCGCGCGCTATGGCTACGGCGAACTGCAAAAGCTGGACCGCGACGGCGCGCAGGCGCTGTGCCCCTCGCCGCGCTATGTGGGCGGCTCGCTCGACATGAGTGCTGCGCATCTTCATCCGCTGAACTATGCGCTTGGGCTGGCGCGTGCGGCGCGGGATGCTGGCGTGCGCATCTTCGAGGACACGCTGGTGTCGCAGGTTCACAAAGGCAGCCCCGCGCGGGTGCAGGCCGGGCATGGCGCGGTCCACGCCGATCATGTGATTCTTGCGTGCAACGGCTATCTGGGGGGGCTCGAACCCAAGGTCGCGGCCCGCGTGATGCCGATCAACAATTTCATCGCCGCGACTGAACCCCTGGGCGACGAGGCCGCCCGCGTGCTGACCCGCGACATCGCCGTGGCCGACAGCAAGTTCGTGGTGAATTACTTTCGCCTCAGCCCCGACAAGCGCCTGCTCTTCGGTGGCGGCGAAAGCTATGGCTACCGCTTTCCGCGCGATATCGGCACCACCGTGCGTAAACCGATGGCGCAGATATTCCCACATCTTGCGGATGTGCGTTTCGACTACAGCTGGGGCGGCACGCTCGCCATCACCATGAAGCGCATGCCCTACCTCACCCGCCCCGCGCCCAACATGCTGTCGGCCTCGGGCTATTCCGGTCACGGTGTGGGCAGCGCCACCCATGCGGGCAAGCTGATGGCCGATGCGATCACCGGACAGGCCGACGGGTTCGACACCATGGCGCGTGTGCCCGCACCCGGTTTTCCGGGCGGGCGGGCACTGCGCTCACCGCTCCTTGTGCTGGCGATGACATGGTTCGCCATGCGCGACCGCTTCGGCGTCTGAGCCCCGCGCGCTGCCCTCACCAAGATGTGCCCGCGCCGTTGGCGCACCCCTGCACCCGGATGATACGCAAACCGCCATTCCCGGCCTTTCGGGCGCCCGATCCATTTGCGCAGCGCGGCAGCCTGTCACAGAGATTCCACTTGGGTCGCGCGCGGTTTTGTTTTAGGTTTCCCGAAAATACACTTCAGGAAAGCCGAAGCTGATGACCCTTCCGCCCAATGCCTTCGACGCCGAACCCATCCCCGAAGCCGCCCGCGCCGAAATCGACCGGATGCTGAAATCGGGCGATCTCTTTCGCTATACCGCGCCCCAGGATGCGCCGGTCACCCTGCTCGAGCAGGAATTCGCCGCCACCCTGGGCAGCGCCTATGCGCTCGCGGTCTCGTCCTGTTCGGCGGCTTTGTTCCTGTCGCTCAAGGCGCTTGGCCTGCCGCGCGACGCGCGCGTTCTGATCCCCGGCTTCACCTTCGCCGCCGTGCCCTCCTCGGTGGTCCATGCCGATTGCATCCCCGTCCTGTGCGAAGTCGGCGAGAATTACCGCATCGACATCGCCGATTTCACCGCCCGGCTGGATGATGTGCAGGCCGTCATCATCAGCCACATGCGCGGCCATACCAGCGACATGGACGCGATCATGTCGCTCTGCGCGGCCCGCGACATCCCCGTGATCGAGGACGCCGCCCATTCGCTCGGCACCACATGGGCGGGGCGCAAGATCGGCACGATCGGGCGCGTCGGCTGCTTCAGCTTCCAGTCTTACAAACTGCTCAATGCCGGCGAGGGCGGCATCCTGGTCACCGATGACGCCGATCTGGTGGCCCGCGCCGTCATCATGTCGGGCGCTTATGAACATAACTGGGCCAAGCATATGGGCCGCGACGACCCCGACCTCGCCGCCGCCTTCGCCCGCTGGCAGAACCGCCTGCCCCTTTATAACCTGCGCATGAACAACCTCAGCGCCGCGATCATCCGCCCGCAACTGGCCGAGATCCCGCGCCGCGTCTCCGACGGGCGCGCCAATCACGACCATGTCGCCGCCAGGCTCGAAGCCAGCCCCTGGCTGCATGTCCCGGCGAAACTCCCCCCCGAAGAGCGCGCGCCGGATTCGATCCAGTTCAACCTGATCGCCATGAGCGACGCCGATGCCAGCGCCTTTGCCAGCGCTGCCCAGGCGCGCGGCATCAAGGTGCAGATCTTTGGCCTTTCAACCGACAATGCCCGTGCCTTCTGGAACTGGGGCTTCCTGCCGCAAGATCCCGGCCCGCTGCCGCGCACCCGCGCGATGCTGATGCGCGCCTGCGATGTGCGCCTGCCCGCGCGCCTCACGCGGCCCGAACTGGACGTGATCGCAGATGCGCTGATCGCCTCCGCGCGCGACGTGATGGGCGAGGCGCGCAGCTACGGCACCTGAGCGCGCAGTCCCCTCAGAGCACCGTCAGCGTTTCCTCAAGGAACGGATAGCGCGCGATCGCCGGGTCCACGATGCGCTCCTGCAGGATAGGGCGCAGCGTTCCGGCGACGCTGGCGGGCATCTCGCCCAGAATATCCTTGCGCGCGGTCAGGCTGATGGTGCGTGACAGCGGCTCGAACGGCAACTCCATTACGTCGATCTGGTCGGCAAACCGGCGCGCCCGCATCAAGGCCAGCGGCGGCAGGATCGTCCACCCCGCCCCCTGCCCGACCAGCGCCATGATGGCGTGATAGCTGTCGATCTCGAAACGATGGCGCAGGGTCATGCTCTGGCGCGTCAGATGCGCACTGACCAGCCGCCCCATGTAATGGCGCTGCGTGTAAAGCACCAGCGCCATGCGCTTCAACTGGCGCAGCATGTCCTTTTGCGGGTCCACCGCCCCCTTGGGCGCCACCACCACAAATCCTTCGCGCAGCACCGGATGCACCTCGGCCCAATCGCCCGGTGTGCCCAGATCGGCCCCCACGATCACATCCAGCGCACGCTGGTCCAGCAGATCGAACAGATGATGGCTCGCGCCGGTCTCCAGCAGGAACTGACAGCCGCGCATTTCCGTCGCCATATGGGTCAGTAATCGCGGCGTCACGTCGGCCTCGAAATCCTCGATCATGCCCAGCCGGAACCGGGTCAGCATCGACAGGTCCGACATCGCCAGTTCGGCGCGCGCCTGCGTCGCCTCGTTCAGAATCACCTGTGCATGGCGCTTCATGATCTCGCCCGCGGGCGTCAGGCGCACGGGGCGCGCATTGCGCTGCAACAGCGTCGCACCCACCGCGCCTTCTAGATTGGTCAATTGCTGGCTGACCGCCGAGGGGCTTGCCCCAAGACGCTTGGCCGCCGCCGAGATCGAGCGTTCATCGGCCGCTGCCATGAACACTTCGATACCCCAGAGCGTTATCCGGCCCGGACTGTCGACCATGGCTCGGTTACTTGTTCATCTTGGACAGTTTTTCCTGCAATTCGGCAAGCTGCTTGCGAATCTCGGTCAGGTCCTCGCCCTCGCCCGACTCTGTCTCAGCATCGTCGGGTTTGGATTCCTCGCGCTCGGGCGCGCTGCTCAGCCCGCCGATCCCGCCCGTCACCGCCTTCATGAAGGCTTCCTGCTGGGCGCGCATGGCGTCCATCCCCGGCATGCTGGCCAGCGGGTTGTTCTTGGTCATGTTCTCCATCATCGCCGATTGCCCCTCGCGCAGCATTTCAAAGCTGGCGGCCAGGAATTCGGGGACAACGCTGGTGGCCTGGGTGGTATAGCTGCGCACCAGATCGGTCAGAACACTGATCGGCAGCACGCTTTCGCCGCGGCTTTCGTGTTCGGCGACGATCTGCAACAGGTATTGGCGGGTCAGGTCGTCACCTGATTTCAGGTCGATGATCTGCACCTCGCGCCCGTCGCGGATGAACTCCGCGATATCCTCCAGCGTCACGTAATCCGATGTCTCGGTATTATACAGACGGCGGCTGGCGTAGCGCTTGATCAGTAACGGTTTGTCTGTCTCGGCCACTGCGCGGTCCTCCGAATGTTTCAGCGCTGCAGCACAGCTTATGCCAGCGCAGAATAAAAAGAAAGGGCGAGCCGCAATCGGCTCGCCCTTGTCATACCGGCCCTCTCAGGGAGGAGGAGGAGATCAGGCCGTATGGTCGTTTCCGCTTACTTGGCGGCGGATGCTTTCTTGGCAGCCGAAGTCACGTCGTCGGTGGCTTTCTTGACGGCCTTTGCGGCGTCTTCCTGCATGTCCTTGCCGGCGCTCATCATCAGTTCGACGGTGTCCATCTGAACTTTCTTGGCGATCTCGGCGAAGGCGGCCATGTTCTCGGCGGCCACTTCGGCATTTGCCGATGCGAAATCGGTCATTGCCTTGGCATAGTCGGCCGGCTCGGCCTTTGCTTTGCTCATCTCGGTCATCTTGGACAGGGTTTCCTTGGTCCACTTGCTCGAGATTTCGGCCGATTTCTCTGCCGCGTCCAGTGCAACACCCGAGAGCTTCTCGCTCAGAGCTGCCTGGCTGCTGAAGGCGTCTTCCATCGCTTTGGTGTCGACGGGGAACGAGCCCATGATGTCTTTCATGACGGTGCTGAAGTCTTGTGCTTTGGCCATTGGTAAATCCAGTCCTTGTTTGGTTTGCATTTCTGCGAGTTGTTTCGCACGTTTCTGCGTCTGCAAACAATATGCGTGCTGCAGTGCAGAAAATCAACCCCTTTTTGCTGCACTGCAGCATTTATGTGGAAATGCAGCAAAATCAGCCGCTTGGATTGGATTTCACATAGGTGCCGGGCGCCGGGGCCAGTGGCGGATGCGCCGAATCGCCGGGTTCCCTGGCATCAACTTTCTTGCCCGAGCGCCTGCGCAGCCAGGCCTCCCAGCGCGGCCACCATGACCCCTCATGGAAGGTCGCGCCTTCCATCCATGCGTCGGCGTCCACGCTCAGGTCGTCATTGGTGTAATGGCCGTATTTCTTCTTTGAAGGCGGGTTGACGATGCCCGCGATATGGCCTGACTGCGAGACGATGAACTCGCGCTGACGCGCGCCGGTCTGGCGGAACCCGCGATAGCAATCCTTCCAGGGCGCGATATGATCGCTCTGGCAGGTCACCGACATCAGCGGGATCTTCACATCCTTGATATGCAGCCGTTCGCCGCACAGCTCATAGCCTTCGTTCACGAAGGCGTTGTGCTGGCACAGCCCGCGCAGATACTCGACCGTCATGCAGCCCGGAAGGTTCGCCCCGTCGCCGTTCCAGAACAGCAGATCAAAGGCCGGCGGCGCCTCGCCCATCATGTAACTGCGCACAGCGGGCTGATAGACCAGATCGTTCGAGCGCAGGAAAGACATCGTGCGCGACATGATGAAGGAACGCAGGATCCCCTGCTCCTCGACCTCCCTTTCGATCCCATCGACGAAATCATCCTGCAGGAACGGGGTGAACTCGCCCTGCTCAGAGAAATCCGTGAGCGCGGTGAAGAACGTCGCCGAGCGCACCGACTTGTCGCCCCGCTTCGCCATCAGCGCCAGCGTCAGATGCAGCGTCGTGCCCGCGATGCAATAGCCCACCGCGTTGACCTGCTTGGTGTTGCAGATCGCCTTGGCCTCGCGGATCGCGGTCATGAACCCCTCTTCGACGTAATCCGCCATCCCCACATCGGCATAGGATTCATCCGGGTTCACCCAGCTCACAACGAACAGCGTGTAACCCTGCTCGGTGATCCACTTGATCAGACTGTTCTCCGGCTTGAGGTCGAGAATGTAATACTTGTTGATCCAGGGCGGAAAGATCACCACCGGCGTTTCATGCACCTGTTCGGTGGCGGGCGCATACTGGATCAGCTCCATCATCCGGTTGCGATAGACCACCTCGCC